>JBOFCU010000218.1:0-20286 GCA_051646285.1 Beijerinckiaceae bacterium
CCCGTGCTGTGGCGCAAACTGCCCGGCGCCCGTTCGGCTGGCCGGGTGCAGTCAGTTGCCCTGCGCATTGTCTGTGACCGCGAACGCGAGATCGAGACATTCATCGCCCGCGAATACTGGTCGATCATCGCGCATTTGAAAACCAAAGAAGGCGCGGCCTTTGAAGCCCGCCTTGTCGGCGCTGACGGCAAGCGCATCCAGCGCCTTGATGTCGGCTCCGGCGAAGAAGCGGCCGCCTTCAAGGCTGGCCTCGATGGCGCCAAATTCACGGTGGGCAGTGTTGAAGCCAAGCCGGCCAAGCGCCACCCCTCGCCGCCCTTCACCACCTCGACATTGCAGCAGGAAGCCTCGCGCAAATGCGGCTTTGCCCCGGCGCGCACCATGCAGATTGCCCAGCGCCTGTATGAAGGCGTGGATATTGGCGGCGAGACGGTCGGCCTCATCACCTATATGCGCACCGACGGCGTTGACATGGCGCCGGATGCCGTGACAGCGACACGCCGCGTTATTGAAAAAGAATTCGGTGCGAAATATGCACCCGGCGTGCCGCGCAAATATACGGTGAAGGCCAAAAATGCGCAGGAAGCGCATGAAGCCATCCGCCCGACAGACCCCGCCCGTCTGCCCGCCCATGTGCGCAAGCATCTCGATGCCGATCAGGCCAAGCTCTACGAACTCATCTGGATCCGCACGGTCGCAAGCCAGATGGAATCCGCCGAAATGATGCGCACGACGGTGGAAATTGACGCTGTGCCTGCGGGCGGAAAATACAAGCTCATCAATTTGCGCGCGACAGGCCAGGTCGTGCTGTTTGATGGCTTCCTGAAATTGTATCAGGAAGGCAAGGATGATGATGGCGAGGATGATGAATCGCGCCGCCTGCCGCCGATGAAGGCGAATGATCCGCTCTCGAAAGAGAAGATCGAATCCAGCCAGCATTTCACCGAACCGCCACCGCGCTTTACCGAAGCCAGCCTTGTGAAGCGCATGGAAGAACTCGGCATTGGCCGCCCCTCGACCTATGCGTCGATCCTGTCAGTGCTGCGCGAACGCGACTATGTTGCCATCGACAAAAAACGCCTCGTGCCACAGGACAAGGGGCGCATCGTCACAGCCTTTCTTGAGCATTTTTTCCCGCGCTATGTCGAATATGATTTCACGGCGGGGCTTGAGGAAGAACTCGACAAGATTTCTGCTGATGATCTCAACTGGCAGGATTTTTTGCACCGCTTCTGGAAGGATTTTTCCAGCAACGTCGCGGAAACGAAAGAACTGCGCACCACGCAGGTGCTCGACGCCCTGAATGATTATCTCGGGCCATATATTTTTCCGGCCAAGGCTGATGGATCAAGCCCGCGGGGCTGCCCAAGTTGCGGCGGCGGGCAATTGTCGCTGAAAATGGGGAAATTCGGCTCCTTCATCGGCTGCTCGAATTACCCGGAATGTAAATTTACCCGGCAATTATCAGCCACAGGCACCGGCGATGCAGCCGGCAGTGAAGATGGGGCGAGCGGCACGCAAAAACTCGGCATTGATCCTGTGACAGGCAACGATGTCACCCTGCGCGATGGCCGTTTCGGACCCTATGTGCAATTGGATGGCGGTGAAAAGCCGAAGCGATCGTCCCTGCCCAAAGGCATGGCACCAAGCGGCGTGACGCTGGAGCGCGCGCTGGCCTTGCTGGCCTTGCCGCGCGAGGTCGCCAAACATCCCGAAAGCGGCGAAAAAATTGTCGCCGGCCTTGGCCGCTTCGGCCCGTATGTGCAGCATGGCAAAACCTATGCGAGCCTCGGCAAGGACGATGATGTGCTGGAAATTGGTGCCAACCGCGCCATCGACCTGATCATTACCAAGGAACAGATGGGATCGGCACGCGGCGGCAACACCGCGCCGGGCCGCGAAATCGGCGTCTCACCTGAACTTGGAAAAATTGTCGCAAAAGCTGGCCGTTATGGCGCCTACGTCACCAACGGAAAAATCAACGCGACCCTGCCGAAAGATGTGACAGGCGACTCCATCACACTGGATGACGCCATCGCCTTGTTGAAAGCGCGAGCCGCCAGCGGCGGCGGCAAAAAGGGCAAATCGAAAGAACCGACAGTTGGCGAAGGCGACCGCGCACTGGGCAAAGACGATATGCTCGGCACCATTGTGGCAAAATCCGGCCGCTATGGATCTTACGTGACCAACGGCACAATCAACGCCACCATTCCGAAGGAATTTTCCATCGAGAGCATCACGCTCGATGACGCGGCAAACTGGCTGCGCGCCAAGACCGGCAGTGACGCTACGCCGAAAAAAGCACCCAAAAAAGCCGCTGTGAAAGAAAAAGCACCGGCAAAGGAAGCCGCCCAAAAGCCAGCTGCCAAAAAAACTTCGGCCAAGAAAGCACCGGCGAAGGCACCAGCCAAGAAAGCACCAGCAAAAAATTCACCTGCCAAAAAAATTGCAGCAAAAAAGCAGGCAAGCTGAAACATGCGGGGACATCATACTCCGCATCACGGCAAAGCCAGACACAGCCCATCATGACGTGGAAAAGCCGATGAACACACCGCTGGCCAATGAGCCGCTGATACGCCTCGGCGTTTTCGCCTGTGTGTTCGTTGGCATGGTGGTTTGGGAAGCGCTGGCACCATGGCGGGCGCGCAAACAGTCGCGCACCCTGCGCTGGAGCGGCAACTGGGGCATTTTTATTCTCGACATTCTGCTCGTGCGTCTTGCTTTTCCGCTCGGCGGTGTCGGTATCGCCTTGTATGCTGCCAGCAATGGCTATGGATTGTTCAATCAGGTTGCAATCGTGCCCTGGCTGGCGGGCGTCATTTCATTCCTGGCCCTGGATTTTCTGATTTATGGCCAGCATCGTCTTTTTCATGCAATCCCACTGTTCTGGCGGCTGCACCGGATGCACCATGCCGATACTGAGCTGGATTCATCGTCCGGCTTCCGGTTTCATCCACTGGAAATTATCCTGTCCATGCTGATCAAGGCTGCCGCCATTCTGCTGCTTGGAATTCCAGCACTGGCCGTGATTGTTTTTGAAATTGTGTTGAATGCGACCTCGCTCTTCAATCATTCCAATATCAAAATTCCTGACAGAGCGGAGCCATTGCTGCGGCTGTTTGTCGTAACACCGGCCCAGCATGTCATTCATCATTCTATTGATGTCCGCGAAACCAACGCGAATTTCGGATTCAATTTGCCATGGTGGGACTGGCTGTTTGGCACTTATGTTACAAAACCGCAGAAGGGCTATGATGGCATGACCATTGGCCTTGCTGCATTTCGTTCAGACACAGAGCAACGCATTGACAGGCTGTTGACCCAGCCTTTTCGCAAACCGGACTAATTCATTGTCATGGCAAAAAAGCCCGACCGGAAAAATTCAGCACCAGCCATAGGCCGCAGCCGCGCCGCACGTAAACAGCGCAGTGCGGAAATGGCCGCTTTGACCCGCAAGGGCGAACGCCCGCCCAGAAGCGGCGAACGCATGGAATTGTCTCAGGAGGCCGTGCTCGCCTATCTCGCCGAGCATGGCAACGATGGCAACAAGCGCGACATGGCCCGCCATTTCGGTCTCAAGGGGAACGCCCGGCTCGCGCTGAAAGCCATTCTCAAGGATATTGAAAATGATGGGCTGGTCGAACGTCATCGCGGCGGCAGCTATCGCGCGCCGGGACATTTGCCATCTGTCATTCTATGCGATGTGATTGAGCGCGATGTGGACGGCGAATGGATTGCAACGCCGGTAGAATGGGCAGACGAAAATGCCCCGCGCATTCACATCATCCGGCCTGCCAAACCTCGCATGGGCGAGCCGGTTCCCGGTATTGGTGACCGCGTTTTGTTGCGGCTCGACAATACGCATCCGGATCAGGAGCAATTGAGCGGCCGTGTCATCAAGGTTATTGGCAAACGGCCCCGCGCAACCATTGGTGTTTTCCGCAGCAACCCGGATGGTTCGGGCCGTCTTGTTCCCGTGGACAAGAAGGCGATGGGCCGTGAATTGATGGTGCCACTGCATTTCACCAATGATGCGAAAGATGGTGATCTGGTCTCGGCAACGATTGGCAAGGATGCGCGCATTGGCCCGCCGCAGGCGCGCGTGCTGGAAAAACTCGGCACTTTATATTCTGAAAAAGCCATCAGCCTCGTGGCTATCCACAGCCATGGTATTCCCCATGAATTTCCTGCCAGCGTGATTGCCGAAGCAGAGCATGTAAAACCAGCCACCCTCTCGGGCCGGGAAGACTGGCGTCATATTCCGCTGATCACCATCGACCCGTCAGATGCAAAAGATCATGATGACGCCGTTTATGCCCATGCCGATGATGATCCGAAAAATCCCGGCGGACATGTTGTTGTCGTCGCCATCGCCGATGTTGCCGCTTACGTGAAGCCTGCATCGCAATTGGACCGCGAGGCGCTGCTGCGAGGCAACTCGGTTTATTTTCCTGACCGCGTGGTGCCGATGCTGCCCGAGCGCATTTCCAACAATCTCTGCTCCTTGCGTGAGGATGAGGACCGGCCGTCTCTGGCGGTCAAAATGATCCTCGATAAATCTGGTGAAAAAAAATCCCACTCCTTTCATCGCATCATGATGCGGTCGCGCGCCAAGCTGGCCTATGAGCAGGCACAGGCCGCGATTGATGGCCGCGCCGATGATAAAACCGCACCACTGCTTGATGATATTCTGCGCCCGTTATGGGCCGCTTATCAGGCAGCGGGCGCCGCACGGGACAGGCGCGCACCGCTTGATCTGGATTTGCCTGAGCGCAAATTAAAACTCAAGCCAGATGGCTCGGTTGACAAGGTCATTACGCCCCAACGGCTGGATGCCCATCGCCTGATCGAGGAATTCATGATCCTCGCCAATGTCGCCGCCGCTGAAACATTGGAGCGCGCAGGTTCGCTCCTGATTTACCGCGTGCATGATGAGCCATCGCTGGAAAAAATGCGGGCGCTGGGAGAAATTCTCGCATCTGTGCAAATCAAGCTCACGGCGAGCGGCCCTGTCCGCCCTGCCCTGTTCAACCAAATTCTCGGCCGCGTCAAAGACACGCCCCACGCGCCGCTGCTCAACGAAATGATTTTGCGCACGCAGGCACAGGCGGAATATGCCGCAGAAAATTATGGCCACTTTGGATTGAATTTGCGCCGCTACGCCCACTTCACATCACCGATCCGCCGCTATGCGGATCTGATCGTGCATCGCGCCCTCGTCACCGCCAGTCATTTTGGTGGTGACGGTTTGCCCAAGGATACGACTCGCGCCCAGTTGGCAGAAGTGTCAGCCAGCATTTCTGCGGCCGAGAGGCGCGCCATGGCTGCCGAGCGCGAAACGGTTGATCGTCTCATCGCCCATTATCTGGCTGACCGGATCGGTGCAGAATTTCCGGGCCGCATCACGGGGGTCACCCGTGCGGGTCTGTTTGTGAAACTGGCGGAAACGGGGGCTGACGGTTTTGTCCCGGCCTCGACGCTGGGCCGCGACTATTACGCCTTCGATGAACTCAACCATGCCCTCACCAGCGAGCGCACGGGCGAGAGTTACCGGCTCGGCGACGATGTCGAGGTCAAGCTCGTCGAGGCCATCCCCGTTGCCGGTGCGTTGCGGTTCGAGATGCTATCCGAAGGGCGCAAGGGTCTGCCCTTGCCGCCACGGCTGGGACGTCGCACAAGCCGGGGAGCATCGCGCGGCCCAGCCGGCCCCGCCAAACGGCGTCCCGCCCCGAAAGGACATCGGTGATGAGCGAAAGCATGACTGTTCCCAGCCGCCCGGTCTGGCCCGCCATGAAGCGCGGCTTTTTTGGCCGCTGCCCTCATTGTGGCGATGGCCGGATTTTTGGCAAGTTCTTGAAGGTTCAGCCTGAGTGCACAGCCTGCGGAACGGCGTTTCACCACCACAGGGCTGATGACATGCCGCCCTATATCGTCATGTTCCTGGTTGGCCATATCGTTGTGGGCGGCCTCGTCATGGCCGAAACCGAAGCCAACTGGCCGACATGGGTGCATGTGGCGTTATGGCCGACATTGGGCCTCGTCCTAGGTCTGGCGCTCCTCCAGCCCGTCAAAGGCGCGATCATCGCGCTGCAATGGGCGTTGCGCATGCACGGGTTCAGCAGCGCACCGGAACAGCCCGCCTTGGACCTTAGTGTGCGGTCATGACAAGCATCGGCGATTATGCGCGCCTTCTCACCGAGGAAGCCCGCGAACGGAAATGGCCCAATGTGCGGCCCAAGGATGCGGCGACGATCATGATCATCGACCGCTCGAAGGCAACGCCGCAGCTCTTGTTCGGCAAGCGCCATGACAGCCACAAATTCATGCCCGGTAAATTCGTGTTTCCCGGCGGCCGTCTCGATCCGGTCGATCGCAGGATGGTAGCTGCCGGTATGCTTGATGAGCGGGTTGAACGCCGTCTGGCAAGCCGGTGTGCGCGGCCAAGCGCCAGCCGGCCCCGCGCGTTGGCTCTGGCTGCCATCAGGGAGAGTTTTGAGGAAACCGGGCTGCTGCTCGGTTCAGCTGACTATGGCACACCGGAGAATCCGCCCGAGGGGGATTGGGCGCAATTTGCCAGCCATGGGGTGTTCCCTGATCTGGAGCCGATCCATTTTATATCGCGCGCCATTACACCACCACGCCGGCCCAAGCGCTTCGATACCCGGTTTTTCGCCATCGACGCCTCAGCCATCGCGAAGCGAATCGATGGCATCGTCGGCCCGGATTCCGAGCTGACCGAGCTGGTATGGAAGCCGATTGACCAGGCGATGGAGCTCGACCTGCCGGGCATCACCCGTACCATGATCCGCGAGCTCGCAGACAGGATTGCGGCTGGCTTCAGCCACGACTTGCCCGTCCCTTTCTACTACGAGGTTCGCCGCAAATGGGTCCGGGAGTTGCTGTAAGCACCGCCGGACGGGTCAAACCTCTTGACGTTTGACCATCTTTGCCGCACACGGACGCACCTTTCCGGCCAGATCACGTCTGGCCATCTTGAGTTTGGCAGCCTCACAGGCCTGCCCGTTTGGAGATCAGGCTATGGCCAAGGCAGTAACAATCAAGGTGAAGCTGGTTTCGACCGCTGACACTGGCTTCTATTACGTCGCAAAGAAGAATTCGCGCACGATGACCGACAAAATGACCAAGCGGAAGTATGATCCGGTTGCGCGCAAGCATGTTGAGTTCAAGGAAGCGAAGATCAAGTGAAGTGACGGCTCAATAGTCGCATGAACAGCAATCAGGCGCCCACTGGGCGCCTTTTTTGTTGGGCAGGGCTGGCATGAAATGAAATGGCTGGCCCGGCAGCATCAGGAAGGCCATCCCGTATGCGCCGAAGCCAGCCAACTGACGAAAAATCCCAGGAGATGCGGCAGACCTGAGCATTCCGAACAGTTAAGCGCGACTCAGGGGCGAACCTGAGCCACGGTGCATGCAGATTAAGCGGCAGCCCGCGTCGTGCAAGTGCCAGACTGAACGGATGATGGTTCCGGTTAGGCCGCCGCGCGGATCACCCTGTTGCGGCCCTCGGCCTTGGCGCGATACAGCGCCGCGTCCGCCCGCTTCAGAATATCGTCGGGCGATGCGTCATGCATCATCAGGTGTGCCACGCCGATGGAGGTTGTGACCGGAATTTGCCGCATGCCACGGTCAATCGCGAATCCGGTGCCTTCGACACGCGCGCGGATGCGCTCGGCCACAAAGGTCGCGACATCTTCGCTTGTATCCGGCATGACGATGACAATTTCCTCACCGCCGAAGCGGATCAGCAGATCATCGCCGCGCACGCAGGCACGCACGCGCCTTGCAAATGTTTTCAGGACTTCATCGCCCGCATCGTGCCCATAAGTGTCATTGACGGCCTTGAATTTATCAATGTCGAGCACCAGCACCGACATGGGCCGTTCATCACGCTTGGACTCGGCAAAAACCTGCGGCAATTGTTTATCAAGATACCGGCGATTGTGCAGGCCCGTAAGCTGGTCAATGACCGCCGCTTCCATGGTCGTCGCGACGTTGGAGCGCAGACGCTCACCGAACCGCCGGTTGCGCACGAGCGTGCGCGTGCGCGCCAATAATTCATTGCGATCGACCGGGCGCATGAGAAAATCATTCACGCCAATATCCAGCCCGCGTAGAAAACGCTGCCGGTCCTCGGCTTCGCCGATCATCAGCAGCGACATATGGCGCGTGCGCTCAAGGGAGCGGAATTGGCTCAGAATGCGTAAGCCATCCGTTTGCTGGAGGCCGAGACTGACAATAGCCAGATCGAATTGTGCCTCTGCCGCACGGAAAACAGCCTGTTGCGGATTGGGTTCGAGCACCACCTGATAGCGCTGGCCAAGCACGTGGATAATGCGCTCGGATGCACTGGCGCGATCTTCAACCAGCAGAATATTGCCTTGCAAACCTGTCTCGGCGGCAGCGGCAGCCAGCGGATCGCCAAGCCCGTATTCGCGCGACATCACAGCGCGGCTGCGCAACTCGTCAGTAATTTCCTTGAACCGGGCCAGACTTTTCACACGGGCAAAAAGCGCCAGCTCATCAATAGGCTTGGTCAGAAAATCATCAGCGCCCGCTTCCAGTCCCTTCACGCGATCGGAGGGTTGATCCAGCGCTGTCACCATCACAATCGGCAGATGGGTTGTGTTGGGATCAGCCCGCAGGCGGCGGCAGACTTCAAACCCGTCCATGCCCGGCATCATCACATCAAGCAGCACAACATCGCATGCGCCCTGCTGGCAGATGGCGATGGCATCCGGGCCATTGGTTGCTGTCAGCACATCATAATATTCTGCCGAAAGCTTGGTTTCGAGCAGTTTCAAATTCGGAAAAAGATCATCAACGACCAGCACACGCGCCGACATTTACGCAACTCCAGAACACTTAGTTGCCGAGAAAATTCCGGACGGTTTCAAGGAATTTCGACACAGAAATCGGTTTCGACAGATAGGCTTCGCACCCGCCGGCGCGAATCCGCTCCTCATCGCCCTTCATCGCAAAGGCAGTCACGGCAATAACCGGAATATGCGCCAGATCAGCATCAGCCTTGAGCCAGCGCGTCACCTCCAGCCCGGATACTTCCGGCAGCTGAATGTCCATGAGAATCAGATCAGGCTTGTGGGAACGCGCCAGTTCCACCGCCTCCACACCATTCGATGTTTTGACCGTGACATAGCCATGCGCTTCCAGCAGATCGTTGAAGAGCTTCATATTCAGCTCGTTGTCCTCAACAATCAGGACAGTTTTCGCCATCACCCTTCCCTCGACCCGGGAGTCCGCGACATCCATCGCCGCGGCTCTTTCCCCCTTGTGCTCTTATCCCTAACAGACACATCTTGATGAAACCGTAAGCCAGAGTGGTAACCCATTCATGAAGTTCACAGGCAAAAGACCCGATCCCGAGTCACTTGGCATCAAGGCGTTGCTTTATCTCGCGGCAGATGACGAGCGGCTGGAGCGTTTCCTGAGCCTGACAGGCCTTGCGGGCGAGGATATTCGCGCTGCGGCTGCCGAGCCCGGTTTCCTGGGAGCTGTACTTGACCATTTGCTCGCCAATGAGACGATGCTGACCGAATTTGCCGCAGGTGAAGCGCTTGATCCTGAAGCCATAGGCCCGGCGCGCGCCCGCCTGCCGGGCGCATGGACGCCTTCTGACTTTGGTTGAAGCCCGATGCGTAACAGACTCCATCGATTCACATTTTCATGAATCACGGGCCATTCTGCCGTGATTGTCTGCGCCCGTCGGCCATCAGCCGGCGCTGTGACGCGTGCGGCAGCCCGCGCCTTGTGACACACCCGGAACGCGACAGCCTGACCGTTGCCCATGTCGATTGCGATGCCTTCTATGCCACCATCGAGAAGCGCGACAATCCAGCCATCCGCGACAAGCCGGTGATTGTTGGCGGCGGCAAGCGCGGTGTGGTTTCAACCTGCTGTTATATCGCGCGCATCCATGGCGTGCGCTCAGCCATGCCCATGTTCAAGGCCCTCAAGGCATGCCCAGAGGCCGTGGTGGTCAAACCTGACATGGAGAAATATGCCCGCGTGGGACGCGAGGTCCGGCACCTGATGTTTGCGCTGACGCCGATGGTTGAGCCCATCTCCATCGATGAAGCCTTCATGGATCTGGCCGGAACACAAGCTGTTCATCACGCTGCACCAGCACTTGTGCTGGCACAATTCGCCAAACGGGTGGAGCAGGAGATTGGCATCACCATCTCGGTCGGGCTGTCCTACAACAAGTTTCTGGCCAAGATTGCCTCTGATCTCGACAAGCCGCGCGGCTTTTCCATCATCGGCCAGGCTGAGGCGGTGGACTTTCTGGCGCCGAAGCCGGTGAACATCCTTCCCGGCGTCGGCGGGGTGTTTGCCGAAAAACTCAAACAGGCCGGCATCAAGACGGTGGGTGATCTGCGCCGCTATGAGATGGGCGACCTCATGGCGCGCTTTGGCGCGGACGGCGCACGGCTGCACCGGCTCGCCAACGGCATTGATCTGCGCCCGGTCAGCATCGACCGCGAGACCAAGTCCGTTTCAGCCGAAACAACCTTCAATGATGACATTAACGACCCGGAAATCCTGACCGCAACCCTGCTGGCATTGTCGGAAAAAGTGTCCCTGCGCTTGCGCAAGCAGGGGTTTGCAGGCCGCAACGTGACGCTGAAGCTCAAATCGGCGACCTTTGAATTGCGCACCCGCACCCGTGGCGGGCTACCGCCCACGCAACTCGCAACGCGGCTGTTTGAGGCCGGCCGCGATATGCTCGCAAAAGAGCTGGACGGCACCCGCTATCGCCTAATCGGCATCGGCGCCGGTGACCTGTGTGATCCGGAAGATGCCGACAAGGGCGATCTTGTGGACACTGGAGTCAAAAAAGAAGTGGCACGGGAAAAGGCCATCTACGCCTTGCGGGAAAAATTCGGCAGGGGTGCCGTGCAGCGCGGCACGGTTTTCGGCATCAGCACGCCCAAACCGCAACGCGAGAATTGAGTTTCACTCGCATTTCGGCATCTTGCCGAGTTCAAGTGTCACAAGATCGCCCTTGAGGGCGAGTGCGCCATAATCAAGCCGCAGGCCGCGCGCCACGCCATTCTCATAAAGCTCCATGGTCATCGTATAGGCCGGATTCATGTCGGCCGAGCCGGCCTTGAAGTAACTGATGACCATCGGCCAGCGCGCCATGCCAGACATCGGCTTGACCATCGCGGCATCGGCCGCATCAGCGGCAACATCTGCATAGATCGCCTTGCCGATAACCGCCGTTGTTTCATAGATTGCGCGGCCGTCATCGGACCCGTCATAGGTTTTTGTCGTGTGGGTCGTCGCGCCTGCCTTGGCGGCCTCAATCAGCGCCTTGGTATGATGCGTCGGGAAGGAGATGTCAGCTGGCAGGGCAACCTCATTGGCTTTCGGCTTGGCAATGCGCACCACACTGCCGCTGTTGCCCGTCACCGTCCGCCCTTCCGCCCGGCCATCCTCTTTGCCATTCAGAAATTTGTCGATCACGAAACGGAAGTTGCGCCCGCCCGGCTCTTCAAAGGTCGTCGACCGCACATCGGTCAGGCGTGTTTCCATTTCCGAGCCGCTCATGCGCAAAACCTGCCGGAATGTCGCCGTATAACCCTCGCAGGCAGAGCCGCCGCCTTCAAACGCGATGCGGCCCTTCACATCCTCGACCCCGCGCACGGAATTGGCGCGCAACAGCGTCAGATCATACAGCGCCTTGTGGGGGACAACCTCAGCCGCCGCGCCCTGCGCCGATGACAAAAGCCCCAGCGAGAGCAAGGCAGACAGGAGAATCGGGGAAGACGATGAGCGCATGAAGGGTTCCAGGATAAGATGCAAAGGCAAGTTTCACATCAGGCCAACACGGCAAAGATAGGGTTGCTTTGTGGCGGCGGCAATCACACGAGACGGAAAGCTCACCGCGCGGTTTCAACCCGGCACGATCTGCACGGCTTGCAGCGCGCGAGGTGATGCGCAACAACGTATTGCACCCGCAACTGCTGTTACGCATTTTACAAAAAAAAGGCCGCGTCATGACCAGCGTCGCTTCCAATCTGCAAACCCTTGGCATTGTTTTGCCGGCCCCTGCCGCACCGGTCGCGAATTATGTGCCATGGGTGATCACCGGCAATCTGCTGGTGATTTCCGGCCAGCTGGCGTTTGGCGGCGATGGCAAGCTCGCACCGGCGCACATTGGCAAACTGGGTGGCACGGTCACCGCTGCGGATGGTCAGGCCGCAGCGCGCCAGTGCGCCATCAATGTGCTGGCGCAAGCGCAGGCCGCACTGGGTGATCTGGAGCGCATCACGCGCTGCGTCCGCCTGGGCGGATTTATCAATGCAACCCCGGATTATGCTGCCCTGCCCGCCATCATGAATGGCGCATCGGACCTGATGGTTGCTGTGCTGGGTGACCGCGGCCGCCACACCCGCAGCACCATTGGTGTGGCAGAACTGCCGATGGATTGCGCGGTGGAAGTCGAAGCCATGTTCGAGATCAAATAAGCTGTGGCCGCCCCGGTATAACCCAGAGACAATCAAGAGACAGATGATGACCGGCGCTTCCTTTCTCGTTGCCCGCCCTGTCGCCCATCGCGGGCTGCACGATGCCGCTCAGGGCGTGATCGAAAATACCCTCAGCGCGGCCCGCGCCGCTATCGCTAAAAATTTTGCCATTGAGTGTGATGTGCAACGTACGGCGGATAATGAAGCCGTCGTGTTTCACGATTTCACCCTCGACCGGCTGACAAAGAGTCGGGGCAAGGTGTCCGATCAGTCAGCAGCGGCTCTGGCAGGCGTGGAATATCAGGCCTGCGCTGACCGTATTTTGCCGTTGCAAGCCTTGCTTGATACGGTTGCGGGCCAGGTGCCGCTGATTGTCGAAATCAAAAGCACCTATGATGGAGATTTGCGCCTGACCCGCCGCACGATGGAGGCGCTGAAAGAATATCGCGGCCCCGTGGGGGTCAAATCCTTTGATCCTGATGTGTTGATCGAAGCCAAGAAACTGGCGGATGGAAAAATTCCCTGCGGCATTGTGGCAATGCTGGATTATTCTTACCCCGATTATGAAACTGTGGATGCGCAGCGCAAGCATGCGCTGGCAAACCTGCTGCATTTTGGCGAATCCCGGCCCGATTTTATTTCGTGGCGTGTGGGTGATTTGCCCAGTGCCGCGCCCTATTTGTGCCGGGCGGGCATGGGCTTGCCTGTCATGACATGGACAGTGCGCACGGCTCAGGACCGCGCAAGGGCCAAGGCCCATGCTGACCAGATGGTGTTTGAAGGCTTTGTGCCTGATTGAGACGGCAGAATAATTGCAACGGCGTGCCGGTTGGCACGGCAGAATGGCAGCGATGGAAACCGACAAGCCACTTCCCCCCTGGCCGCCGCATGAAACTGGCGTCACCATAAAAATTGCCAGTGCGCTATCGGTGGTTCCGGAAGCGGAATGGAATGCCTGTGCCCATCCAGCCGGATCAGTTTACAATCCGTTCAACGATCATCGTTTTTTGTCGGCGTTGGAAGAATCCGGCTGCGTTGGCGGCCGCACCGGCTGGAGCCCGGCCCATGTGCTGGTTGAAGATGAGCAGGGCCAGTTGCTGGCCTGCGCACCCGTTTATTTAAAAACACATTCGCAAGGCGAATATGTTTTTGATCATGGCTGGGCTGATGCATATGAACGTGCTGGCGGCCAGTATTATCCAAAAATTCAGGTCAGTATTCCCTTCACGCCAGCAACCGGCGCGCGGCTGCTGATCCGCGATGGCATCGACAAGGAAATGGCTCGCGCGTCATTGCTCGCTGGCTTGAAGGCCCTGCGGGCGCAGACAAAATCGTCCTCCATTCATGTAACTTTTCTGGAAAAGGCGGAATGGGAGTTTCTGGGCACACGCGATTTTTTGCAGCGTATTGACCAGCAGTTCCACTGGTTCAATCGCGGTTATGAAAATTTCGATGATTTTCTGGCCCGCCTGGCATCCCGCAAGCGCAAGCTTATCCGCCGCGAGCGCCGGGATGCGCTGGCCAATGGCATCACCATCCACCATCTCACCGGCGATGCGTTGACGGAGCCGGTATGGGATCGCTTTTTTGAGTTTTATCGTGACACCGGCTCGCGTAAATGGGGCCGCCCCTATCTCACGCGCCAGTTTTTTTCCGTGATCAGCCAAAAAATGCGCAACCACATCCTGCTGGTCATGGCCGAGCGTGACGGGCACTACATCGCGGGTGCGATCAATTTCATTGGCGGCGACACGCTGTATGGCCGCCACTGGGGTTGCATTGAGGACCATCCATTCCTGCATTTCGAGGTCTGCTATTATCAGGCGATGGACTTCGCGATTGCCCGCAAGCTGGCCCGAGTCGAGGCCGGTGCGCAGGGGGAGCACAAGTTGCTGCGTGGCTATGACCCGGTGACGACCTATTCCGCCCATCACATTGCAGACCCGGCCCTGCGGCGCGCGGTCGCGGACTATCTGGGCCGGGAACGCACTCATGTCGCGGCGGCGCAGGAGGAATTGGCCCAATTGCGGCCTTTTCGCCGTGATCTTGATTCACCCTGATTGCAGTGTGTGCCTGCGCACATCGCAATTCAGCCCTGCCCTCCATCAATTTCCCTTGCCGATTGGGCGGCTTCGCGCCAATCTCGCCTCAGTCGGGCGTCACAACCGTGCTCCGGCACAGGAGGAATACGATATGGAGAGACGATCTTTCTTGAAATTCCTTGGGCTCGGCGCTGCCGCAGCCGCCCTCGCGTCTGTAGCCCCTGCCATTGCAGAAGCCGCACCCGTCTCCAGCACGCCTGCTGACAAGACGCTGGATGCCGCCACCACCACTGCGCAGGATGGTGATTTTGCGCAGTACTATTATTATCGCCGCCGTCCGCGGTATCGTTTTTACCGCCGCCGGAGGTTCATCCGCCGCCGGTATTGGCGCCGCCGTTACTGGTAAGTGAAACGCGGGGCGGCAGACGGTCTGCCGTCCCTTTTTTTGATACAAGGCAAGGGAGTCCAACATGGAACGCCGTGGGTTTTTGAAATTGCTGGGGCTCGGCGCGGTGACAGCCGCTGTCGCGTCCACAGTGGGTCTTGAAGAGGCGCAGGCGGCTCCCGTAAACGCGCCAGCCGGGCAGACAGCTGACCAGTTCCTTGATGAACTCGTTGCGGCCAACAAGGGCGATGGTGAATTTGCCCAGCGCTATTATCGCCGCGTTTATCGCGTGCGCCGCCCCTATCGCCGCGTTTACCGTCCGGTCTACTATTATCGCCGTCCTGTCTATTATGCCCGCCCGCGCCGCTGCCGCTGGGTCCCCGGCATTTTTGGGCCGGTATGGCGCTGCTGGTAAGCCAATCTGTTGCAATCATGAGCGAAAAATCGGGCCTGATGGCCCGATTTTTTTGTGCAGCGTATTGCCGTTTGGGCCAGAGCGCCCATCTGTTTACTATCGGGCAAAATTCGTTTGAGAGATTGGAGACGTCACATGATGGAACGTCGTGGATTTTTGCGGATGCTCGGCCTGGGGACAGCTGCTGCTGCCTTTGCAACGACATTCGCCACAACGGCACAGGCCGCGCCAGCAGCCCTTGCTGATGAAGCCTTGAATGCTGCGACAGCCGCTGCACCAGAGGATGGTGAATTTGCGCAATATGGTGGCCGCCGCCGCTATTGGCGCCGCCGCTCCTGGCGCCGCAGGAACTGGCGGGCACGCGGGGCCATGCGCCGCCGCGCCAGCCGCTACACCGACACCCGCTAACGGGTATAATGACAATCGTACGAAAGGCCGGATCATTTCCGGCCTTTTTTTTCGCGTCATGCTTTTCACAGCCTGTTCTCATCTCTACGATCAAGGCGAGAGTCGGAAAGATAAAACCATGACAGCTTACGATCCCAATAATATATTTGCACGCATCTTGCGCGGCGAATTGCCGTGTGAAAAAATTTATGAAGACGCACACACATTTGCATTCATGGACATCATGCCGCGCGCTGATGGCCATTGCCTCGTGATCCCGAAATCGCCTGCACGTACGCTGTTTGATGTGCCGGCTGATATATTGCCGCATCTGATGGCAACGGTGCAGAAAGTTGCGCGCGCGGCCAGACAAGCCATGCAAGCCGACGGGCTAACCCTTCAGCAATTCAACGAACCGGCGGGCGGACAGGTGGTATTTCACATTCATTTCCATATCATTCCGCGCTGGAACGACGTGAAAATGAAACCGCACACCGGCGTAATGGCTGCGAAAGATGTGCTTGCAGCACAAGCAGAAAAAATTCGCGCCGCGCTGGCAGGATGATTGTTGCCCCGGCACGTATGGGCAAGCGTTGTGAGACAGAGCAGCTGGAAATCAGCCGCCCATCGCGGCCATGCCGATGCCAATGGTCAGACCGCCCGATAAGACACCGGCAAGCACGCGCCGGCCCGAAATGAAAAAACCCGCGACTGCCATGATCCCCGCAACCAACCGCAACGGCCCGGGTACAGCAGCCAACGCGCCCGATGGTTCGATCAGCAATTGCGCCACAACACCGGCAACAAGGCAGGTGGAGACCATCCGCACCCATTCAAATATCGCGGAGTTTTCATCCAGCCCGCGTGATAGCCACACCGCCATCCAGCGCCAGACTTCATTGGGCAATATGCCTGCGACAAGCAAAACCATATAAGGTGCAAATGCGCCGAATGTTTCGGTGAACGCGCTCACTGGGCCGCCCTCGCCGTTTCCCAACGCCGCAACAGGAAGGCGAGCGTGCCGCCAATCAGGCCGGTAAGAAACAGGGCAGAGCCACGGCCAAACAGATATTGAAACAGCGGCGCCATGCAAAAACCGGCCCCGACGGCAAACCAGTCGCCTTTGAACTTCGCCCCTCCCACAAGTGAGACGATAAAAAATGCAGGCGACATGAACAGCAGCGCTGCGCCAACAGTGAGTGGCACGGTGCCAGCAAGAAAATATCCTAACCCAGTGAATATCGTGGCCAGAACCATGCACGCGGTGCCAAAGCCGAGAAAATACGGCAGCCTTTCCTCTGGCGGCATGGACGGCAAGCGCCTGATCCCTTCAACCCACGCCGTGACGGCCACCAGATGCGACACATAAATCAATGTGCCATGCGAAGGCTTGGAATGCCGCAGCAACGGAATGATCGACACGGCCATCGGCAGCAAGCGGATGGCTGACAATGTCACGGCAATGGCGACAGCCGTCAGGGAGGCACCCGCAGACAGCATGCCGAAAAATATCATTTGCGCGGGGCCAGCCCACATCAGCAGGGTGGATAAAATGGCCGCAAGAGCCGGAAAACCGATGTCGCGGGCCATGGGCCCAATGCCCATCAATGCCAGCGAGACGATCCACGCCGGCAACGCCAACGCATCCCGTGCACCAGCCCAGAAGTGTTTTGATGACTGGCCGGACCCCGCGTCCATCTTACTGACGCTTGGCTTTTTCCTGAATCGCCTTCAGGTCATTCAGCCCCGGCACAGCCTCGCGCAACCCGTCCCACACGGACGAGAACACGAACCAGCCGACGACAATCACAAGAATGAGCACAGGCCACGCCAGAAACTCTTCAAAGCGTTTGCGCTTCAGCCGGCGCTCGTAACGACTGGTCATCAATCCCCCGTCCGATCCTGAAGCCGTCAGACATCAGGATCGGGACAAGGGCAATTTGGGGACTGTTTTCAGACCTCCGCCCTTGCCGCCGGGACCATCGCCGCTGCGGCCGCCGCCATCTGAGTCGTCAGACCCGGAGGGACCACGCTTTTTAGCCGCAACTTTCGCGCGAGGGGAAGAGCCAGAAGCCGCCGCCTTGCCAGACACAGCCTTTTCCTTGCGCGCTGTGGCTTTTCGGACATCCGGCTCAGCCTTGGGCACAATCGGCTTTTCAGGGAACTCCAGCCCGATCACCTTGGTTTTCTTCACCTCGTCCCACGTCACCATCACCCGCACGGCCCCGCCATCCTTGAGCCGCCCGAACAGCACTTCATCCGCCAGCGGCGTCTTGATCGTCTGCTGGATCAGGCGCGCCATGGGCCGCGCGCCCATCGTGTCATCATACCCATGCTCAACCAGCCAGGCCCGTGCCTCGTCCGTCAACTCGATGCTAACATTCCGGTCAGCGAGTTGCGCCTCAAGCTGCATGACGAATTTGTCCACAACCTTGGCGATGACCTCTTTCGGCAACTGGCCAAATGAAATCACGGCATCAAGACGATTGCGGAATTCTGGCGCAAACAGGCGATTGATCGCCTCCACATCATCACCCTCACGCTTCTGGCGCGTGAAGCCATAGGCAGCCTTCGCCATATCCGCTGCGCCGGCATTGGTGGTCATGATGATGATGGCGTTGCGGAAATCAACCTGCTTGCCATTGTGATCGGTGAGTTTGCCATGATCCATGATCTGCAACAGAATATTAAACAGATCAGGATGGGCCTTTTCGATTTCATCGAGCAGCAGCACGCAATGGGGATGTTGATCAACACCATCTGTCAGAAGACCGCCCTGATCAAAACCGACATATCCGGGAGGCGCACCGATCAGGCGCGACACCGTATGCCGCTCCATATATTCGGACATGTCAAAGCGCAGCATTTCAACGCCGAGCACCTTGGCCAGCTGTTTGGCAACTTCTGTCTTGCCGACGCCGGTGGGGCCGGCAAAAAGATAAGAGCCGATCGGCTTTTCCTGATCGCGCAAACCGGCACGCGACAATTTAATCGCGGATGTCAGCGCTTCAATCGCCGGATCCTGCCCATAGACCACGCGCTGCAAGGTCTGCGTCAGGCTTTGCAGCACCTCCGCATCATCCTTGGAAACTGTCTTGGGCGGAATGCGAGCCATCGTTGCAATGGTCGCTTCAATTTCCTTGATGCCTATGGTTTTCTTCCGCTTGGCTTCTGGCACAAGCATTTGCGACGCACCGGATTCATCAATGACATCGATGGCCTTGTCGGGCAATTTGCGGTCGTGAATATAACGCGCTGACAATTCTACCGCAGCTTTCACGGCTTCATTGGTGTATTTCAGCTTATGAAAATCCTCGAAATAGGGCTTCAGCCCTTTCAGGATTTCAATCGCGTCGGGAACACTGGGTTCGTTCACGTCAATTTTCTGGAAGCGGCGGACAAGCGCCCGGTCCTTCTCAAAAAACTGGCGGAACTCCTTGTATGTCGTCGATCCGATGCACCGCAATGTGCCCTGCGCCAAGGCAGGTTTGAGCAGATTGGACGCATCCATAGCGCCGCCTGATGTCGCACCGGCACCGATGATGGTGTGAATTTCATCGATGAACATGATCGCCTTCGGGTGATTTTCGATCTCCTTCATCACCTGTTTGAGGCGTTCTTCAAAATCACCGCGATAGCGCGTGCCGGCCAGCAGCGCGCCCATATCAAGTGAGAATACGGTTGCATCAGCGAGGACCGAGGGAACCTCACCCTTGGTAATTTTCCGCGCCAATCCTTCGGCAATCGCAGTCTTGCCGACGCCAGGATCGCCCACCAGCAGCGGATTATTTTTCTGACGGCGGCACAGCACCTGAATGGTGCGCATCACCTCAGCCTCGCGTCCGATCAGCGGATCAATTTTTCCGGTCTGGGCTTTTTTATTGAGGTTGATGCAATAGGCATCCAGCGCGCTCTGCTTCTTGTTGTCCTTCTCGCCCTCGCGCGCTGTGGATTTTTCCTGCTCGCCTTCATTGTCGTCAGAGGCGCCACGCGGCGAGCGCACTTCGCTGGACCCCGGCCGCTTGGCGATGCCGTGGCTGATATAATTCACGGCGTCATAGCGCGTCATTTCCTGCTCTTGCAGAAAATAGGCGGCATGGCTTTCCCGCTCTGCAAAAATTGCCACCAGAACATTTGCGCCCGTCACCTCTTCGCGACCGGATGACTGGACATGGATCACCGCCCGCTGGATCACGCGCTGGAACCCGGCCGTCGGCTTTGCACCCTCCCCGTCAGCCGTGACCAGATTGACCAGTTCGGTATCAATATAGTCGATCAGGCTCTTTTTCAGCACCGCAACATCGACATTGCAGGCTTTGAGAACGGCCACCGCATCACGGTCATCCGTCAGCGCCAGCAGCAGATGCTCGAGCGTGGCATATTCATGGGTGCGCTCATTGGCGAGAGCCAGAGCGCGGTGCAGGGCTTGTTCGAGATGGCGTGCAAAAGAAGGCAACCGGATATCCTCGCTTGAAGGGAGTCTAATTCTTTTCCATGACGCATTGCAAAGGGTGCTGATGGCGGCGCGCCAGGTCCATGACCTGCGTC
>JBOFCU010000232.1:0-1850 GCA_051646285.1 Beijerinckiaceae bacterium
CGCAGCCAGCGCAAATTCTGCCGGCCATAGGCGAGAGCACTGTCACCGGCACAGACAAAACCCAGCACGAAGATCAGCTGCCAGCAGAACGGATTGAACAGCCATTCGCCCTCAACCGGCCATGTCGGCACATTGAGACGCCAGACATGCGCGGCAAGGTAGATCAGCACCGACAACGGCAGGATCAGCACCGGCGCCGCCCGGTGGAGCACCGCCAGCCCCACGGCGCCGAACATCAGCACCACATACAGCGGCAGAATATCAAAAAAGCCCAGATGATGCTGCAACGTCACCAGCCCGACATGGGTCGAGACAGGATCCTGAAACACGGCGGCGGCGTTGTGCCACTCCAGCAGCAGCGGGTTGTCCCACCCCATCGCCGCCATCGCGATCAGCGCAATCGCCACCATCGTGATCAGGATCTGCGCCGCATAAAGTTGCACCCCCCGCGCGCCAACCCGCAGAATCATGTTCTGCATCGAAAGCGTGTCGCGCTGCCCAGCCAGGCTGCGCGCCGACCAGCCGGCGAGAAACACGAACAATTCAGCGGAATCCGAGATGCCGAAATTCCGGTGCGTGAAACGCTCGTAGTAGAATCCCGGAATATGATTGGCGAAAATCGACACCAGCGCCACGCCGCGCCAGAAATCCACGGCATTGGCGCTGCGTAACGGCACAACTCCTCCCCTCAAGCGCTTGCGATCCTAGGGCGAACCCCGACCCGATGCAAAATCGCGAGTCAACCCGTACAAAAATCATGCACGCACCGCTATCATCCGCCTGTCGTCCAATTGGATCACATCTATACGGTTACGCGGGCGGAACTTTGATTGCCAATCGTGGCAAAGCTGATACAATCGTAATCTGGACTTAGGTTGGAATTAAGTGACGTCGGCTCCTTTGGTGCCGGTTCAGACCAACTCCCCAAGTTCGCAAAAACGGGGCAGTGCATACGCTCTGAACCACGATTAACAGGCCTTTAGGCCGCCGAAGGAAAGACCGACTAATGCTTAACGGTACCGTCAAATGGTTCAACACCCAGAAGGGCTATGGCTTTGTGCAGCCCGACGCTGGTGGACCGGACGTTTTTGTCCACATCACCGCTGTCCAGCGCGCTGGCCTGCGTGAACTGCGCGAAGGCGACAAGCTCACTTACGAGCTGATCACCGATCGCCGCACCGGCAAGACCTCCGCCGGCAATCTGCAGCTCGCCGGCTGATTCTCCTTTACCGGAGACGTTTCGGCAGTTAGGTCCGCGCCATGCGCGAAGGACTCCTGCCGAACAACGCAACACATCTTCTCCGCCTTGAAGCGGAGGAGAGCCTTGCCCGCCGGGCAGCGGATTTCCTGACGGAAATGCTGCCGTCCGAAGAGACCGCTGCGGCTGCTTTTGAAATCGATGATGGCCGTACATGGTCTCTCGAAGTCTATTTCGCTCAAGAACCTGATCACAATGCTGTGAGGGCTTTGCTCGCGCAGGTTGCAGGCGCAGCTTTGGCAGAGGCCGCCGTATTCGCCAGGATCGAGCAGAAGGATTGGGTGGCCGCCTCGCTGGCCGGCCTTGCCCCGGTGCGAGCCGGTCGTTTCCTTGTTTACGGCAGCCACGACCGCGAACAGGTGCGCGTCAACGATATCGGTATCGAAATCGAGGCAGCTCTGGCGTTCGGAACAGGTCATCATGGCACGACACGCGGCTGCCTTATCCATTTCGACCGGCTGCTGAAGCGCCGGCGACCGCATCGCATACTTGACGTTGGCACCGGCACAGGGCTGCTGGCCATCGCAGCAGCGCGGGCATTGCGCCAGCCGGTGCAGGCCGGCGACATCGACCCGGTTTCGACGGTGACGGC
>JBOFCU010000276.1:0-6734 GCA_051646285.1 Beijerinckiaceae bacterium
TGCAGCAGGCCGTCGATGCCGCCGAGATCAACGAACGCACCATATTCGGTGATGTTCTTGACCACGCCGTCGATGACCTGACCCTCTTCGAGGTTCGACACCAGCTCCTGACGCTGACCAGCGCGGGTTTCTTCCAGTACGGTGCGGCGCGAGACAACGATATTGCCGCGGCGGCGGTCCATTTTCAGGATTTCGAACGGCTGGGCGACGTTCATGAGCGGGCCGACATCGCGCACGGGGCGGATGTCCACCTGGCTGCGGGGAAGGAACGCGGTCGCGCCGTCGAGATCGACGGTGTAACCACCCTTCACCTGATTGAAGATCGTGCCCATGACCTTTTCCTGGGCCTCGAATGCCTTTTCGAGCTTGACCCAGCTTTCTTCACGGCGGGCCTTGTCGCGGCTGATAACCGCTTCACCGAGCGCGTTTTCGATGCGCTCCAGGTAAACCTCGACAACATCGCCGACCTTGAGGGGCTGATCACGGCCCGGACCGGCAAATTCACGAACGGCCACGCGGCCTTCGGTCTTCAGGCCGATGTCGATGACGGCCATGTCTTTTTCAATGGCAACGACGGTGCCCTTGATAACGCTGCCTTCGAGCGCATCATTGGTGGCAAAGCTCTCGGCCAGAAGCGAAGCAAAATCCTCGCGCATTGGCGCGTGGGTGGAAGCAGATGACATGTGTTTTCCTTGAAGTGCCAGATATGGCTGCGCCGGACGGGTTTGCGTTACGGATGACTGAAGCAATCCAGCGCCCGGTGGCATGTCCACGGGGCTCTTTCAGTGAAAGCCGGCGCTGGGCCGGATCATTCCAGTCGGTTGGTCCCCTCGCAGGGATCGCGGCTCTATAAGCGAGGCGTGACGGCACGGCAAGGCAAATGCAGCTGGAAAGGCAAAAGCAGCCTGCGGGCTGACCGCATACAGGTCTGCGCCGCTGAAAATTGCATCGGCGCTGCACCCGTGATCCAACCGGCCAGCCTTGGCCTGACAGATTCATGACTGACACCATCAACCATGCGGCACAGTGGCGCTCTGAAATCCGCGCCACGCTGACACTGGCCTGGCCGCTGGTGCTGACCAATCTCGCGCAAATGGCGATGACCACCACCGATGTGATGATTCTCGGCTGGCTTGGCCCGGAATCCCTGGCGGCGGGCGGGCTGGGGGCCAACCTTTACATCGCGCTGGTGATTTTCGGCATCGGCGTCGTCACCGCCGTCTCGCCGATGCTGGCCCGCACCTTGGGCGAAAACCGGTATGCCGTGCGCGAGGTGCGCCGCACGGTGCGGCAGGGGCTTTGGGTCAGTGTGGCGCTGGCGCTTCCGATCTGGCTGGTGCTCTGGCAGACCGGGCCAATCCTGCGCGCGATGGGCCAGGATCCGGCGCTGGCCGCAGCAGCCGAGATTTATGTGCGGGTGATGATGTTCGGCGCCCTGCCCTTCTTTGGCTATCTGGTGCTGCGGTTTTTCATGGCAGCGCTGGAGCGGCCCGGTGCAGCGCTGGCCGTGACCGGACTGGCTGTTGCCTTCAATGCGCTGGCCAACTGGGTTCTGGTGTTCGGCCATTTCGGATTTCCGGCCCTTGGCATTTTTGGATCTGGGCTGGCCACGGCGCTGTCCAACCTGCTGCTGTTTGGCGGGCTGGCTGCGGTGGTGAGCGTTGACCGGCGGTTTGCCCGCTACCGGCTGTTTGGCCGTTTCTGGCGGGCGGACTGGCTGCGCTTCCGGCATATCCTGAGGCTGGGATTGCCGATCGGGGCGACGCTGGCTTTTGAGGTGACGATCTTCAATGCCGCGGTTTTTCTGATGGGGCTGATCGGCACGGCCGCGCTGGCGGCGCATATGATTGCCATTCAGATCGCCTCCTTCACCTTCATGATCCCGCTTGGCTTTTCGCAGGCGGCGACCGTGCGCATCGGGCTGGCGCAGGGGGCCGGGGATGCCCATGGCGTGACGCGGGCGGGCTGGTGCGCCTTCGGCCTTGTGATGGGTGTGATGCTGGTGACAGCGGCGACGATGATTCTCACGCCGCTGTTGCCCATCCGCGCCTTCATTGACGTGCATGCGCCTGACAATGCGGAGGTGGTGCGCCTGGCGATTGCGTTTCTGCTGGTGGCGGGCATTTTTCAGATCGTGGACGGTGCGCAGGCGATTGGAGCGGGAATGCTGCGGGGCCTGCATGACACCCGTATTCCCATGCTGTTTGCGGCGCTGGGCTATTGGGGCATTGGCCTGCCGTTGGGCGCTATCCTCGCCTTCAAGGCGCAGATGGGTGGTGTCGGCATCTGGATCGGGCTGGCAACCGGGCTGGCCATTGTCGCAGCACTCATGCTCACGCGCTGGATGCAGCGCGAGCGGTTGGGCCTGCTCGCCGAAGCCGCAAACTGAAAGCCGCTGCCTTGCTCGTTGTCATCATGGCTTAAAAGCCAAAAGGCCGCCTGATTTGGCGGCCTTGGATCGTCAGTGCGGCTGTTCAGCCGGCTCAGTAAGCCCAGCAGCCTGCCGGCATCGCGTGCCGTGCTGATGCCACTGGCGCATCGCCCTTCATCACCTCAGCGATTTTTCGATCGGACGTGATAACGCGGGAGGGATCGCTGGCAAATCCGGTTTCCAAAGCGCCGGCCACGGCGGTCCGCGTCAAGCCAATATCGGACAGCATATGGTCATCCCAGCCCGCCAGTTCACGGAAAGCACGGCGGTTGGCCCTCGCCTGACGGATCGCTGCAACACGGGCCGCAACCCCTTTTGCGCCAGCGATGACACTGTCTGGCGAGGTGACGAAACGGATGAGGGCAGACAAAACCGGGGCCATGGCAACCTCCTTCAGGTTGGTGGTGCTGTCCCTGCTGCCGGGGCGACTTTGTTGCAGTGGACGATTGACAGGATAGGCCTTTTCTCAAATCATAGAAGCGAATGTTTCTTAACTGTTGCATCAGCAACGGTGATGAATGGAGAAATGCCATGCCCGCCCTGTTCGATGTCGATCAACTCAGCACCTTTGTGGCAATCGCCGACAGCGGCTCGTTCACCCGCGCAGCCGACAGCGTGCACAAGACACAATCCGCTGTCTCCATGCAGATGAAGCGGCTGGAAGAACGGGTTGGCCGCCCGCTGTTTGCCAGGGATGGCCGCCAATCGCGGCTGACGGAGGAGGGTGAACGTCTACTGGATTACGCGCGGCGGATCGTGCGGCTCAATCAGGAGGCGCTGGCGGCTTTCCGGGCGGCGCAGCTGGCCGGGCATGTGCGGCTGGGCGTGCCTGATGATTATGCCGACCGCTATCTGCCGGAAATTCTGGCGCGCTTTTCCCGTTCCAATCCGCAGGTTGAGGTGACAGTGGTATGCGAGCCGACGCCGATGCTGGTGGAGGCGATTGCCAACCATGATCTCGACCTCGCCATCATCACCCAATGCGAGACACGGATGCATGCCGACATCATCCGGGACGAGCGGCTGCTATGGGTCACCTCAGCGCGCCACACCGTGCATGAGGAGGCTGTGGTGCCGCTGGCGCTGGGGCGCATCACCTGCAGCTGGCGGCGCTCGGCAACGACGGCACTTGAGACAATAGGGCGTGCCAACCGGGTGCTCTATTCAAGCTGGAATTCGACGGCCGTGGGGGCCGCCGTCATGGCCGGGCTGGCTGTTTCCGTGCTGCCGGAAAGTGCGTTACGGCCGGGGATGCGGGTGTTGACGCAGGCTGATGGTTTTCCGCCCCTGCCCTCATGCCCGGTTGGCCTGCTGCGGGCAAAAGCGCAACCGGAGGTGCTGGTCGAGGCATTGGCCGGGCATATCATGCAAAGCCTCGACAATCTTGGCCATGCGCGGGAATCGGCGATGCGCGCGGCTGAATAGGCCTGGCCCGGGACAGCGAAGTACCGGCTTACTTTACGGTAAAGCCGGCTTCTGCCTGCTGAAACGGCACCTTGAGGCTTTGCCCCAAGGCCGCAACGGCCACGACAATGGCCAGCGCAATCATGGATGCGAGGATGGTGTATTCCACTGCCGTGGCACCGGACTCATTCATCCAGAATTTTTTCAGTGTGGTACGGATCATGACTGCACTCGCGCTTTGTTGGGCTCGCGATGAATATGCATGCAGGTTTGAACCGGATCACTTTCACAAATCTTAACGCGGCGCGTCATTGAGAATGCGTGGTTAAGCCGCCATCAATGCTACAGGCACAATTCGGTGCGTATATGATGCAAATGCGGTTGACGCGTTTGAAGCCTGATTAAACCGATAGCTGCGGATTAAAACCGCGCCTCCTGGAAAACAGGAAGCACAGAGCCTTTCCAGTCCCCATGAAAGCGCGCAATCCAGCGGGCGGCCTGTGTCTGGCCAGACGCCGCAATGGCATCGAGCGGATCCAGAAAATGCGTTTCGTCACGGGCCTGCTCATCCTGCAGTGCACGATTTTTCAAGCCAGCACGCGCCATAATGAGAAGATCACGCGCAATATCCTGCACTGTGCGATTCTGGATCGTTGCATCCAGCGCAAAGCGCGGCACGTCATCACGTAATTTTTGCCGTTCTGCGGCGGTCCAGCGGCGGGCGAGCGACCACGCCGACTCCAGCGCAGACTCATCATACAACAGGCCGGTCCAGAAGGCGGATTGCGCACAAATCATCTCCGGAGGCCCGACATCAGAGCCGCGCATTTCCAGATAGCGCTTCAGGCGCACCTCGGGAAAAATCGTCGAGACATGATTGGCCCAGTCCGACACCGTGGCCCGCCCGCCGGGCAACAGCGGCAACGTGCCTTTCAGCAAATCGCGGAAAGATGCGCCGCTCACATCGTGATAGACATCGCCGCGTTTAACAAAATACATCGGCACATCGAGCGCATAATCCACATAGCGCTCGAACCCCATGCCCTCCTCAAAAATAAAGGGCAGCATGCCAGCGCGGTTATTATCCGTATCGCGCCAGATTTCGGAGCGCATGGACTGAAAGCCATTAAGCTTGCCGTCCGTAAAGGGCGAATTGGCAAAAAGCGCCGTGGCGATGGGCTGCAATGCCACGGAGACGCGCAGCTTTTTCACCATATCCGCTTCGGATGCAAAATCGAGATTCACCTGCACGGTGGATGTGCGATACATCATGTCGAGGCCGAGCGTGCCGACCTTCGGCATATATCGCGTCATGATGCCATAGCGTTTCTTGGGCATCACAGGGGTTTGCGCTCGCGTCCACAAGGGCGACATGCCCAGTGTCAGGAATGACAGGCCAAGCGTATCACCAACCGCTTTGGTGTCGGCCAGATGCTGCTGCAATTCAGCGGATGTTTCATGCACGCTGGTGAGCGGCGCACCTGACAATTCAAACTGGCCGCCCGGTTCCAGCGAAATGGCGCCGCCGACCTGATCATTGAACAGGCCGATGGGATGATCATCCTCGATAATCGGCTCCCAGCCAGTGCGCGCCTGCAACCCATCCAGCAAGGCGCGAATACCCTGCGCGCCTTCGTATGGCACAGGCGTATTGCCGGCCTGATAAAAAGGCACTTTCTCATGCTCGGTGCCAAGGCGGAATTGCGCACGCGGCTTTTCGCCAGCGGCAAACCACGCCACAAGTTCATCACGGCTTTCAATTGGTGTCGCATCGGACTGGTCACGGGCCATTCAGATTTCTCTCACACTCATCAAATCAATAATTTCCTGCATTGCGCATGACAGTCGAAGACATAAATAGACGATCTGCACAGTAGTTTCAAAGTCGCCATCAGCCCCGCGCTTCAGTACATATGCCTGTTCCATTCATGCAGGACCTCGGCTTGCACCTTGCGAGACTGTTCATCATCAAAGCAGCATTCGCGCCAATCGCGACGGTAAGAATATGCACTCTCCTGGCCATTCAGGAATGCTGTGATCCTTGCCATTATCACGGCCAACAAGCTGGTCATCACATCTTCTCCTTCGCCATCAACAGGGATTTGCCTGATGCCGGGCGGCGTGCAGCACTCTCCGAGCAGCAGGATTCAGCCAAGACATCAACCAGGCTGCGCATCATCTGAAAATTCGCCCGGCAAATCAGCGTCGTCGATTGCCGTTCCTGACTCACCAAGCCAATTACAACAAGCTTCTGCAGATGATGTGACAATGTTGACGACGCGATCTCAAGCCGTTCCTGCAATTGTCCGACCGCAAGCCCAGCCGCCCCGGCGCGCACGAGGGCGCGGAAAATGCGCAATCGCGTCGGATTGCCGAGGGCTTCAAGCCGTGCAGCGGTATCATCTATATTCATATTTCTAGCATAATCGAAATATGGACCTCGTCAAGTGAGGCGCAGTTTTCACTTGCCAATTATTTTCATCCGTGATGGCGTGCCAGTCCAATCAATGGAAGTGATGCTTCCGTCCCGTCGCCGTGATGTGTTCTGGTTTGAGACAATGGTCGATATCGCCACCCGTGTTTACAACCATACTTGGAAGATCGACCCCATCGTGCGCTCGGTCATCGACACCGATTTTTACAAATTGCTTATGGCGCAGACGATCTTCCGCCGGCACCGCGATGTGCGTGTCACCTTCGGCCTGCTCAACCGCACCCGGTCCGTGCGCATCGCGGAATTGATCGACGAAAGCGAGTTGCGCGAGCAGCTCGATCATGTGCGCACGCTGACACTGTCACGCGGCGAATCAACCTGGCTGCGCGGCAACATGTTTTACGGCAAGCGCCAGATGTTCAGCCCGGATTTCATGGCGTGGCTCGAATCCTTCCGTTTCCCCGA
>JBOFCU010000291.1:0-5103 GCA_051646285.1 Beijerinckiaceae bacterium
CCCGTCGTTTAGTCCAGCGCCTCGGATATTCTGTCGTACGGCGCAGGTGCGTAAGTGTCCGCTTCCTGCGGAATTAGAACAGACGCAGAATCGCCTGATCTGACTGGTTGGCGAGTGACAGCGCTGTCACCGAGAGCTGCTGGCGGGTCTGCAACGAAGCGAGATTTGCACCTTCTTCATTCATGTCCGCGATCGTCAGCAGGTCCGAACCTTCATTCAGGTTCTTCTTCACCGAGGTCGTGAAATCCTGGCGGTTCTGAAGAATGTTGAAGTTGTTGGCGAAGGTGCGCGACTGGGCTTCGATCAGCGACTTAGCTGCTTTTACCAGCGCCTGTGCCTGCTTGATTTCAAAATCAGACTGAAATCCGTAGCGCGCATTGCCGGTAACTGTCGCAGCATCATCCATCCGGAAACCAATGCCGACAGCGTTGAAGCGGACACCTTTGGTCAGGATCGACGTGGTATCATCCTCGTTGAAGCCAACGCGCAATGAATCACCGTTGAGCAGATTGGTGCCATTATATCCGGCGTCTGCAGCGGTATTGCCGATCTGTGTCAGCAATTCACGGAAGCCAGCGGCCACCGCCTTGCGGGTTTGGTTAATGTCGACGCGGGCAACCAGTGTTTGCGCGGTCGCCGCCGTACCTGAAGAAACCATCGGCGCATTGCCGGCCCCGGTATAGCTGAACGCATCTGAGATCAGGCTCTGTGTGCCCGCTGACAAATCAGCGTTGATCTGAAAACCAATCACAGCCGTCGGATCTTCACCGCCCGATGATTCAATGACGAGCTGGTTCAGATCGTTCAGTGACGCTTTGATGCGCGATGCTTGACCAGCCGGATTCAGCGTGACGTTGGTGTTGATGCTGTCCATCACGTTCTGCACGGTGCCCGTGAGCGTAATGGCAACAGCAGCACCCACGTTCGAAATCGCGCCCGTAGACGTATTCGTGGTGGTGAGTTGGATTGAGAACGTATCACCTGTGCCAAGCCGGTTTTGCGGGCCAGCAGCAGCCGATAAAAATGTATCGGATACGCCAGTGAACGCGTAATTCGACGTAGCTTTATTGTTCTGACCAGTGGATTGCAGCGCACCGCGCAGCTGACCTTCGGCATTTTCCAGCATCGATTTCATCGACGACAGGGCCTTGTCAGCATTCTGGTGGATCTTGATCCCCAGGCCGATATTGTCCTGAATGATGGAAAGCTGTGTGGCGCGGTTTGAAAGTCCCGCTGCCGTAAAATAATTCAGCGCATTATCGAGCGCGGAATTGACCTTCTTGCCCGTGGCAAGACGGTTATTGGTCTTCTCAATAGTCCCCTGCAAATCTGTAAGGGAATACAGGGCATTACGCATGCCCACGGTGAGCGACATATTCATCGCCATGATACGCACCTTTCTGGTTTATCCGAGCCCTTCTGGCCGGGTCAGCATTCTTGCCGACAGGCGAAACGTTGCCCTATTAACTTTAAGCAGAGGTAAACATTCACCATTATTTTTGAGAAAAATTTAGTAACGTATTGGTAAGAAATATGAAAAGAAATTCAGTTAATTTTCATTTGCAAGCGCGGGGGACATAAAAAAGGCCGCGCACGCAGCGCAGCCTTTGAGCAAGTCAGGCCGACAACATCAATCAGTAAATGTCAGGCAATGGCTTCAATACGTGCATGGGTTTCTGCATTGCTGCGATCGAGCTTCTCAATCACACCACGCATATAAACGCGCAGCTGCATGGACATTTCATCCGGTAACTGGCTCACCGTCTTGCCGGTGGTCTGATCAACCGATTTGACAATAAGCGTACGCAATTCATTATCGTAGGTGATATGCTTTTCGATGATGCGCTTCATCATCTGCTGTGCAGCAGCAATTTTGTGCCCATCATCAGAAATATTGACGCGCACTGCGGGTTCTTCACCAACAGCATTGACGGCCTTCTGGGCAGGCAGCTCGGTCTTGACAACCGGCGCAGCGGATTGAACCGGCAGACGGACCGGTGTTTGACTGGTGCTTGAGAACGCACCGGAGAGTGGCGGCGCTTCCATGGCGATATGCTTTCAAAAATACCCATTGCGGCATGCCACCACACCATCAGTCACCGGTTGCATGGCGGCTTCAACAATTGTTAAAATTACAGATATTGATGACAAAACAAGGCCAGCCCGCAGATTCCCTTGCGGCAGGCTTAACAATCCGTTAGCATTTTTAATGGAATTTAAAGCTGGACGGACAATGCCAGCGGCGCATGCCCAGGGGTATGGCGTGCAACATGAGCACCCGGGCCGTAGGTGGAAAGCGCACGGGTCGCAGTGGTTTCTTGCTGCACATTGCGTACCAGATTTTCCGAAACGGATTTCACGGTGGCGATGACTTGCTGGTTGAGCGTGAGCAATCCCGTAAAGCCGGCATGGGCTTTTTTCAACGCTTCAAGTTCACCCGGCACAAAGCGGGCAACCACAATGGCATTGGCTTTCAGTGTTTGCATGTGGCGGAGATAGTGACCAGATTTCTGGCTTTTTTCTCCATGCAGAGCCAGGGCGTCTCTCACGCGGCCAGCTTTCATCAAATCCGTCTCAAGCGCGATAACAGTCTCAATCTCTGCGATTGAATCGAGCATTTCACGCACAAAGGCGCGCGCCTCATCATGGCTGGTTATCCGCCGTTGCGAGGGGGCTGTGCTGACCAGATCAGGATGAAACATGAACTAACTCCCCTGCCCGGCCTGCAATTTCAGCAGCTCGGAATAGATATTCTGGGAAATGCCGACACCGCCATTTTTAACGACAGACCTCGCATACTCGCCAGCCAGCATGGAACGCCAGACATCGCCGCCTGTTCCGCCATTTCCCAGCGGGCCCTCATCGCCAAGGTTGGAAAACATCCGGTCGAATGTCTGTTCAAGAAATACGCTTTCAAAGTCCTGCGCTGTTTTCTTGAGCTTTTTATCTGTTGCTGCATCAACAGTGGCAGCGTGCGCCTTTGTTGCCAGTGCAGCGCCGGCCTGCGCAGCGGATTTTCCCAATGCAAGTTTTGCAGCAGGCAGCAGAGCTGTGAGAGCTACCATCAGATCACCTCTATTTCGGCTTGCAGGGCACCGGCAGCCTTGATCGCCTGCAAAATGGAAATCAGATCGCGTGGCCCGACACCCAGTGAATTGAGAGCATCGACCAGTTCGCGCAAAGTCACGCTATCCTTGACGAGCGCCATTTTATTGCCCGAGCCGGTATCCACCTTGACCTGACTGCGCGGCACAACGGTGGTCTGCCCATTGGAAAAAGCCTCTGGCTGCGAAACCTGCGGCGATTCTGCAATGGAGACCGTCAGATTTCCCTGCGCCACTGCCACCTGGCTCACACGCACATCGCGGCCCATGACGATGACACCGGAACGCTCGTCGACGATTATTTTTGCAATATTGTCAGGCTCAACCCGCAACTGCTCCACTTCGGTCAGCAGGCGGATGATATTGCCCTGATATTTCGGCGGCACCTGCAAGACAACGGTAGATGGATCGGTCGGCTCGGCTGTGTTGGCCCCGATGAAATCATTTACGGCGGCAGCAATGCGCCGTGCCGTGGTAAAATCCGGGTTGCGCAGCGCCAGCCGCAGCGAGCGTGCCCCGGCAAGCTTGAACTCGATCTCACGCTCGACCAGCGCACCATTGGCAATGCGCCCAACAGTCGGCACGCCGCGTGTTACGCTCGCCGCGTCCCCTTGCGCTGAAAAGCCGGAGATGGCGAGCGACCCCTGCGCCACCGAATAGACTTCGCCATCAGCGCCCAGCAGCGGCGTCGCCAGGAGCGTGCCGCCTTGCAAGCTCTTGGCATCGCCAAGGGATGATACCGTTACGTCAATGCGCGTGCCCTGCGTCGAGAAGGGCGGCAGATTCGCCGTCACGATCACCGCAGCCATATTGGCGGTGCGCATATTGGCACCACGGGTATTGATGCCAAGCCGTTCAAGCATCGCTGTCGCCGATTGCTTGGTGAAGGGCGCATTGTTCAGTGTATCGCCGGTGCCATTCAGCCCGACCACAATGCCATAGCCAACCAGTTGGTTGGTCCGCACGCCTTCAACGGCTGCCAGATCCTTGATGCGCGACAGCGCATGGGCTGGTAGCGCCATAAAAAACACAGACGCAACTGGAACCAGAACACTCAGCAGACGTTTCAAGCACAGACGCATGGACAATTTACCCGGGCGCAACCAACAACGCTCCTGTCACCATGCGAAGGACGTGCCAAAGGAAGACCATGCCAAGTGACTGATTTGAAATGATTTTCAGATCAGTCATTTTGTTATGAGAGGTAGGCCATGCCGAATGTGCCAGACGAGTCGGCAATTCCTGCCGTTGCATTTACCGTTCATTAAGCAGCGCCGCGCACCTTGCCGGAAGGGGCAATTGGGCATCATGCGTGTTGATTCGAGATCACCTGTAGGCACAGCGGCTGGAACCAGCGCGAAGCCTGTCCGCACAGGCCGCGGATTTTCAGTTGCAGAGCAGACCGCGCCAACGCGGTCAGCCTCCGTTTCAGCACCTGCCGGAACGCTGGGCCTTGATGCTGTGCTGGCCTTGCAGGGGGAACCTGACAACGGCAAGGAGCGTCGGCGCCGTGCAGCCAGACGCGGTCATGAATTGCTTGATGCCCTTGATCAGCTTAAACTTTCTGTTCTGAACGGGCGCGTGTCTGGTAGCCAGCTCACAGCGCTACGCCACGCATTGGCGGAACAGCGTGCCCAGACAGATGATCCCCAGCTTGATGACTTGTTGGCCCATATCGAGCTGCGGGCTGAGGTCGAACTGGCAAAACTGGCTCGCCCAGCCCCTCGCTAGGGCGGCTGCCTGCGATTTACACACATCATGCTTAAGGATGCCGCTACTTTCGGATAAGTCTCGCGTTGTGCCTGCGCACGCCCTCAGCTATAGACCGGCAAAAGTCTGACAAAAAAAGACTCATTCGGGAGAGATGGACGCGACTCATGGTCAAGACCGCGAAGATGCCAGCCAAAGGCTCGGCAAAGAACACGAAGGCTACCAAGGCAACGCAGGCAACGAACGTAAAGACGGCAATGCCGTCAAAATCAGGCGGTGCCAAAACGCC
>JBOFCU010000306.1:0-3787 GCA_051646285.1 Beijerinckiaceae bacterium
CGGTTCGGTGCAGAAGGATTTGTCGAGCGAACCGCTTGGCCATGATAAAAAGGGCAACCCGGTTTATCTGCGTGACATCTGGCCGACCAGCAAGGAAATCCAGACGTTCATCCGCAAGTTCGTGACGAAGAAAATCTTCAAGTCGCGCTATGCCGATGTGTTCAACGGCGATATGAACTGGCGCAAGGTGAAGGCACCGGAAGGCCAGACCTACAAGTGGGATATGGGTTCGACCTATGTGCAGAACCCGCCCTACTTCGAGGGCATCACCATGCAGCCCAAGCCGGTGACAGACATTGTCGGCGCGCGTATCCTTGGCCTGTTTGGCGACAAGATCACCACCGACCATATTTCTCCGGCCGGATCGATCAAGGCGTCTTCGCCGGCTGGCAAATATCTCTCCGAGCGCCAGGTGCGGGTGGAGGATTTCAACCAGTATGGCACGCGGCGCGGCAATCACGAGGTGATGATGCGCGGCACGTTTGCCAATATCCGCATCAAGAACTTCGCGGTGAAGGACGCGGCGGGCAATACGCCGGAAGGCGGCCATGGCGTGCATTATCCGGATGGCAAGCAAGCCTCCATCTATGATGTGGCGATGCAATATCAGGCGGAGAAAGTGCCTCTGGTGATTTTTGCCGGCGTTGAATATGGCAATGGCTCATCGCGTGACTGGGCGGCCAAGGGCACCAACCTGCTTGGCGCCCGCGCGGTTATCGCCCAGTCGTTCGAGCGGATTCACCGCTCCAATCTGGTCGGCATGGGTGTCATCCCCTTTACCTTCGAGGCTGGCACAAGCTGGCAGACGCTGGGCCTGAAGGGGGATGAAACCGTCTCGATCCGTGGGCTGGAAGGCGACATCAAGCCACGCCAGATGATGACGGCGGAAATCACCTACGCCGATGGCTCGGTGAAGAAGGTGCCGATCCTGTGCCGTATCGATACGCTGGATGAGCTGGAATATGTCCGCAATGGCGGCATTCTCCATTACGTCCTGCGTCAGCTCGCAGCCTGATCTGCTGGCAAGTTCACTGTTCAGAAGGACCGGACTGTCATTACAGGCCGGTCCTTCTGCGTTTGTGATGAGGCTTCACCGGCTCGTGAGTTGTTGGGGCCCCATGACATGTGGCATTGGTTTTTGATGATGATGTTCTCCTCCCTGCGTCAGGTCTTGTGTGCAGCTTTGCCGCTGGCAGCCGTTGCCTGTGCGCCGGCATGGACACAGGCGCAGGCCCAGCAATCGCTGATGCCGCGCATGGTGGTGGAACTGTTCACCTCGCAGGGCTGTTCTTCCAGTCCGAAGGCCGACGCGGTTTTGCGCGATCTGGTGGCTCAGCCCGATGTGATCGCCCTGTCCTATCCGGTGGATTACTGGGACTATTTGGGCTGGAAAGATACGCTGGCGACGCCGGCCAATACGGCCCGGCAAAAAGCCTATGCGGCGCTGCGCGGCGATCACAAGGTCTATACCCCGCAGGCGGTTGTGGATGGCCGCAGCCATGCGGTTGGCTCCAAGGGTGAGGCCATCCGCGCCCTTGGCACCAAGGGGCGCGAGCATGGAGCCTTGAATGTGCCGCTGACGGCGATGCTGCAAGGCACGACGCTGTCGATTTCCGCCGCCGATTCACCGGGCCATGGGCCGCTTGAAGCAAGCGTTGTGGTGCTGGCCCTGAGCAAGACTGAGACAGTGGCAGTCGAGCGCGGCGAAAATGCCGGCCGCACCATCAGCTACCACAACATCGTGCGCAGCATTCATCCTGCGGGCACATGGAATGGTGTGGCGCAGCGCTGGCAATTTGATCTGTCCAGCATCCGCGATGCGCGGGTGAATGGTTATGTTGTGCTGTTGCAGGTGATGAAAGACGACAAGCCCGGCATGATTCTTGGCGGGGCAAAAGTCGGCATCTAATTTTGCCGCTTGATGTCCTCAGATCACGATCACCTTGTCGGGCAATTCATTCGCGTCATCCGGGCGCGGCGGCGCGTGTGCGCTGAGAATCACGGCGCATTTTTCGACCGCTATGACCAACCCCTCACCCATGCGGTTGTCTTTCAGCGCTGTGATCAGATCGGCGATGATAGCGCGCCACGCGCTATCATCAACATGATCGGCAATGCCATCATCAACAAGCACTTCGGCATAGCGCTCGGCCAGTGACACAAAAATCATTACGCCGGTGCGCTCGCGCGTGCGATGCAGCCCTTGCGTGAAAAAATGCTCCCGCGCCATCTGGCGGGCGCGGCGGCGGCGCAGGAATTGCGGCACCAGTGCAATGCGCCGCTGACGCGGCAGAGAAAACAACAGTGCGGCCATCATAAAACTGATGAGCTGGGTCAGAAAAATCGCGTAGGCGCTGAATGCCGTGAATGCGATCAGCGGCCATGGAACAGTGAACGCCGCAATGGCGGCCCATAATACCGGAATGGCCCAATAATCGCTGGATGTGCGCGCAACCAGCACGAGAATTTCGCCTGCGGTGCGGGTTTCAGCCTGCCGGATGGTGGCGGCAATGCGTTCGCGCTCTGCCAGTGTCATGAGGTCTGTCATCACCAATCCCCTGACGCGCCGCCACCGCCGGATGATCCGCCGCCACCGGAAAATCCACCGCCGAAGCCGCCGCCGCTGCCACCCCAGCTTCCGCCACCACCGCCGCCCCATGAGGACGGACCGGGCAGGACAATCCATTGGCCATTGCGCTTGCGGTGATACTTTTTCGATTGGCCAGACTGCGCTGCGCTGACCGCAGCGAAGAAATTCGGCAGGATAAAAAATACCAGTATAATGATGACGACAACCAGCAGGAGCGGAAAGGCCTCTGATCCTTCATCGGCATTGCGCATCTTGGCGCGCTGCTGCCATTCATCATCGCCTGTGAGCGTGCCGATAATGGCATCGACACCGGCATTCAATCCGCCGCCATAATCATTCTGTTTGAATTTCGGTGCGATGGCACCCGCGATAATCACGCGCGAAACCGCATCGGTCAGGGAGCCTTCAAGCCCGTAACCAACCTCAACCCGGATCTTGCGGTCATTGGGTGCGACGAGGACCAGCACGCCATTGTTGGTTTTGGCCTGACCCAATTTCCAGCTACGGAAAAGCCGGTTGGCATAATCGGCAATATCATACCCTTCGAGCGAACGGATTGTTGCAACAACAATCTGATCGCTGGTCTTGTCCTCATGCGCTTTCAGTTTTTGGTCGAGCGCCATTTCGGCTTCTGGTGAGAGCACATTGGCTTGATCGACAACGCGCCCTGTCAGCGGCGGAAATGTTTGCGCCGTGGCAACGGCGCACACTGCGATGATCCATACGCACACGGTACAGGCAATTGTGCGTGACAGATGGATGAACCGCATGACCTGCGCCGCGCCTTGCCGACTGTGCTCAGAATTTCACAGCCGGGGCTGTTTGTGCGGCTGGCGGCGCTGCAAACACCTCCATTGGCTTGGCGCCCCAAAACAGCCGCGCCCAGAATGCGCCGGGATAGGTGCGCACTTCTGTATTAAAAGTCTGAACTGCCTGAACGTAGTCGCGCCGCGCAACCGAGATGCGATTTTCCGTGCCTTCAAGCTGCGATTGCAGGGCCAGGAAATTCTGATTGGATTTCAAATCGGGATAAGCCTCGCTGACGGCAATCAGGCGGCCAAGCGCACCCGACAGTTCGCTCTGCGCTTCCTGGAATTTCTTGAATTTTTCGGGATCATTGAGGATGGATGCGTCCATCTGCACCGAGGTTGCCTTGGCGCGGGCCTCAACCACGCGGGTCAAAGTCTCCTGCTCCTG
>JBOFCU010000235.1:0-3042 GCA_051646285.1 Beijerinckiaceae bacterium
GTGTGGCACATTTCGACGGTGGCATTTTGCACCGCGTCAGCCGCCTGAAGGCCGGGTACGATTTCGCCAGCGGCGAAGACCTGAATCTGAAAGCGGTTATCTGTTGCCTCGGCCACGGCCTTCGCCATCACTTCGGATACGCCGAATAGCGTATCGAGCGACTTCGGAAAGCTCGATGTCAGGCGCCATTTGATTTCCGGCATCGACTGGGCGATGGCCGGCATGGCAACCGCTGTAGCGGCTGCACCGGCAGCCGCAGTCTTCAAAAATTGACGACGCTTCATGCGTTTCCCTCCAGAGCGGGCGTTCTGATTGACACCCTTGATGCGAAGGCCTGAGCTAACCGGATTCATCCTGCAAATGCAATGGGGCTATGCGCAATCCGCGCAGCTAATTTACGTTGTCAGAATGCGAAACCCTAAGCAAAAGGCCCGGCACATTGCCGGGCCTTTCTCTGTGATCTGTCCGAATCTGCCCACCCTTCGCTGACGCTCAGGCGTTTGCAGATATCCATCCATTCAACGGCCGATCTTGGGCCGCTGACACGGACACTGTCAGCTTAGCCACGCTGGCGGGAGCGGATCTGGAAGGTATCGAAGGTGTATTCCGCTACCTGCCACCAGAGATAGCCATCCTGCCGCTGGGTATTCATCGCCGTGATCGCCTTCTTGAAATCTTCGTTTTTGGCAGAGATTTCAGCGTACAGCTCCTGCGAGGCCTTGAAGCAGGCTTCCATCACATCCTGCGGGAACGGACGCAGCTGCGCTCCACCGGCAACAAGACGCTTCAGCGCCGGGGTGTTCACCTGATCGTACTTGGCCTGCATGATGGTGTTTGCATAGGTCGTAGCCGCCGTGAAAGCCGCTTGATAATGCTTCGGCAGCTCATTGAACTTCGCGAGGTTGGCGAAGGCATGGACCGTCGGTCCGCCTTCCCACCAGCCCGGATAATAATAGAATGGCGCGACCTTGTTAAAGCCGAGCTTCTCATCATCATACGGGCCGACCCACTCGGCGCCATCAATCGTGCCCTTTTCCAGCGCTGGATAGATATCACCGCCGGCAATCTGCTGCGGCACTGCACCCAGCTTCTGCAAGACCTGACCGGCGATGCCGCCGATGCGCATCTTCAGCCCCTGCAGATCAGCAACGCCCTTGATCTCCTTGCGGAACCAGCCGCCCATTTGCGCTCCGGTATTGCCGCAAGGGAAGCCGATTGCGTTGTGCTTCTTGTAAAATTCATTGAACAGCTCATTGCCGCCGCCCTGATACAGCCAAGCATTCTGCTGGCGGGCGTTCAGGCCAAAAGGAACCGATGCGGCGATGGCAAAGGTTGGGTCCTTGCCAACATAATAATAGGACACGGTGTGGCAGGATTCGACCGTGCCATTCGATACGGCATCCAGCGCCTGAAGGCCGGGAACCACTTCGCCAGCGGCGAAAACCTGAATCTGGAATTTTCCGTCTGTCAGTTCAGAAACCATTTTTGAAACGACTTCGGCGCCGCCATAAATCGTGTCGAGCGACTTCGGGAAGCTCGATGTCATGCGCCACTTCACTTCCGGCATCGACTGCGCAACGGCGGGAGACGCAACAGCAGCAACAGCGGCGCCTGCACCTGCGACCTTCACAAAATCACGACGTTTCATTCATTCCTCCAAGGGACAACGACAAAAGGCAAATCATGCCTGCTTTTAAGGCAATCAAGACTGCCACTCATAAACCGGCTGACGCTTTATGATGGCGAATCCCGATAGCCGTATCAGACGCGACAAAGAAGCACCACAGCGGCAAAAGCGTGGCGCTTTTGCTGGTAACGCATATACAGCACCTTTATGACGTGTCTAAACTTGCGCTACAAAAACACATAACAATTCTGGGAAACGTCACATGGCTCTCATCAACTATCTCACCACCATCCGGCTTGAATTTGGCGCCCTTCAGGGACTGCCGGAAGATCTGGCCGCGACCGGCATCACAAGGCCGCTGATTGTCGCCGACAAGGGCGTTACGGCAGCCGGACTGACGCAGCGTGTGATCGACGCCATGCCTGATGCGATGGCGCACCCGGTCTTTGACGATGTGCCGACCAACCCAACGGAAGAAGCCGTGGAACAAGCGCTCGCACTGTATAAGCGCGAAGGATGTGATGGCCTGATCGCCGTTGGCGGCGGCTCGCCGATGGATCTTGCCAAGGGCGTCGCCATTCTCGCCACCCATCCCGGCCCGTTGCAGACCTATGCTGCGGTGCTGGGCGGCGCGCCGAAAATCACCGCAGCCACCGCGCCGGTGATTGCCATTCCGACAACAGCAGGCACAGGCAGCGAGGTCGGGCGCGGTTCTGTCATCACCTTCCGCGATGGCCGCAAGCTCGGCCTGCTCTCGCCGAATTTATTGCCGAAGCGCGCGGTAGTAGATCCGGACCTGACATTGGGATTGCCCGCAGCCATCACGGCTGCCACGGGTATGGATGCCGTGACGCATTGCATCGAATGTTTTATTTCGCCTGTCGATAATCCGGTGGCGGGCGCCATCGCGATTGATGGGCTGGAGCGCGCCATTCATGCCCTGCCCCGCGCCGTTGCTAACGGGCAAGACCGCGAGGCGCGCCGGGAAATGATGATTGCCGCAATGATGGGCGCGATGGCCTTTCAAAAAGGCCTCGGCAGCGTGCATGCACTGTCACACCCTCTTGGCGCGTTGCGTGAATTCAAATTGCATCACGGCACATTAAATGCCGTTCTGTTGCCGCATGTGCTGCGCTTCAATCAGGAAGATGCAGTGACGCGGGCGAAATTCAAGCCGCTACGCCGTGCCATGGGCCTTGCGGCTGATGCTGATGTGCCGGCATTCATCACGCAATTCAACGCCAGCATCGGCATGCCGAAAACATTATCCGAGATGGGTGTGCCGCGTCAGGTTCTGCCAGCCATCGCCAAGGCTGCAATGCTCGATCACACGCACGCGACCAATGCGCGGGCTGCCAGCGAAGACGATTACAATGCTATTCTCGCAGCGGCATTTTAAAAAGAATGACGAGGCC
>JBOFCU010000324.1:0-76923 GCA_051646285.1 Beijerinckiaceae bacterium
CCATGACATTCCTCAAGGCGGCGATGAATGCGCAGCGCAAGACGCGCGGCGAAGAGGAATATTCCACGCCGGATTTCGTCAAGAAGGTGCATGCGGCAGCGGATTCTCTTGGCATTCCGCGCGACATGCTGCGCCGCCCGGTGAATGTCGGGTTTTCCGGCGGTGAAAAGAAGCGGATGGAAATTCTGCAAATGACGCTGCTCGAGCCCACCATGGCGATCATGGATGAAACGGATTCAGGTCTTGACATTGATGCGCTGAAAATCGTTGCCCAAGGTGTTAATGCACGCCGTGATCCCAAGCACGCTTTTCTCGTCATTACCCATTATCAGCGGCTGCTTGATTATATCGTGCCCGATACCGTGCATGTGATGGCCGCAGGCCGCATTGTGCAATCGGGCGACAAGACGCTGGCCCATGAGCTTGAAAAAAGCGGTTATGCGCAATTTACCGGCAAGGCAGCCTGATCATGACAGCAACTGTTACGCCCATGCGCACAACGGCTGAAAATGCGCTGATCGAGCGTTTTGCATCCCTGTCACCGGCCCTTCCTGGCGATGACACTGTATCAGCACTGCGCCAGAAAGCCTTTGCGCCGATACAAAAGATCGGCCTGCCGAACCGGCGTGTCGAAGCCTATAAATATACTGACTTGCGGTCCTTGATGCGGGATGCGCCGCCGCCGGCGCCGGAAGTACAGGCTGATAAGCTGAAACATATTCTGGCGCAGACGCCGGCGCTGGCCATTGCTGACGCCATCGTCATCCGGTTCGTTAACGGCTACCTGGCCGGCAAGCCAACCCTGTTGCCTGATGGTGTGGATCTGATGCCATTGCATGGTGCGCTGAGCGCACAGCATCCAGCTGTGACACAGCATTTGGGAAAAGAAATGGCGCAGGCTGGCACGGATGCGCTCGTGGGGCTCAATACGGCGTTCATGCATGATGGCGCTTTTATTCGTATTCCTGCTGGCATGCAGATATCGCGGCCGATTTATCTGGCGTTTGAGACGCAGGCCAATAATCCGGTTGCTGTTTTTCCGCGTATTCTCGTCAGTGTCGAGAACAATGCCAGCGTTTCCATCGTGGAGAGCCACACTGGGCCGGATGGTGTTGCTTATCAAAACAACAGCGCCGTTGAAATCAGCGTTGGCGACCATGCTCATGTTGAGCATGTGCGCCTTTACGCCGATGGCCGGGCCTCGCTGTCCTTTTCCACGCTTGCGGCATCACTGGGCCGTGAGGCTGTTCTCAACAGCACGGCCTTTGCTGCTGGTCCAAAAGCTGCGCGTCATCAGGTTTTTCTGGATTTCGCCGGGCGTGATGCGAAGGCCGCTGTGCGGGGGATAACCTTGCTGCGTGGTGAAGAGCATGCGGATCACACATTGAATGTTGATCATGCGCAGCCGGGTGGTGAGAGCCGGGAATTGTTCCGCACTGTCATTGATGACACGGCCACCGGTGTGTTTCAGGGCAAGATTACTGTGCGGAGAGATGCACAGAAAACCGATGGCCGGATGGCTTCCAATGCTTTGCTGCTGGGTGAAGCGGCAATCATGAACAATAAGCCGGAACTGGAAATTTTTGCTGATGATGTGCAATGCGCACACGGTGCCACTTGCGGGGCGCTGGATGAGTCCTTGCTGTTTTATTTGATGGCTCGTGGCATTCCGCGCCGTGACGCTGAGGCGTTGATGATTGAATCTTTCGTGGGCGAGGCTATCGACATGATCGAGAACGAGGCTGTGCGCGACGCATTGGCGGATCGTGTGCGTGTCTGGTTGCAGGCGCGGACGTGAGGTGATGGCAGCTCCAATCAAGCCTTATGATGTGCAGGCCGTGCGGCGGGATTTTCCAATCCTGTCCCGCACGGTTTATGGCAAGCCGCTGGTTTATCTTGATAATGGAGCATCAGCGCAAAAGCCGCGTGCCGTGATTGATGCGATGACGCACATCATGGAAAATGACTATGCGAATGTGCATCGCGGGTTGCATTTTCTGGCCAATGCGTCGACCGAGATTTATGAGGGCGCGCGCGAAAGTGCGCGACAATTTCTCAATGCGCGCCATACGGATGAAATTATCTTCGCCCGTTCTGCTACCGGTGCATTGAATACTGTCGCATCTTCGCTGGGCCGTCATCTGGCTATTGGGGAGGGCGATGAAATCATCCTCTCCATCATGGAGCATCATTCCAATATTGTACCATGGCATTTCTGGCGTGAGCGGCATGGTGCTGTCATCAAGTGGGCGCCGGTGGACAGCGATGGTAACTTCCTGTTTGAGGAATTTGAAAAGCTGATCACGCCGCGCACGAAAGTGATTGCACTGACGCATATGTCCAATGCACTCGGCACCGTCACACCGCTGAAGGATATTGTGCGCCTTGCTCATGCCCACAATATCCCTGTCGTTGCCGACGGGTCACAAGGTGCGGTCCACCTCACGGTTGATGTGCAGGATCTTGATGTCGATTTCTATATTTTCACCGGACACAAGGTTTACGGGCCGACAGGCATAGGTGTCTTGTACGGCAAGAAAAATTGGCTGGAGAAATTACCGCCCTACGAAGGCGGCGGTGAAATGATTGATCTCGTCAGCGAGGATACGGTCACGTATAATGTGCCGCCCCACCGTTTCGAGGCGGGAACGCCGGCTATCATCGAGGCGGCGGGACTTGGTGCCGCGCTCGACTATATGATGGCGCTGGGACGCGACAATATCGCTACCCATGAGCATGACCTGTGTGACTATGCGCACGAGCGGCTTGGCGAGATGAACTCCATCCGCATTTTTGGCAAGGCGAAGGGCAAGGGCGCAATCGTCTCGTTTGAAATGGCCAATGCCCACGCCCATGATGTCGCGACGATTATTGACCGTGCAGGCGTTGCGGTGCGGGCTGGCACCCATTGCGCCATGCCGCTGCTGGCGCGCTTTGGAGTCACATCGACCTGCCGTGCATCCTTTGGCCTTTATAATACACGTGAAGAAATCGATGCGCTTGTTGCCGCCCTGCGCAAGGCAGAAACACTTTTCGGGTGAGGTGATCCCATGACGACGAACAGCACCGAGCTTGAGCCAAACCGGCCTGATGTTGCAGCATCAGGATTGCCGCCGGAAGAAATTGACCGGATGACTGATGATATTATTGCGGCACTGAAATCAGTCTATGATCCGGAAATTCCCGCTGATATTTATGAGCTGGGGTTGATTTACCGTGTCGATATTGGCGATGACAAGTTGATCACAATCGATATGACATTGACGGCGCCGGGCTGCCCTGTGGCGGGTGAGATGCCGGGGTGGGTTGAAAATGCCGTCTCCGTGGTGCCTGGTGTATCGGGCGTAAAAGTGAACATGACATTTGATCCGCCGTGGGATCAATCGCGCATGAGTGACATGGCGCGCGCCGCACTCGATATGTGGTGAGGGCTGGCGTTGAGGGTCAGGCCCTAATTCAAGGCAAATTCGCGGGCCAGCAAACCCATCAGCACATCGTCATGCCAGGCATCGCCGATATGGGCGGATTCCCGCTCAAGCCCTTCCTTGCGGAAGCCGACTTTTTCATAGGCCCGTATGGCGCGGTCGTTGAATGCGAGCACGCGCACGGAGAGGCGGTGGAGCTTCAGGGCTGTGAAAGCGAAGCCGCACACGGCATGCAACGCTTCGGTGCCATAACCTTGGCCCAGCGAATCCTTGTCGAGAATGGCGAGCGCAATGCTCGCCCGCATGTCGGAATCGACAGCATTGTCGAGAGCGATTTCGCCAATGGCCCGGTCATTGCGCGCGATGACCCACGCCGCAGGGTGGGCCGCTATCTGTGCGGCCCAGCTTGAGGCGCTCTCGCGGGTAAACGGCTTGAGATGGGCCACATCAGCGCCCAAAAGGCGATAGATGTCCGGGTCGCGGCCCATGGCAAAGCGCGCCTCACTGTCCTGCGGCTGCGGCGCACGCAAAATCAGGCGCGGCGTGGTGAGAATGGGGAGTGGATTGGGAATCTTCACGAATCGTGCCCTATGCTTTGGTGCATGAGGCGTGTGCAGGGCGGCTTTGTCCAGCGTGGAACGGGGTGGCGCAACGGCTCACGAATGCTTATATTTTTTCCGTTACATGAATGCACCACGGGCCTTGAACCCGTCTGGAGGCGACAATGAGCGCAGCAGCGCGCAAGTTACAGGTGATGACACTCACGCCATCCGCCGCCGAGCGTGTGCGGGACATCATGTCGAATGCGGATGATGCCATTCTCGGCGTGCGCGTCGGGGTGAAAAATGGCGGCTGTGCCGGCATGGAATACACCATGGAGTATGCCCGCGAGCAAAAGCCGTTTGAAGAAATGGTTGAAGACAAGGGCGTGCGCATTTTCATCGATCCCAAGGCAGTCCTGTTTCTGCTTGGGACGGAGATGGATTTCAAGACCGACAAACTGGCTGCGCAGTTTGTGTTCAACAATCCCAATCAGGTGTCAGCCTGCGGGTGTGGTGAGTCTGTTGAAATCAAGCCGGCTGATCCTTCACGGCTCGCGGCTGAATGAATTCAGCCAAGGCGTTTTGATCTCGGCAGTTGTAAAATCCGGGCTCGCGGGCGTCCGGCCCAAGCCGGGTTCAGCTTGCGATTCGTGCGGCTTGCGGCGCAGCCATATCTTCCTCACATACCGTGCGGTCGCGGCCAGCTCTTTTGGCCGTGTAGAGGCATTTGTCTGCCCGTTCGATAAGGGATGCGGGTGTATCATCGGGGGCCAGTTGCGCAATGCCGATGGAGGCGCTGATGCGGCCCAGAGAGGTGCCTGACGACACTTTCACCAGATCCTTCGCACTCAGCATGCGGCGAATTTTGTCAGCAAGCTGCCGCGCATGTGCGGTGCGATAGCCGGGCAGAATCACCGCAAATTCTTCGCCGCCATAGCGGGCAGCCGTCGCATCTTTCGGCAAGTTCTGGCGTATGGTCATGGCAACCAGCCGCAGCACCTGATCACCGGCACGGTGGCCATGGGTGTCGTTGAAGAGCTTGAACCTGTCGATATCGACCATCATCAGCGAGATCGGCAACTTGCGCGCCGGTGCTGTGGCTATCGTGGACAGGAACACGTCATCGAAATGGCGGCGGTTGGCAACGCCAGTCAGCGCATCTGTCAGGGATTCTGTTCGCACTGCCTGAAGCGTATTGCGCAGAACATTCATATCATTGCGCGATTCACGCAAACTCGCTTCGAGCGTGCGGCTTTCATCAATAGATTTGCGTGTCTTTTCGGCCAGAACGGACACCATCCGCCGCAACTGGTCGCGGTTGGTCTCGTCATTCAAATCTGTCGTAATGTCCTGCAAGGAGTGGCCGTAATCGCGTGCGCTGCCAATGGCCAACTCGATCATGTTGCAGACATCATCAATTTCGGCAGCAAGCTGATCGCCCGTCTTGGCGGACTGTTCTGCCACCTGATGTGCGGCATTGAAGCGGCGATGCAACGCTTCAATGTCGTCACGGCTGATACGGCCGTTTTTTGCCAGAATTGCATCCATGGCGCTGACCAATGCCCGGTCCCGGCCAAGGGCATAATTATACCAGACTTCGTAGGCGCGCGGATCTGCCTGCGAACCGTGTTTCGCGATCAGCTCCAGCACGCGCCGGGCGCGCTGGAGGGTGTCATCGGTCGGTGGGGCAGTCTCACTCAAAGCGACCTCGGCATTTGCGTTTGACGGCGCTGGAAGACAAAGCGCGCCAAGTATTGCCAAGGATTGAAACAGCCTAGCGATAAATTTTCCCTAAAACCCGATGGATAATTCGGGCTGCGATCAGGCTTGTTGTGTTCAGCTTTGCCCTTTGGAGCGGGTTGGCCGCATCAGGAAAGACGGCACATGGTCACCGAGGCCCATGACCTTTTCGTCTGGCTCTTCATCGCGGCGCTGCGGCCGGCGGCCAGATGGCTGGGATGCCGCAGTATGGCTTGAACGCTGCGGGCGTGGCTCGGCATTCCGGTCAGGCCGCTCGCTGCGTGGTTCGCGCGGCGCTTCGCCTGCCTGTTCCGGCTTCGCCTCCTGGCGCGGGCGGTTGCGTTCCCGCTGCGGAGAGCGCGGCGATTTCCGTTCCGGCTGTTCTGCTGTCTCTGCCACACTGTCGGCTGATGCCGGCGCTTTGCTGGAACTGGCGCGCTCGCCGCCACGCTCACTGCCACGCTCCCGGCCTTCGCTGCGGCGGCCATTGCGGCCACGGCTGCGTGGGCGGTCAGACTCTTCTGACGCCGCAGGCGGTTCGGTATCCCAGACGATGGCCATGCCCGTCAGTTTTTCGATGGCTGCGATGGATTTCGTATCCTCCGCCGTGACCAGCGAAATGGCTGTGCCGGTCCGGCCAGCGCGGCCGGTGCGGCCGATGCGATGAATATAATCATCAGCATGATGCGGCACATCGTAATTGATCACGTGGCTCACATCAGGAATATCAAGCCCGCGCGCAGCAACATCCGACGCAACGAGAATGGTTGCATCGCCATTCTTGAATTGATCGAGCGCAGCATTGCGGGCGTGCTGGTCCATATCGCCATGCAGGCACACTGCGGCAAAGCCGTGCTTGACCAGAGAGCGGTGCAGCGTTGCGACCTCGCGTTTGCGGTTGCAGAAAACAATCGCATTCTTCAGTTCTTCGGCATTGCGCATGAGATTGCGCAGCACGTCGCGCTTTTCAAAATCCTTGCGGCCTGACGATACCAGTTTTTGTGTGATGGTTGTTGCCGCCGTCGCCGGACGTGACACTTCCACACGGGCCGGGTTGTGCAGAAACTGGTCTGCCAGCTTCTGAATTTCCGGCGGCATGGTGGCTGAGAAAAACAGCGTCTGGCGCGTGAATGGCACCAGTTTGGCAATGCGCTCGATGTCGGGAATAAATCCCATATCGAGCATGCGGTCCGCCTCGTCGATGACAAGAATTTCAATGCCGGTGAGCAGCAGCTTGCCGCGCTCGACATGGTCGAGCAGGCGGCCGGGCGTCGCGATCAGCACATCAACGCCACGCATGATTTTCTGATCCTGATCGCCGAAGGATACACCGCCGATCAGCAGCGCCACATTGAGCTTCTGGTTGCCGGAATATTTTTCAAAACTGTCCTGCACCTGTGCGGCGAGTTCGCGCGTCGGTTCCAGAATCAGCGTACGCGGCATGCGGGCGCGGGCACGGCCCGTTTCCAGCAGACTGAGCATGGGCAGCGTGAAAGCAGCCGTCTTGCCCGTGCCGGTCTGCGCGATGCCGAGGACATCGCGCCGCTGCATGGCAAAGGGAATGGCCTGCGCCTGAATGGGCGTCGGGGTGGTGTAGCCGGAACTTATAACGGCGTCCTGGACCTTCTGACTGAGGCCGAGATCTGCAAATGACATGGAAAAGGGCCAATCCTGCCCGCGCGTTCTCGTGAATCTGAAGACTGGCGGCAGGGGAACGCAGAACCCGGAGGTTTTTCCTCCATCAAGCCTTGCCAGACCTGCGCGACATACGCGCGAGCGTGCTCTAAAGTCAAGGAGTCGCGTTCACATGGATATGTCTGCGGGCGCTTTGCAATAGGGGGAGATTCCGATGGATGACGCAGCGCTGGTATTCGTGCCGGGCCTGAACTGCACCCCGGCCTTGTTCGCACCGCAGCTTGCAGCCATCGGGGCAGGGCGGCTGACCCAGTGTGTTGACCATACGCGCGACGATTCCGTCGCTGCGATTGCAGCCCGGTTTCTGGCTGATGCGCCCCGGCGCTTTGCCCTCGCAGGCCTGTCGTTGGGCGGTTATGTGGCCTTTGAAATTGTCCGCCAGGCGCCCGAGCGGGTCACGCGGCTGGCCTTGCTCGACACCCGCGCCAGCGGTGACACGCCGGAAGACAAGGAGCGCCGGCAGCGGCTCATCGCATTCGCCGAACAGGGGCGGTTTGAGGATGTTCACGGGGTTTTGTGGCCGCGGCTCGTCCATCCCGACCGGCTGTCGGACAAGCCGCTGGAGGGGGTGGTGAAGGGCATGATGGCTGCGACGGGTCCGGAAGCCTTCATGCGGCAGCAGACAGCCGTGATCGGCAGATCCGATTACCAGGCCATGCTTTCAGCAATCACCGTGCCGACCGTGATCATTGTCGGTGAAAATGACCTGATCACGCCGCCGAATTATGCCCGCGCCATGGCGGAGGCTATCACTGGTGCGCATTTGGTCACCATACCGTCCTGCGGCCATCTCTCGTCACTGGAGCAGCCCGACATCGTCAACGCTGCACTGGCAGATTGGCTGAAAAGATAGGGAACTCAATTCTGCCGGATGATGATGCAGGGATCGAGCCGCGTGCTGTTGCCGTTTTTGGTGATTGAGCCGGTTGTGCTCATATCGACATTGCCGCGTCCCGGTGCCGGTGTGCCGCTGGCGGCGGCGGTGAGGCTTCCAAGCGCGCGCCGCTCCGATTCCAGCCTTTCACCAATATACCAGGCGGCACCGACAGAGAACACGGTGACCAAAACCGCGCCTTTGACCGTCGTGGCCAGCATGGTGCCCGATGTGTCTTTCAAAAACCGATGAATCAGCGCGCGCATGACTGGCCCCAACCTGAATGACCGTCATTGTGCGCACTGATGGTAAAGAGAGTCTTGCCAATCGCATAGCAGCGTCGCCAACGGGTAACTCTCCTGCACGCCATCATGGTTTTGGCGGGCATGCGCCGAGCAAGTCTCACGGGTATGTGACATTTTAGCACTCGACGTTTGGTCACGGATGCGGCAATCTCGTGGTGGAATCAGGGTTCAATTATAGAGGATATCGAAATATGAAACGTATTGTTGCAACTTTGCTCGCTGGCGCTGCGATGATCGGTGCCGCATCGGCCGCTGATCTTCCGTCGCGGAAGGTTGCTCCGGTGGCTTTCGTCCCGGCTTTCTCATGGACCGGGTTCTATGTTGGTCTTCAGGGCGGTTATCAGTGGGGCCGGACAACCGGCACACTCGCTAACGCCGCTGGCCTCCTGCCGGATCCTGCCGCTTACAATCCGAATGGTATGATGGTTGGTGCCCATGTTGGTTACAACTATCAGATCAATCAGATCGTTGTCGGTCTTGAGGGTGATCTGGAATGGAGCGACCTGTCCGGCCGCGGGATTTCGGTGTCGCTGGCCCGCTATCACACCACGAATGTTGATTGGCAGGCATCGATCCGCGCCCGTCTCGGTATCGCCATTGACCGCGCGCTCATCTATGTCACCGGTGGTGTGGCGTTTGCTGACGTGAACCACACAATCGGCTTCACACCGGCTGTGCTTCCGTATCACTCCTATGGTTCGATGCGCACGGGCTGGACGGCAGGTGCTGGTCTTGAATACGCCTTCACCAACAATTGGACGGGCCGCGTTGAATATCGTTATGCCGACTATGGCAAAACGAGTGCGACATCTATTGCGAACAACTCGAACGACCGCAGCCATCTGACGACACATGCTGTGCGCGTTGGCGTCAGCTACAAGTTCTGACCCCTCTCAGGGGGCAGAGAAAAACCCGGCGGAAACGCCGGGTTTTTTGTTGTTCTGTTTTGCGATTATCGTTGAAGCGGCAAAGCTGCGGCAGCCGTGCGAGAACAGGTTTAAATATCCAGCAGATCGCCTTCGGCAAATGCAGCGCGTTCCTGGATAAAGGCAAAGCGGGCTTCCGGTTTGTTGCCCATCAACCGCTCAACCGTATCGCCGGTGTCGTTGCGGTCTTCCTGCAAGACAACGACCTTCAACAGCGTACGCTTCTTCGGGTCCATCGTCGTTTCCTTCAATTGCGCCGGCATCATCTCGCCAAGGCCCTTAAAGCGGCCGATCTCCGGTTTTTTGCCCTTGAAAAGTGAGCCGAGCAATTCGTTGCGGTGCGCATCGTCGCGGGCATAGGCGGTCTTGCCGCCATGGCTGAGGCGGTAGAGCGGCGGCACTGCCATATACAAATGGCCCTGATCAATCAGTTTCGGCATCTGGCGCCAGAAGTATGTGATGAGCAGTGATGCGATATGCGCGCCGTCGACATCGGCGTCGGTCATGATGATCACGCGCTCATAGCGCAAGTCATCACTGCGGAAATTCGATCCGGAGCCGCACCCCAGCGCCAGTTGCAGATCGCCGATCTGCTGGTTGGCCGTGACCTTGTCGCGCGTGGCGTTGGCGACATTGAGAATTTTGCCGCGCAGCGGCAGCACCGCCTGCGTGGCGCGGTCCCGCGCCTGTTTGGCCGAGCCACCGGCGGAATCGCCTTCCACAATAAACAATTCCGAATTGTCCTGGCCTGCGTTGGTGCAATCCGCCAGCTTGCCGGGGAGGCGGAGCTTTTTCACCGCGCTCTTGCGGGCCACTTCCTTTTCGGCGCGGCGGCGCAGCCGTTCGTCACTGCGCTCAATGGCGAAATCAAGCAGACGAACAGCCTGGGCTGGCGCGGCGGCAAGCCAGTGGTCAAAGGCATCACGCACGGCATTTTCAACAATGCGGCCTGCCTCAACCGTCGCCAGCTTGTCCTTGGTCTGGCCAACAAATTCCGGCTCGCGGATAAAGACCGAGAGCATGGCGGCGCAGCAGACCATCACGTCATCGGTGGTGAGATTGGCAGCGCGTTTGCTCTGGCCAATGCGTTCGGCATGGTCTTTCAGGCCGCGCAGCAGGGCCACGCGCAGACCGGATTCATGGGTGCCGCCATCCGCCGTGGGAATGGTGTTGCAGTAGGACGAGACGAAACCGTCATCACCGGCCAGCCACGCCACGGCCCATTCGCAGGTGCCATGCCCGCCGCCGGGTTTGGAGACTTTGCCCGAGAACATATTGTCGGCAACGCAATCGCGCCCTTCAATATCCTTGGCCAGATAATCCTTCAGGCCGCCGGGAAATTTGAACATCGCCTCAGGCGGCAGTTCATAAGGCGCCACGACGCTGTCCGGCGCTTTCCAGCGAATTTCCACACCGCCAAACAAATAGGCCTTTGAGCGCGCCATCTTGAAAATGCGGCGCGGGTCGAAATGCGCCTTTTCGCCGAATATTTGCGGATCAGGCTTGAAGCGCACGCGCGTGCCGCGGCGGTTGTGCACATCGCCGAGATTTTTCAATTTGCCGAGGGGAATGCCGCGGGAAAAATCCTGCCGGTAGAGTTGCCGCCCACGCGCCACCTCGACTTCAAGTTTTTCAGACAGGGCGTTGACCACCGAAATGCCGACACCATGCAGGCCGCCGGATGTTTCATAAACCTTCGAGTCGAATTTGCCGCCGGCATGCAGCGTGCACATGATCACTTCGAGCGCCGACTTGTCCTTGAATTTGGGATGGGGGTCGACGGGAATGCCGCGCCCGTTATCGGTGACAATCAGGTAGCCCTCGGCATCCATTTCCACCTCGATGAAGGTGGCATGCCCGGCCACCGCTTCGTCCATGGAATTGTCGATGACTTCGGCAAAGAGGTGATGCAGCGCCTTTTCGTCGGTGCCGCCAATATATATGCCGGGGCGGCGGCGCACGGGCTCCAGCCCTTCCAGCACCTCGATGGATGAAGCGGTGTAGCCAGCTTCGCCCGGCGTCATGCCTTCTGCATTGCCGCCGGATTTCTTCGTCGCCATATCTTTTCTTTCCTTTTCGGCCCGCAGTGCCGCCGTGCGGGCATCTTCCGCAGCCTTGCGGGCACGGACCAGATCATCGCGCATCTTGACGCTGGGCGGCGTGCCGGCATTGACCGTATCGGCAGGCCGCGTTGCCGTGCCAAACAGGTCAGGCGCTTTTTCAGGTTTGCGAGACATGCATATCCGTCCGTGATTCGGTTGGGCGGACTTTCGCATGGTGGGCGGCTAAACGGAATCGCCTCGCGTCCGTCAGGTGTTTTTCTTTTGCCATTTCTCAGGCAAGGCGGGCTGCCGGTCAGCCGCGCTGTTCGTCCGGCACCGCGCAGCGTGCCGCCTCATCAATGATGGAGCGGGCTTCGACCAGACGCTGCTGCGCCAGCACAGTGGCTTTGTCATTGGCGATGGGTTTGAGCATCGATGCTTCGCCGCGCAGGCAACCGGCCGCAAATGTCACGCCGGCAAGGCCAAGCAGAACGCCGCCGGCAAGAGAAAAATGAAGGGGCAGGCCCAGCACCTCGGTTTCAGCTGTTGCTGGCCCAAGGATAAAAGCGGTGCCGATCATTGCCGCTCCTAGCGCCGTGAAAGAAAGAATGCGCTTTTTGCCTGTGCTGCAAGCATTCTGTTCATTCATGACCGTTTCCCTTTTTCCCATTCCCGCACGCCGTGCAGCCGCATCAATGTCCGTGACCAAACCGCAGCATTGGCATTGGCGTGACAAACATGTCAGCCCCAAGGCAAAAAATGCGCGCGATGCCAACTATTTCACTTCACAGGAAAAACCGTCAACAAATCGTCAACTGAATTGATTAATCGTACGTCATAGAGTTTTGGATCGGGTTGGCAATCATGGCGTCTTCGTTTCAACTGCAACTGCAAGCTGAACAATTGCAGCGCACGTCCGAGATGGCCGGACACGCTTTCGGCCATGGCGCTGATGGCGAGGGCGAGGGTGCGCAATCCTTGCCATCGGCCGGTGCGCAGCCGGTTGCCCACTGGCGATGGATGGCCGTGCTGGGGATAGCCGGTCTCGTCTTGCTCGCCATGGCTGCCTTGAGCTGACGTCTTGCAATGATCCGCCTGGTGGATAACGCACCGGCAATTATGCCTGCGCTGTCTGTGGATATTCAGCCAGCGTTCATGCCGCCATCGTAACGTCATGCCCATGCCTGAGAAGAGCGCGTTCAGCGCTGGGCGAGGGGTTCGACCGTGGTTCAGTGGCTGTTGCGCCGTCCCTATCTGGCGGCTTCTCTGCTCTTTGTAGCGGCATGGGTTGCGATCGGCTGGCCCTGGCTGTCAGGCGCAGTCACAATTCCCTACGATGCGAAAGCCCATTTTCAGGCTCAGGTCGCTTTCCTCGCCAAGGCGATCCATGAAGGCCAGTCACCATTCTGGGTGCCAAATGTCTTTGCCGGATCGCCGCAAATTGCCGATCCGCAATCGCTGATTTTTTCACCGGCGCTGATTTTGGCACTGCTGACAGCCAATCCCAGCTTCTGGGCGGTTGATGTGCTTGTGCTGGTGATGCTTGGCGTGGGCGGCCTCGGTATCATCGGTTTTTTCCGTGACCGGGCATGGCATCCGGCAGGGGCTATTGTCGCAGCGCTTGGGTTTACATTTGGCGCGTCGGCCGCGTGGCGCATCCAGCATATTGGGCAAATCGAATCCTATGCGGCATTCGGGCTTGCGCTCTGGCTGCTGGCGCGTGCGCTCGAGCGCCGCAGCGCCATCTGGGGGGCGTGGGCCGGGGCGGCGGCTGGCCTGATGGTGGTTGGCCCCGATCAGGTCGCCTACCTCGCCTTGCTGGTGCTGGCCGGATATGTCGCCGATTATTGGCTCCGGCAGGAGCTGCGCGGGCCGGGGTTTAGAGCCAGCCTGCGCCCGCTGGCGGCTGGCGCTGCCGCTGGCATTGCGGTCGTTGCCTTGCCGCTTGTCATGACCATGCTGTTTGCTGGTGAGACGCAGCGTGCCGACATCCCGTTTTCGGAAGCTGTGAAAGGGTCACTCCATCCGGCATCGCTGCTGACATTCGTGATCGCTGATCTATTTGGTGCCGCCGATCCATCCGTGGATTACTGGGGGCCCTCCAGTGTTGCGTGGGACCCGGGTTCGCTGTCGCTCTCGCAGAATATGGGGCAGTTGTATCTGGGCGCACTTCCAGCGCTGGTGGTTCTGGCGTTTGGTCTGTTACGCGGCATCCTGGCCGGGCGCGATATCCGTTTTTTCTGCATCGCTGCGCTGGCCATGGTTGCCTATGCGCTTGGCCACTACACGCCGCTGTTTCATTATTTTTATGACTGGCTGCCGGGCGTCCATCTGTTTCGCCGGCCAGCGGATGCAACTTTTCTGATCGGTGCGCTCGTCTCCATTCTCGGCGGCTATTGCGTGCATCGCTGGCTGGCCGACACCGATGAGCGGGTGCCATCGCGGGCGGGGGCATTTGATATTGCGCTGATCATCGGGCTGCTGGCACTCTCGCTCGTGCTGGCCACCTCGCATGGGCACTTCGGCGACGCGGTGAAGCCGGTCATCACATCTTTCGGCTGGTTTGCGGTTGCTGCCGCCATTCTAATTTCAGCGCGCTCGCTGCGCCGGTCGGCGCCGCTGGTGCCGCTGGTGCTGGTGACGCTGATGAGTGCTGCCGATTTGCGCATGAACAATGGGCCGAATGAATCGACGGCGCTTGCGCACAAGCAATATGATGTGCTCGATCCGGCGACAAAAAATGAGACGATCCGTTTTTTGAAGGAAAAACTCGCGGGCAAGAAAAACTCGGATCGCCGCGACCGCGTGGAACTGGTTGGCCTTGGCTTTGAATGGCCCAATGTTGGCCTTGTGCACGGGTTTGATCACACGCTGGGCTATAACCCCTTGCGCATGGCCGATTTTGTTGATGCGACAGGCGCGCGCGACACCATTGCCGGGCCGGATCAGAAACGGTTCTCGCGCCTGTTCCCGCGCTACCGCTGCAAAATGGCGGATATGCTGGGCCTGCGCTACATCGTCTCCAGCATCCCGATTGATCAGGTCGACAAGCAATATAAGCCCGGTGACCTGCGCTTCGTCACGCGCACGAAGGACGGCTTTATTTACGAAAATCCCAATGCGCTGCCGCGTGTGCTGTTCACCAGTGAATTTCGTGTAGCCGATTTCGAGGAACTGCAAAAAACCGGGCAGTGGCCGGACTTTGATGCGCGCAAGACAGTGCTGCTCGATGCGGTGCCGGACGGGCCAATTGCCAACAATCTTGATCCGGGCGGGCCTTCAACAGCCACGCTGACACGCTACGAAAATACCACGATTGAAATCGCCGTTGATGCCGGGCAGGCGGGGTTCGTCGTGCTCAACGATATGTATCACGACTGGTGGGAAGCGACGCTCGATGGCAAGCCTGTCGATATTCTGCGCGCCAATGTGCTGTTCCGCGCCGTGCAGGTGCCAGCCGGCAAGCATGTGCTGACATTCGAATTCAAGCCTCTGAATGGTGTTGTGGCGGATTTGAAGGAGCGGGTGCTGGGCGAGGAGGAAGAGGAGTGAAGCATCTTTCTGGCCAGGATTGGCGCGGGCGTTTCGCACATGCTCAATCGTCATGCCCGTGCTTGTCACGGGCATCCACGTCTTAATTTGAGTATTGCAAGCAAGGCGTGGATGGCCGGAATTGAAGCGTCCGCAAAACATGAAGTGTTTTGCAGCGGAACTCCGGCCATGACGGCTGGGAGAGTCGAAAAAAAGGCCGCCCTGAGGCGGCCTTTTCTTTTCGCGGACCATCCGATTTTTGCGCGAAACCGGTTCCCACATTTCGGCGCGATGCGCTGATTGTTTGCGCATCGCCTTGATCGAAAAACCGCTGCGCCCTTTTTCGGGCGATGCGATCAAGCCGAATAATACATCACATATTCGACCGGGTGCGGGGTGTGCTCGAAGCGGATGACTTCCTGCATTTTCAGCTCGATGTAAGCGTCGATGAAGTCGTCATTGAACACGCCGCCGGCTTTCAGGAAGCCGCGGTTCTTGTCGAGGGATTCCAGCGCTTCGCGCAAGCTGCCGCACACGGTCGGGATCTTTTTCAACTCCTTGGGCGGAAGATCGTAGAGATCCTTGTCCATGGCTGCACCCGGATCGATCTTGTTCACGATGCCGTCCATGCCCGCCATCAGAAGGGCAGCGAAGCAAAGATACGGATTCGCGGTCGGATCAGGGAAACGCACTTCCACGCGCTTGGCCTTCGGGTTCGCCGTCCACGGAATACGGCAGGACGCCGACCGGTTACGCGCAGAATAGGCCAGCAGCACCGGCGCTTCAAAGCCTGGAACCAGACGCTTGTAGGAGTTGGTTGCCGGGTTGGTGAAGGCATTCACGGCCTTGGCGTTCTTGATCACGCCGCCGATGAAATACAGGCACTCCTGGCTCAGGTCGGCGTACTTGTTGCCGGCGAACATGGGCTTGCCCTTGTTCCAGATCGAGAAGTGGCAGTGCATGCCCGACCCGTTGTCGCCATAGACCGGCTTCGGCATGAAGGTCGCGGTCTTGCCATAGCTCTGCGCGACATTGTGGATGCAGTATTTATAGATCTGCATCTGGTCGCCCATGCGGGTCAGCGTGTCATACTTCATGCCAAGCTCGTGCTGGGCGGAAGCGACTTCGTGATGGTGCTTTTCAACGGTGACGCCCATGGCCGCCATGGCGGCCAGCATTTCGCCGCGCATATCCTGCGAGGAATCCAGCGGCGGAACCGGGAAATAGCCGCCCTTGATCGGCACGCGGTGGCCAAGGTTGCCGCCTTCGTAATCGGTCATGCCGTTGATCGGCAGTTCCGCGTGGTCGAGCTTGAACGCGACCTGATAGGTGTCAGCCGTGAACTTGGCGTCGTCGAAAATGAAGAACTCGGCTTCCGGGCCGACATAGATGGTGTCGCCCACGCCCGTGGACTTCACGTAGGCTTCCGCCTTCTTGGCAATGCCGCGCGGATCGCGTGAATAGGGTTCGCCCGTGCCCGGCTCAACAATGTCGCAGACCACAGACAGCGTGGAGGCGGCAAAGAACGGGTCCATCTGGGCTGAAGTCGGGTCCGGCATGAGGGTCATGTCGGATTCGTTGATGGCCTTCCAGCCAGCGATGGACGAGCCATCAAACATGATGCCTTCGGCAAACATTTCTTCATCGACCATCGACACGTCGTAGGTCATGTGCTGCCACTTGCCGCGCGGGTCGGTGAAACGAAAATCGACGTACTTGACGTCATTGTCCTTGATCGCCTTCAGGACATCCTTGGCGCTTTTCATCAGTCTGGTCCCTGGTCAGAAAAACGGTGTTTGAAACCGCGAGGTGGAAGTGGTGGGGTCATCATTTGCAGCATCAGCCTGGTGCCGGAACCGGCGCCATTGTGCAGGGCTAATGCCTCAAACAGCGTCGTTGCCGGTTTCACCGGTGCGGATGCGGATGGCCTCGTCGATCTGCGATACAAAAATCTTGCCATCGCCGATGCGGCCGGTTTGCGCAGCTGTGCGGATAGCTTCGATGGCTTTTTCGGCCATGGCATCCGCCAGAACAATTTCGAGTTTCACCTTCGGCAAAAAGTCGACCACATATTCGGCGCCGCGATACAGCTCCGTGTGGCCTTTCTGGCGGCCGAACCCTTTGGCTTCGATGACAGTTATGCCCTGCAATCCAATGTCCTGCAGCGCTTCCTTCACCTCATCGAGCTTGAAGGGTTTGATGATCGCTTCGATCTTCTTCATGCTCCGCTCCCGATGCGCTCCAGCCCTATGCTAAAGGCATCGGGCTTGGCGCGCATGTCTGATAGCATCCCTTTCGCGGCGCACCAATCGGCATCCGCGTCTCAGCAGTCCGGAAAATGAGCAAACCCACACAAGAGTCTGCCGCTTTTTTGTGCAGATAGGTGAATAAGTGAGCAAAAAACATCATCAAGTGGATCGTCATGCCCTTTTGACAGTCGCCCAGATGCGGGAGGCGGACCGGCTGACGATTGCCGGGGGCACGCCGGGGCTTGTGCTGATGGAGCGTGCCGGCGCTGCGGTGGCGGATGCTGCACGCCGGTTCCTGCCCCCGCATGGCCGGATTGCCGTTCTGTGCGGGCCCGGCAATAATGGCGGTGATGGTTTTGCGGCTGCCCGGATCCTGCATGAATGCGGCCTTCCGGTACGGGTCTATTTGTCCGGAAACCGGGAGCAGATCAAAGGCGATGCGGCGCTGGCGCTTGCTGCATGGCCAGACATTGTGCAGCCTATCAGCGCTTTCACGCCGCCGGATGCAGATATCGTCATTGATGCGCTGTTTGGCGCGGGCCTCGTGCGGGCGATTGACGGTGGTCTGGCTGGCACAATCCGTGCCGTTAACGCATGGCATGGGCCTGTCGTTGCAGTGGATGTGCCGTCAGGCGTGGATGGCGACAGCGGGCAGGTGCGTGGCATCGCGGTCAATGCGACCGCAACAGTGACCTTCTTTCGCCGCAAGCCGGGCCATGTGCTGATGCCGGGGCGGGCGATGTGCGGCGAGGTTCACGTTGCCGACATTGGCATTGCACCTGCGGTGTTGATGCAAACTGGCATAGCGGCCCATGAGAACATGCCGGCCCTTTGGATGGATGCCTTCCCGCCGTTGCGGGAGGACGGGCATAAATTTCAGCGTGGTCATGCGCTGGTTGTGGCTGGCGGTCTGGAGGGTGTTGGCGCGCCACGCCTGAGCGCGCGTGCAGCGCTGCGGGCTGGCGCGGGGCTGGTAACGATTGCAGCGCCGCCGGAGGCCTTGGCCGCCCATGCGGCGCGCGGGCCGGATGCCTTGATGGTACGATCTTGCGCCGATGCTGCGGCGCTGACCCGTCTGCTTTCCGATACGCGGCGCAACGTGTGTGTGATTGGCCCGGCGCTCGGGCTGGACGCATCGGCGCGCAACAAGGTGGATGCGGTTCTGCGCAGTGCGGCAGCCTGCGTGATCGATGCTGATGGGCTGACATTGCTGGCCGGACGCGCTGATGCCATTGCCCGTGCGGCGGGCCGCAAGGCTGTTGTTCTCACTCCCCATGATGGCGAATTTGCCCGGCTGTTCGGGCCCAGCCGCGATGATGATGCCTTGAATCAGGAAGCAGCGGGTAATGCGTTGTTTTCCGATTCAAAATTGCAGCGTGCGCTGGCGGCGGCGCAACAGACGCAGGCGGTGATTGTGCTGAAAGGGGCGGATACCGTGATTGCAACGCCTGATGGCCGCGCGGCGATCAATGTCAATGCGCCGCCATGGCTTGCGACGGCGGGTGCGGGGGATGTGCTGGCCGGTCTGATTGGCGGGTTACTGGCGCAGCAGATGCCGCCTTTTGAAGCGGCCTGTGCAGCAGTCTTTATGCATGGCGCCACAGCCGCGCAGTTCAGGCGCGGCATGATCGCGGATGATCTGGTTGATGCGCTGGCGTGGCCGTCTGCTTAAGGTTTTGATTCCGCCTGCATCGCCATGGCGCTGTTTCTTTTCTGATAAAATCTTAGAAACACGACACCAACAATCACGGCAAAGAAAAGCGCCACAGACACTTGCGCGCCAGCACCTTTGAGAAAAATCGACGGGTCGCCTTCCGAAATTGTCAAGGCGCGGCGGAAACTGACTTCAATGCGGTCGCCCAACACGGTGGCCAGCAGCAGGGGCGCAATATCGAATTTTGCCAGCCTGAGCGCATAACCTGCGATACCCGCTGCAATCATCACCCATAAATCGAAAGGTGACGCTTTGACGGAATAAACGCCGATGATGCAGATCAGCAAAATCATCGGCGCGAGATAGCCGTAGGGCAGACGCAGCATCGAAACGAAAAGGCTGACGAGCGGCAGATTCAAAATCACCAGAATAAAATTGCCGATCAGCATGCTGGCGATCAGCCCCCAGAAAACCTCCGGATGCTGGGAAATCAGCATCGGGCCGGGTTGCACACCATGCACGGTCAACGCTGACAGCAGCACAGCCGTGACAGGAATGGCAGGGATACCAAGCACCAGCAGCGGGATCATCGCTGCGCCTGTGGTGGCATTGTTAGCCGTTTCCGGCCCGGCGACGCCGGCGACCGCGCCCTTGCCAAATTCTTCGGGATTCTTCGACAGGCTTTTTTCGACAGCATACGAAGCGAATGTCGAAACGATATGGCCCACGCCCGGCACGATGCCGAAAATAAATCCGATGCCTGAGCCGCGCAGCATCGGCATGGCGGAATCCTTCAATTCCTTTTTGGTCGGCACCATGTCGCGCAAGGCGGGAGCGCGCGGGCGGTCATTGATGCTTTGCCCAAATGACATCAGGATTTCAGAGACACCAAACAGGCCAATGGCCATGGCCGAAAAGCTCAGGCCATCGGTGAGATTGAGGCTACCGAATGTAAAGCGCGGCGTTGCGGTCAGCGGGTCCAGCCCGACCATCGCAATCAGCAAGCCCAGCACCACCATGGCAATGGTCTTGATGAGCGGGCCATTGGCCGCAAACAGCGAGATCAGCAGGGCGGTTGTCAAAATTGTAAATTCTGCCGCCGGGCCAATTGACAGCATCGCATCCGCGACCTTTGGCGCGACGAGCATCAGCCCGATCACCGACAAGACGCCGCCGACAAATGAGCCGAGTGCGGCGATGGTCAGCGCGCCGCCAGCGCGGCCCTTACGCGCCATCTCATAGCCGTCAATGCAGGTGACCACAGACGCGGCCTCACCGGGAATCCGCATCAAAATCGATGTTGTCGAGCCGCCATACATCGCGCCGTAGAAAATGCCCGACAGCATGATGACGGCCCCGGTGGGATCGAGCGTGAAGGTGAGGGGCAGCAACAGCGCCATGCCGGCCAGAGGGCCTAGTCCGGGCAGCACACCAACAATGGACCCCCAGAAACAGCCAATGAAACAGAACAGAATATATTTCGGCTGCATCGCCAGAGCGAGGCCATTCATGAGGTGATGAAACGCATCCATGAAGACAGCCTTCAGCGAAACAGGATTTGCTCGATCAGGCCGTAGGGCAAACCCACGCCGAGCAGTTTGGTGAAAAACAGCCACAAGCCCGTGGCGCCAATGGCTGCCGCAGGCAGCGCAATCCGCCACGGTGTTTCACCCAGCAGAATGAAACCGGCGCTGAGGAACAGGAACGTGGCGAGAATGAAGCCGAGCGGTTCAAGGCCCAGGGCGCAAGCGATCAGCAGCGCCAGCGCCGTCAGTGGCTTGCGCATTGCGCCTGATGTTTCATGCGAAGCATCCGGCTTGCCCGCAGCCTGAAATGCAGCCTTGACCAGAATGACCAGACCGCACGCCATCAGCGCAAGGCCCAAAAAACCCGGAGCCGTGCCGGGGCCGGGGATGCCCGCTTCAGTGCCGGCCGGCAAACGCCACGCGAGCGTGGCGAGTGCCAGGCCGATCATCGACAGCGCTGCTGCAACCGTCAGTTCAATCCAGCGCTGGTAGCCCGTCATTTATTGGGTCTTTTTCTCGATGCCGAGACCTTTGGCAATATCACCCAGAGCCTTGTACTCCGCATTGATCAGACCTGCGGTTGCCTTGCCGTCGAGCACGCGTGCGGTCGCCCCCTGCTTGGCCATCACATCCTTGAACTTGTCGGATTTGGCGGCGTCGGAGAACACCTTTTCAAGCTCGGCAACAACTGCATCCGGGGTGCCTTTGGGCGCAATCAGGCCCCACCACAGCACCGTTTCTTCCTTGCCGAGATTGAGCGCATCCAGCCCCTTGGCCGCTGGCAGCGCCGGATTGTCGCCAGCCGATGTCAGGACGAGGCATTTCGCTTTGCCGGCCTGCACGTGCGGCAAAATGGGCGGCAGCGAGCCACCGTAGAAATCAACATGGCCACCCAGAAAATTCTTGGCCGTCTCGCCCGCGCCGCCAAACGGAATGGCGCGCACCTTCACGCCGCTGGCGGAGAAAATGCGCTCGGCCGCAAGCTGCATGGTGCCGCCGACGCCATCATTGCCATAGGTGTATTTCGCGCCCGGCTCCTTGAGCTTGGCGATAAATTCCTGCGCGTTAGCCGCCGGAAAATCAGGCTGCGTGCACAGCACATATGACGAAAATCCGATCGACATCACGGGCCGGTAATTTTCCGGCGTGTATACGACCTGAAGGCTGTGCGGGCTTGTCGTCAGCGGCGAATTCCAGATGAAGGCGAGGGTGTAACCATCCGGCCTGCCGGTCACGAGTTGCGTGACCCCCAGTGTGCCGCCGCCACCGGCGCGATTCTCGATGACCACCTTCTGTTTGAGCACCGGCTCCACGATTTCCGCCAGAGCACGGGCAAAAACATCCGTGCCGCCGCCGGGCGGCGCAGGAACAATCATCGTGATGGGGCGAGTCGGATAGGTTTGTGCAGAGGCCGGCGCGGCGGCTATCACTGCTGCCGTTACAATAAATGTCGCCGATGCCAATGATTTCAAACGCATATGGATGCTCCTGCAATTGCGTTCATGGTGCGCGCCAGCCATTTGCGGGGCTGCATGCTAACTATGTCTTCAATGCTTCGTTGCAGAACGCAAGGGAGTGTTTACGAAATGGTAACCACAACCGCCTGACAGCAGTGTTCATGCCTTACGTCGATACCCACGCGCATATTTTTCACCGGTCGCTGCCCATGATGCCGGGCCGGCGTTATTCGCCGTCGCAGGATTGCCCGCCGGAAATGTATCTGGCGCAGTTGTCCGCGCATGATGTGATGCTGGGCGTGCTGGTGCAGCCATCTTTTCTCGGCACCGACAACAGCTACATGGTCGCGGCGCTGGACCGTTATGCGGACCGTCTGCGCGGCATTGCTGTCGTCGATCCAGCGGTTAGCGACGATGCCCTCGCGGTGATGCACGAGACCGGCGTTGTCGGCATCCGGTTCAACATGATCGGCCGCGACATGGCGGCACTGTCTGCGCCCGATACCCAAAGCCTTTTGAAACGCGTCGATTCGCTTGGCTGGCAGGTTGAGGTTCAGGCGCGCGGTTCTGATCTCCCGCAGGTTTTCAACAGTCTCTCGATTTTTCAGGGACCGGTGGTGATTGATCATTTTGGTTTGCCAGACCCGTCCCGCGGTATTGGTGATCCCGGATTTCGCGCGTTGCTGTCAGAAGGGGCGAAAGGGCGCACCTTCGTCAAAATGTCTGCGGGCTATCGCTGCGGCGGACAGGATGTTGCCAGTTGCGCCGGTGCGCTGCTGGCCGTGCTGGGCCCGCGCCGGCTTTTGTGGGGCAGTGACTGGCCGTTTACGCAGCATGAGGAAGGCCGTACCTACGCCACCATGGTGCAGGATTTGGTGCGGTGTGTGCCTGACAAGGCTGCACGTGATGCGATGGATCAGACAGCGATGGACCTGTTCGGCTTCACCCGCTCGCGGGACGCGCTGGCTGTGCCCCGCCGTGTGGCCGGTGCCTGAGGTCTGTTGAACAGGATCAATCGTCAGGACACTGGCCGTTTCCCGCCAGCCCTGAAACAACTCCTTAAAGATTCATGGTTTATAGCTATCCCGAATTATGACCTGCCATCCAGGTCCATCACAGTCGGGTTGCGTAATGTCCAGCGTTGCACACAAATTATCCCTGCCGTCACAGGCCTATCGCCGCCAAGGCCGCGATATGGATCTCAATCGCCAAATTGAAAAGCTTTTCCGCCGCTTGCGGATGGCTGTCGTGTATGGCGGTGACAAGAGCAAGGAAGGTGCGGTGATTGAGCCGACCACCAATCCGCGCTCATGGAAAAGCTACGAAGCGGTCGCAAAAGATATTGCGAGTGCCATGCGCCGGCTGGGCTGCAAGAATATCGATCTGATGCCGGATGACATGCATCTTGGCGAGCGACTCAAGGACATAGATGCGCATATTGCCTGGTTGAATACGGGTGGTGTGCAAGGGCATTGCTCGGTTGCCCATGCGCCTGCCATGCTGGAATTGTTCGGCATTCCCTATATCGGCCATGATCCGATGACGGCCGGTATTCTCGACAACAAACATGTGTTCAAGCGTCAGGTGCGTGCCGCTGGTATTCCCACTGCCAATTTTTATATCTGGCAGCCGGGTTCATCGCCGCAGGATCCAACCAAAGATCCGCATTTTGCCGAGAGTTTCGGCCATTCAAAGGGGCCGTTTATTGTGAAGCCCGTATCGGGCCGGGCCTCGCTGCATGTCAGCTTTGTTGAAAAAATTGGTGATGTCGCAGAGGCGGTGCGCAAGGTTTACGATATTACGCGCAACCATGTGCTGATCGAATCTTATCTGGGTGGGCGCGAATTTTGCGTTGCCGTCGCAGGGCCTGTTATCTGGCGCCATGGCCGTGCCGAGCGGCTGGATGGCCCATTTGTTTTTTCTGCGCTCGAGCGTGTGCTGGACAAAGACGAAAAGATTTTCACATCCATGGATGTGAAGCCTATCACAGGTGAGCGCGCGTTTGTGCTGGATCCGGCCAAAGAGGGTGTATTGTGCGACCGGCTGACCAAACTGGCGCGCGATGTCTTCACACAGCTCGGCGTTGAAACGCTCATCCGCCTCGATGTCCGGTCTGATGCTGATGGCAATCTTTTTGTTCTGGAAGCCAATCCGAAGCCGGATCTCAAGGCCCCGGCGCCGGGTGTTACGAGTCTCGTCAGTATTGGTCTGCCGCAGCATGGCATGACCTACGACGACCTTATCATGTCTGTTTTTGCTGATCGGGTTGACGTGCTGCTCAGTGAGCGGCGCGGCACTGCCGATCGTCTGACCCGTCTGCTCTGATATTTGAAAGATCACTGATGCAACCGTCATCCGACCTTTCTCTTGGGCGCAAACTGATTGACACGGCGGCGATGCTTGTCGTCGCCATCGTGTCGATGATTTTGCTGATTTATGTGTCGTTTGGCGAAGCCAAGCGGACGTATGAAAAATTCCAGATCGAAAAGCTTGTGGCTCAGGGGCAGGTCATTCAAAGCTCGATCGAGACGTTTGTCCGTCCCGGTCTTCCGATCCAGCAATTCGTCGGGTTCAACGCGCTGGCCGAACCGATGGTGAAGCAGGATTTGCTGATCGACGCGATTTCTGCTTACAGCATGGAGAGTGAGCAGGTTTTCTCCTCAGGCGAGCAGCGCGGCTACCTGCTGCAAAATGCAGAATCGATTTATAAAACCGCTGATGAAGGCGCAGAAGTGCGACGGACAGGTGAGTTGCTGCAGGTTCATCTGCCGCTTCGCAACCGCTTCGAACAGGTGGGTGTGCTTGTTCTCTCGGTTCCCAATGCAAAAATTGCTGAACGTGTGCAGGAGGCATTTAAGCCTCTCACCATTGCAGCGATCGTTGGTTGTCTTTCTTTTGCGCTCCTGGTTTTCGTCACCTCGTCGTCATCGTCTGTCCGCTCGCGTGCGCGATGGGTGGCCGGCGGTTTTGCCGCAACCTTTATCATCACCAGCGTTTTTGTGGTGTCCACGCTGGTGGATGTTTATTCGCAGGGTGCGCAGGCGCGCGCCAAGTCACTCGCTGACAGCCTTGGCCAGCGGCTTGATGATCTCGTGGCGTACAATGTCAATCTCGATGATATTACCGGCATCATCAAACTGTTTGGCGACTACAAGCGGCTCAACCCCGATTTGAGATCGGCAGCATTGATTGTCGATGGCAAGGTGCGTGCCCACCCAGATGCAGACCGCCGCGGGTCCGACTGGGATTCAGTGCCGGACGATTATGAGTATACTGTCACGATTTCACAGCCGGATTCGGCACGCGTTGTTGAAATCAAGGTGGCACTGCCGCGCAATATCGTCTTCAAGCAGGTTTTGCGCAGTATCAAGAATGCATCGGCCTTGTTCGTAGCGTCTGGGTTCTTCGCCGCGATCTTCATGGGACTGGCGCGATCGCTGCAAAATCTTGCGCAATCGCGTGGCTCAAACTGGTCGCTGCGGGAAGAAAGCGCGACCATCAACCTGGTCAAGCCAGTCTTTTTTCTGGCCGTATTTGCCGAACATTTGAGCTACGCATTTTTGCCAAGTGCCATGCAGGGGCTTGCCGCTGCGAGCAAGCTGTCGCCAGCCTTCGCTGCGCTTCCGTTCGTTGCCTATTATGCGATGTTTGCCATATCGCTGATTCCGTCAGGGCATCTGGAGCGCCGTGTCGGCCCGCGCGCGCTCATTCTTGGCGGTTTGCTGCTGGCGAGCGGTGCTCTGGCCATGCTGGCACTGCGCGGCGATTTCTGGTCGGCTGTGGCAGCGCGCGCTGTTGCGGGCATCGGGCAGGGTGCATTGTTTATCGGCGTGCAGGCTTATGTTCTGGCCAACTCATCGCCTGATTACCGCACCCGTGCGGGCAGTTCCATCGTGTTCGGATTTCAGGCTGGTATGATCGCTGGCATGGCCATCGGATCGCTGCTTGTTTCCTACATGGATGCATCAGGCGTGTTCTATCTGGGCGCTGTCGTGGCGATCATTACGGCCATTTATGCCGTGCTGGTGCTGCCGCTCACCGTGACTGCAACTGAAAAAAGCATTGCGCTGACATCCGCTGCGCGTGACGTCTTTCGCATGATGCGTGACAAGACATTTGCCCGCACAATTTTTCTGGTCGGCATGCCGGCAAAAGCTGTGCTGACAGGCGTGCTGCTGTTTGGCCTGCCCTTGCTGTTGACGCAGCAGGGATTCGTCAAAGAAGACATTGGGCAGATCACGATGATTTATGCGGGAGCTGTTATCATCGCATCGCATTATGCCTCAGCGCGCGCGGACAAGAATAAAAATACCGAAGCCATCGTTTTTCAAGGCAGCTGCATGACTGCTGCCGGTCTGATCGTGATGTCGGCCGCCGGCTTCGTCAACTGGAATACGAGCAATGCGACAGGTGTTATTCTGATTGTGCTCGGTGCAGTGATTGTTGGTTTCGCCCATGGCTTTATCAATGCGCCGATTGTGACGCATGTCACACATACGCGCGCGGCTGATGATGTCGGCATGATGGGCGCTGCTGCTGCTTACCGCCTGATGGAACGTATCGGACATGTTATTGGCCCGATGATTATTGGCCAGTTGTTCATGTATTTTGGGCAGTCCTGGCAAGTGCTTGGCGGTGTCGCTATCGTCATCTTTATTTTTGGTGCCTTGTTTCTCTCGCCGGGAGGCCAGCAGACGCGCACCGAAGACAACCAGTTGGCATGAGTTTGCGTCCATGAAAATCACACGCCGTTCCATTGTTGCCGTTCCTGCTTTGATAGCTGCGCAAAATGCCTTTGCCCGCTCGGATGAGCCTACCGGCGGCGCTATGCGCGCCACAACGCTTGATGCAAAGCCCAATTTTGATAGCTGGTTCAAGGTTTTTGACAGTGTGCATGCGAAATGGAAAGTGCTGGAAACACCAGGAAATCCTGACCGTGTCACATTGCGCCCGCGCCGCCTTGCCGCGGGGCAAGGCCGCAAGATTTTGATGATTTATCCACGGCCATCATCCGCCTATGATATTGCCGTCACCAAAATCATGAATGTTTTTGAGGACAAATTGCTTGATGTCGAGATTATTGTTGAAAACTATCGCTTGAATCCGGCGCTCGGCAAGGCAGTTCTGGAACGTGCGCAGCGTGATGGATGCGCGCTCATCATGTCCATGGGGTCGGAAACGACGGCATGGCTTTATGAAGTCTACAATGGCGGCCGTATTCCGGTTGTCACAGTGTGTTCGAAAGATCCGGTCGTTCTTGGGCAAATTCCGAGCTACCGCGTTGGCTCCGGAACCAATTTTGCTTTTACCTCGCTGAACATGCCGATCAATGTGCAGATGGCATATGTGCAGGAGTTGAAGCCGCGCTTGCGGAATATTGCTGTGCTCGTGGATTCGCGCAATGTCAGCGCCATCGAAACGCAGGCCAAGCCTGTAGCTGATTACGCAAAAACACGCAGCATTCGTGTGCTTGAGCTTGCTGTTCAAAATCCGGATAATGCGCGTGTTGAGCTTGAGCGCATGGTGCGTGATGCTACCACGCAAATGGCCAAAAATGATCCTGATCTCAGCAATAGCATTTTCTGGGTCACTGGCAGTACGTCTGTTTTCAAGGAAATCGGCACGGTGAATGCCAATGCCGGGCGTGCGGCTGTTGTGAGTGTGGTGCCTGAAATCGTCCGTGGTGGCGATGATAGTGCTGTTATTTCGATTGGCATCAGCTTTGAATCCAATGCCCATTTGGCGGCTGTTTATGCAGCCGATGTTATTCGCGGCCGCTCACAGATCGGTGAATTGAAGGTTGGTGTCGTGTCTCCGCCAGACATTGCCATCAGTTTTCGAAAACTGCGCGATATCGGTATGACACTGCCGTTGTCGTTTTTTGAAGCGGCCAACACTGTCTACGATTATGATGGCAAGGCCGTTCGTATTGATGGTGTCACTGTTGGCAAGAACAGCTGACAGTCATGTTAAGTGCCTGAACGAGGCGGGGAAATGAAATCAGCGACCCACATCATGCTTGGGCAGAATGCTCTGGACAGACAGGTATTTTCTCATGCCGATATTCACGCATCTGGGGTTTCGCAAGCCTATGCCGATGCACTTGATGCTGTGCTGGCAAATGGAGATGACCGCGTTATTTCGGCAAGCATTCGTAGTCTTATTGATGCGTTACAGATTGAAAATTCAACATCGCTGATTGTGCTTTCCAATGATACACAAGAAATTACCTGCGCTATTGATGGTGAGCGCCGTGCGGAGCAGTTTGCGACCTGTGAATTGATCGAAATTGCGCCAGCGCATGGTGCCGCTGTTCACACGTTTGATGCCTCCAATCAACGAATACCCGTTGCTGTTGCCATGCGGGCGCTTGCACTGGGCTTCCGGGCCTGTGTGGCAGCGGCAATTTCCAGCTCGTCAGGCCGCCGCTGTGGTGTCGTCGTTGTTCTTTTGCGCCATCCCTTGCCAGATGGTCATCCTTGCATTGTAGAAATCGCCAAAATCGGTCATTTTGCCACGACCCTGATGCAGACACGCGAATATATTGCGCGCGCTCGCAAAGCGGATACGCAGCTTGCCGGACTGGCTGCGACTGTTCCCGGTGTTTTATATCAGCGCGTTGTGCGGCCAAATGGCGAAATTCGTTACACATATATCAGCGAAAATGCTGTTGATCTTTTTGGTGTAACGGCAGAGCGCATTCTCACTGATCCCGAGGCACTTTTTCAAAGTTACAGTGCCGATTATCGCCAGTCATTCCGGCAAAAACTGTTGCAAGCCTCGAAAGACCTCACATTGTGGGATGTTGAGGCAACGATTGTTCGTCCTGATGGGAAGGTGCGTTACACACATGCCATTGCCAAGCCGACGCGTGAGCCTGACGGCTCTGTGATCTGGACAGGCGTCATCCTTGATGCGACGCGCATCAAGGAAGCGGAATTGATGGCCTCTGCTGCCGAGACACGTACACGCAAGGCAATTGTTGAAAGCCTCTCGCAGGGGCTTTTGATGTTCAACAAGGACGATGTGCTGACAGTCAAGAATAGTCATTTTGATAAATTGTATCCAGCGCTGGCTGATATTGCCGTACCGGGCGCAAAGTATATCGACCTGTTGCATGCGGAATTGAATGCCTCGACAAACCCGCATGTCTTGCATTCCGATATCATTGATGAGTTGACGGATCGTCTTACGCGTCACGGGCATGGACATCTTGTCTATGAGCGTGCGATGGCGGGTGATCGCTTTATTTTGGTGAATGAATATCGTACACCGGAACTTGAAACCGTGGTGCTTTATACGGACATCAGTGAATTGAAGATGCGCGAAAAGCGTATTGAGCATCTGGCGCACCATGATGTGCTGACGGGGCTTGCTAACAGGGTTCTTTTCCGCAGCAATCTTGAACATGCGATATTTGATGCTGCGCAGCATCAGCTCAATGTTGCAGTGCTGTGCCTCGATCTTGACCGCTTCAAGTCCGTCAATGACACGCTCGGACATCACGTCGGGGATTTGCTCCTGAAGCAGGTTGCGCAACGTATTCGTGATTGTGTGCGCGAGGATGATCTGGCTTGCCGGCTCGGCGGTGATGAATTCGCGATTATCATGCGCAGTGTCAATGATCCGTTGACTGTTACGACGCTGGCATGGCGGCTATTGCAGGCAATGGCGCAGCCCTTTACGGTTGACGGTCATACTATCGTATCGGGAACAAGTATTGGTATTGCGATTGGTTTGCAGGATGGTGATGATCCTGATGGTCTTTTGAAGAATGCTGATCTTGCGCTTTACCGTGCCAAATCCGATGGGCGTGGTACATTCCGCTTTTTTGAAGCTGAAATGGATCAAAAGGCTCAGACCCGCCGATTGCTGGAAATTTCCTTGCGTGCAGCTGTGGTGCGGCAGGAAATCGAAGTGCATTATCAGCCGCTGGTTGATGTTCACACAGCGCAGATTGTGGGTGTTGAAGCTCTCGTGCGCTGGAATCGCATGGGTGCGGGTTATATACCGCCGCTGGAATTTATTCCGCTGGCTGAAGAGACCGGGCTCATTAATGATATTGGTATTTTTGTCTTGAAGAAGGCGTGCGCTGACGCGGCTAAATGGCCCAATGATATTCGTGTTGCTGTGAATATTTCGCCGGCTCAATTCCGCAATACGGCGTTTGCCTCTGTCGTGAAGGGCATTCTCGAACAGGCTGGCTTGTCACCCAACAGGCTGGAGCTTGAAATTACAGAATCCATGCTGCTGCGGAACTCTGAGACCAATCTGGCGATTTTGCGGGAACTCAAGGAGCAAGGAATTCGTATTTCCATGGATGATTTCGGCACGGGCTATTCATCGCTTGGCAATCTTCGCTCATTTCCGTTCGATAAAATCAAGATTGATAAGTCTTTCATTGGCGATCTCAATAAAAGCGTTGATGCCGCTGCTATCATCCGCGCGGTGCTGTCTCTTGGGCGCAGTCTGGGAATGACCACGACGGCAGAAGGTGTTGAAACGCGCGATCAGCTTGCCTATTTGCGTGCGGAGGGCTGTGTGGAAGTTCAGGGGCATTATTATGCCAGTGCGATGAATGCCAAGGGCATCAGCACAATTCTGGAAAATTCGAATGCCCGCGTGATGCTGCCGGCGTCTCAATCCATGTAAAAATCCCCGCGCTTTCGGGCGCGGGGATCATGCTTTAAATAGCGCAGCGGATTATTCCGCCGCCTTCATCCTGCCTGTTGCTGCTGCAACAGCTGCGCGCACGCCCGCACCGTAATCGGCGTGGACCTTGTCGAGCAATTTGCATTGCCGCTCGATGATGTCGCCGGGAACGCCTCCCATGGCCGCTGCGTAATTCGCAAAAAGCTGCTTTTTCTGATCGGGATTCATCAGATTGAACAAGGCCCGCGGCTGGGTGAAATCATCCACCTGCTGACCTTCGCCATTTTTCTGGGAATAGCGCGATGCCCCTCCTGAAATCTGCAAAGGCGGTTCCAGTGCTGATGCGTCTTCGAACGGTCCATTGAAGGAATTGGGCTCGTAGTACACATCCGGATTGCCGGTTTTCAGCCCATCGGCATTCATCAAGCCGTCACGGTTATAATGATGGACGGGGCATTGGGGCCGGTTCACAGGCAACTGCTCGAAATGCGTGCCGAGCCGGTAGCGATGGGCGTCCGGATAAGAGAAGATGCGCGCCTGCAACATCTTGTCCGGCGACCAGGAAATACCCGGCACGACGTTGGATGGCGAAAATGCTGCCATTTCGATTTCGGCAAAATAATCGTCCGGATTCCGGTTCAGTTCAAAATAGCCGATATCCATGACCGGATAATCGCCATGCGGCCAGACTTTCGTGAGATCGAATGGGTTGTAAGGCGTCTTTTCCGCATCCTTTTCCGGCATGATCTGCACCTGCATTTTCCAGCGCGGAAATTTGCCGGACTCGATCGTGCCGAAAAGCTGTTCCTGATAGCTCTCACGGGTCTTGCCGATCACAGCTTCGGCTTCAGCATTGGTGAGATTTTCAATGCCCTGTTCGGTCTTGAAATGGAATTTGACCCAATGGCGTTCGCCTTTTTCATTCCAGAAGGAAAAAGTATGCGAACCGAAACCGTGCATGTGCATGGGAGATTTCGGCAGGCCGCGGTCCGACATCAATATGGTGACCTGATGCAGGCTTTCTGGCGACAATGACCAGAAATCCCACATTGCCTTGGGTGAGCGCATGTGGTTGCGCGGATGGCGCTTCTGGGTGTGGATGAAGTCCGCAAATTTCATCGGGTCACGCACAAAGAAAACCGGCGTGTTGTTGCCAACCAGATCCCAGTTACCTTCAGCGGTATAAAATTTCAGGGCAAAGCCGCGCACATCACGCTCGGCATCGGCGGCACCAAGTTCACCGGCCACAGTGGAGAAACGAGCCAACATTGGCGTTTCTGCGCCTTTTTGCAGTGCCTTCGCCTTGGTAAATTTGGAAATGTCAGCGGTAATTTTCAGAACGCCGTGGGCACCCCAGCCCTTGGCGTGCACGGTGCGCTCGGGCAACCGTTCGCGGTTCTGATGGGCCAGCTTTTGCGTGAGCTGAAAATCCTGCATCAGCAGTGGGCCGCGCGCGCCTGCTGTGACTGAATTCTGGTTGTCAGGTACAGGCTGCCCGCCCGTGGTGGTGAGCGTGGGACGTTTATCGGCCATGATTGTCTCCCTGTTTTGTCGATTGGATGGAATGGTGAGCTTAGTTTACAGCAATTCTAAACTAGTGCCAGCCTCGAAGTGCCGTTCCCCATATAGATGGGCCATGGCAATGGGCCAGCCAGCCTCGGCTTGTCCTCACAGGCCGGCTTATCGCATAGGGTAGCATCCCCTGACTTGCGCTGGTCAACTGCCGTACTGTTCATTTGCGTGTCATGATGACGCAGCTACGACAATGGTGGCCCGGAATCGCAGGGGTGCCGGGCAGGGGCAACATAGACGGAAATTCTCACAATGAAAAAATATCTGGCTGAATTTATTGGCACAGCGGCTCTGGTTATCATCGGCTGTGGCGCCGTGACGTTGGGGGGGCAGGGCGCCGCGCTCGGCGGTGCTGCGCCCATGAACGTGCTGGCAACACTGCCGATTGCCTTTGCTTTTGGGATTGGCGTGATCGCCATGGCCTATGGCATTGGCCCGGTTTCCGGCTGTCATATCAACCCGGCCGTCACCGCTGGTGTATGGGCTGCCGGCCGCATGCCGACCTCTGATCTGGTCGGTTATATCGTCGCCCAGTGCCTTGGCGCGATTACGGGTGCAGCCATTCTTTACATCATTTTGTCCGGCAAGGTCGGGGGCTATGATCTGGCTGCGGGCGGTTTGGGGCAGAATGGCTGGAAGACCTATTCCACCGGCTCGGCCGCTCTGGCCGAATTTGCCGGCACATTCCTGTTCCTCGTCGCTATTCTGGGGGCGACCTCAAAGGCTGGTTCTGGCCCGGCTGCGGGTCTGGCCATTGGCATGACGCTTGTTGGTATCCATATCGTGCTCATCCCGGTCACGGGCACGTCGGTCAATCCAGCGCGGTCGCTCGGCCCGGCCCTGTTCGTTGGCGGGCAGGCCATGGCGCAGCTCTGGCTGTTCCTGATCATGCCGATTCTGGGTGGCCTTGCGGCGGGCTTCCTGTTCCGCAACAAGACGCTGGAAGCTTGATTTGGCAGTGTGACGAACGAAAAACCCGCCGCTCCGGCGGGTTTTTTGTTGCATTCATGGCCTGGGTTGGGTTGTCGCCCGAGTGGGGCGCGGCTATAAGCCCGCCACATTCAAAAACAACGAAGCAGGATCATCGTATTATGGCGATTGAACGCACCTTTTCCATTCTCAAGCCCGATGCGACCAAGCGCAACATCACGGGTGCCGTGAACGCCATCATCGAAAAATCCGGTTTGCGCATTGTCGCGCAGAAGCGGATTCACATGACCAAGGCGCAGGCCGAAACATTCTATGCCGTGCACAGTGCCCGCCCGTTCTTTGGCGAGCTGGTCGAATTCATGACCTCTGCGCCGGTCGTGGTGCAGGTGCTGGAAGGCGACAATGCCATTGCAAAATATCGTGAAGTGATGGGCGCAACCAACCCGGCGAATGCCGCTGAAGGCACAATCCGCAAGGTGCATGCGCTTTCTGTCGGCGAGAACACCGCGCATGGTTCGGATTCTGCCGAGAACGCTGCGATCGAGATTGCCCAGTTTTTTTCCGGCAACGAAATCGTCGGCTGAACTGGTGCGCCGCCATGGATGGCGGCATTCAAGATGACTGGCGCGCAAGCCGCGCCAGTCTTTCTCCGGAAGGGTGGCCGAGTGGTTTAAGGCAGCGGTCTTGAAAACCGCCGTGGGGGCAACTCCACCGTGGGTTCGAATCCCACCCCTTCCGCCATTGTTTGCAAAGGCGTGCCATGTCCCAACATCCGGCTCTGCCGTTTTTGCGCAATGCTGAAAAAGGCAAGGTTGTCACTGCGGCGGAAGCGGTGCGGCTTGTACGCCCCGGCGATACGGTCGCGACCGGCGGATTTGTCGGCATCGGGTTTGCCGAAGAGATTGCGATCGCGCTCGAAGACCTGTTTCTCAGTGACGATCCGGCGCTGGCCAAATCAAAGCCACGCGATCTGACGCTGGTTTATGCGGCCGGGCAGGGTGACGGCAAAAGCAAGGGCCTCAATCATTTCGGCCATAAGGGGCTGGTGAAGCGCGTAATCGGCGGCCATTGGGGTCTGGTGCCGAAATTGCAGCAACTCGCCTTTGCCAATGAGATCGAGGCCTACAACTTGCCGCAGGGCGTGATCACGCATCTGTTCCGCGATATTGCCGCGCACCGGCCAGCCCATATTACCCGCGTCGGGATGGGCACTTTTGTCGATCCCCTGCTGGGCGGCGGCAAATTAAATACGCGCACCACGGACGATCTCGTCGAGCGCATTTCCATCCATGGGCAGGAGTGCCTGCTCTACAAGACATTTCCCATTCATGTCGGCATTATCCGCGCCACAACGGGGGATCCGGAAGGCAATCTCACCATGGAAAAGGAAGCGCTGACGCTGGAAGCGTTGGCGATAGCCATGGCTGTGCGCAATTCCGGCGGCATCGTGATCGCGCAGGTTGAGCGGGTGGCTGACAGTGGCAGCCTCAACCCGCGGCAGGTCAAAATTCCGGGTGTGATGGTGGATTGTGTGGTTGTGGCACAGCCCGTCAATCACTGGCAGACCTTTGGCACCCCCTATAATCCCGCCTACAGCAGCGAAATTCGCGTACGGGCCAGTTCCGTTGCGCCCATGGCCATGAGCGAACGCAAACTGATCGCGCGGCGCGCCGCCTTTGAACTCAAGCCCAACAGTGTTGTGAATTTGGGGATCGGCATGCCGGAGGGCATTGCGGCTGTCGCCAATGAGGAAAAGATTATCGACCTCATCACGCTGACAGCGGAGCCGGGTGTGATCGGCGGTATTCCGGCGAGCGGCATTGATTTTGGTGCGGCCATCAATACCCAGGCTGTGATTGATCAGCCCTACCAATTCGATTTTTATGATGGCGGCGGGCTGGATGTCGCCTTTCTCGGTCTGGCGCAGGTCGACCGTATCGGCAATCTCAATGTCAGCAAATTCGGCCCGAAACTCGCGGGTGCGGGCGGCTTCATCAATATCAGCCAGAACGCGCAGAAGGTGGTGTTTGTCGGCACGTTTGGTGCTGGCAAAATGCAACTATCGGCCGGCGACGGCCTGTTGAAAATTCACGCGGATGCGCGCGAGACGAAATTCGTGAGCGACGTCGAGCATATTACGTTCAGCGGGCGGTACGCGGCAGAGCAGGGCAAGACAGTTTTGTATGTCACCGAGCGTTGTGTCTTTGCACTGCGTCCTGACGGGATTGAGCTGACCGAAGTTGCACCCGGTATTGACGTCGAGCGTGACATTCTGGCGCGCATGGCGTTCAAGCCGCTGATGCCCCACGATCCGATGATCATGGATGCGCGGATTTTCCGTGACGGGCCGATGGATATGCGCGGCGACCTGCTCTCCATCCCGATGGACCAGCGCTTCAGCTACGATCCGGTGCAGGATCTGTTTTTCGTCAATCTCGAACGGTTTCCCTTGCGCAGCCGGGCGGACATTGCAGCGATCAAGGCTGCAGCGGAAGCGAAACTGAAGCCGCTCGGCAAACGTGTCTATGCCATTGTCAATTACGACCATTTCTCCATCGTGCCGGAATTGCTGGATGCCTATTCCGAGATGGTGCGCGGCCTGCATGACCACTATTACTCCGGTGTTTCGCGCTACACTACGAGTGGATTTCTGCGCATGAAACTGGGGGAGGCCCTCCAGAACCGTGGGGTATCACCGCACATCTTCGAGAGTGCGGCGGCTGCCAAGTCTGAACGTCTGCCATCGTCGGCAGGATAGTGCCATTCTGGCAGGGCAGGCCAGAGGCGTTAACCATTTGTTGGCCATGGACACAGGTTGCCGCAGCGTGGCACCCGGGTTCTGCTGGACCGCGCCGCAGATTCGGCGCATTTATGACGGATGTGATCACAATTCGTTGACCATAGGGTGATCCGCCTGTGGACAGCGCCGATGTGTGTTCATCGTGCCGGCAGCCAGAATCGCGTGGCCGGCTTTTGGGGATTTGTGCATGGCTATACGTTCCGAACAGCCCGGTGCGCCGTTGACGGCGATCCGTCTGTGTCTCGTGGCAATGACCGGCCTGGTGGTCGCCAACTGTGCCAATCAGGGCGGCGGCGCGCGCGGACCGTATTCAGGTCAGGAGAGCCGTGAGTTTGGCGCGTTTTCCCATTCCAAATATGGCCGGGCGAGCGAACGGGTTGTCGCTGATGGTCAGGACGTTCCCAAGGGCGGCGGGCGTGATCTCGTTGGCAAGACGTACCGGATCGCCGGCCGCACCTATACGCCCTATGAGAAGAAGCCGGGCCACACCGAAGTGGGCCATTCCTCCTGGTATGGCGCTGCCTTCCATGGCCGCAAAACGGCGAATGGCGAAATTTATGACCGCTTTGCCCTGAGTGCGGCCCATCGCACCATGCCGTTGCCGAGCTATGCCCGGGTGACCAATCTGGCCAACAGCCGTTCCATCATCGTGCGGGTGAATGATCGCGGGCCTTATCACGGCAACCGCATTATCGACGTTTCGCAGAAAACGGCTGATGTGCTCGATTTCCGCTCCGCCGGGACTGGCCGGGTCAAGGTTGAATATATCGGGCGGGCTTCCGTTGCCGGTTCCGATGATCGCAAACTGCTCGCATCTTTGCGCACGGATGGGTCACCGGCACCGACGCCGGATGGCGTCAGCGCGCCGCGCACCGAGGTCATGGTGGCTTCGGCTCAGCCTGTGCGCCAGTCTCTGCCGGTGCAGGCCGCCAGCTATGCGCCGGCCAGCCAGCCGACAGTGGCGCAGATCGTACCGGCTGCGGCCCCTGCCACCACCGCGATTGCCATGGCGCAGCCTGCTGCGCGCGAACCCGCGCCGCAACGGTTTGCCAGCGCCGCCTTGCCAGCGGCTGCACCGCTGCCGCCGGAGCGGCCTTTCGATCTCATGACCATCCCCAATGCAGGCACACCGGTCATGAATGCCGTGCCGGGGTCTGCCAGCGGGCGCGCTGGCACCACCGTGGCACAGCTTTTCTATGCAGAGCCTGACCGCGCTGCGGCCCGGTTTGAGAAGTCCGATCCGTGGTCGACCCTGAAGCCGCAGCGCTTCAAGCCCTTGAAGATTGCTCCGTAAGCCAGTCTGGCCGGCATTGTGGGCGCAATTCTGAATTGCGCCATTGATTTTGACAGGCGGCGCGGTCATGGTCGCGCCGCTTTTGCTTGTTTCCGATCATCCGGATTGATCACTATTTCATGGGCCAGATACTGACACGCCGCTTTTTTCTGTTGTGGGCTGTTGCCAGCCTGTGCAGCGCTGTGCCCGCAGCCCATGCGCAAAAATTCGAGACCGCTGCGCCCTATGCCATCGTGATGGACAGCGAGAGCGGCGCTGTGCTGTTCGAGAAGGCGGCTGATGATGCGATGGTGCCCGCCAGCATGGCCAAGCTGATGACAGCGATCGTGCTGTTTGATGAAATGGCCAAGGGCCGCGTGACGCCGGACAGCGAATTTCTTGTGTCGGAAAATGCGTGGCGCAAGGGCGGGGCGCCCTCGGGTGGCTCCACCATGTTTGCGGCGCTTAACAGCCGCATCAAAGTCAGCGACTTGATTCCGGGATTGATCGTGCTGTCGGGAAATGATGCAGCGATTATTATCGCCGAGGGTATCGCGGGCACGGAAGCCAATTTTGCCGGCATGATGACAGCCAAGGCCCGCGAGCTTGGCCTGACGAAATCCGTGTTTCGCAATGCCACGGGATTTTCCGAACAGGAGCAGGTTTCGACAGCGCGCGAACTGGCCATCATCGCCAATCACATCATCAAAACCTATCCGGCCCACTATCCGGTTTTCGGTCTGAAGGACTTTACCTGGAACAAGGTCAAGCAATCCAACCGCAATCCCTTGCTGGATATGGGCATTGGTGCCGATGGTTTGAAAACCGGCAATGTCGGCGATAGCGGTTTTGGCCTTGTCGGGTCGGCGGTGCAAAACAATCAGCGGCTGATTGTCGTTGTGAACGGTCTGAAAACCGCACGCGACCGGGCCAATGACTCGCGCAAATTGCTCGACTGGGGTTTTCGTGCCTTTGACAATCGCCGCTTGTTTGCCGATGGCGCTGTGGTTGGTGAGGCGCTCGTCTATGGCGGCGAGACAACCAGCGTCGACCTTGTCGCCAAAGGGCCAGTGACGATGTTCGTGCCGCGTGGGGCGAGCGAGCGCGTCAATGCCCGCATTGTTTACAAGGGCCCGCTCATTCCGCCGATTGCGCAGGGTGCAGAAGTGGCGCGGCTGCGCGTGCAGCGCGGTGACACGCAGGCGCTGGATATTCCGCTGTATGCGGCCCATGATGTGGCTGTAGGGCCCATTTCACGACGCGCTATGGATGCGGCGAAAGAATATGGGCTTGGCGTCGTGCGCAAGGTCATTGGGCCGAAGGCTGGCTTATGAGGGCGCAGACTGCACCGCCGCGCGGACGTTTCATTACTTTTGAAGGCGGCGAGGGCAGCGGCAAATCCACCCAGATCATGACGCTGGCCAAACAGCTTGCGGCGCAGGATATTTCCGCCATCACGACGCGCGAGCCTGGCGGTTCGCCTGACGCAGAAAACATCCGCGCTTTCATTCTGGGTGGCGGCGCCAAGCCATTGGGTGCGCTGGCCGAGACATTTCTTTTTTCTGCTGCGCGGCTCGATCACGTGCGCACGCGCATTGCACCGGCGCTGCGCGCGGGCCAATGGGTCTTGTGTGATCGCTTTGCGGATTCGACGCGGGCGTATCAGGGGGCGGCGGGCCGCGTGGACATGACAACCGTGCGCGCCATTGAGCATGTTGCGGTCGATGGCTGCGTGCCCGATCTCACGGTTATTCTGGATGTGCCGGTCGAGATTGGCTTGCAGCGCGCGGCAGGACGCCGCGCCATCGGCGCGGCTGCCGATCGCTTCGAGGGGGAGGCGCTGGATTTCCATGCGCGCATCCGGCAAGCCTTTATTGATCTGGCGCGTGACGAACCGCAGCGCTGTATTTTGATTGATGGTCATCGGGACGCTTCTTTTATTGCCGCTGATGTGTGGCGCGCGGTGGAATTGCGGCTGCTGCAAGGTGCAGGCGCATGAGCGACGATGTTCTGGCGGATCAGCTCGAAGATTATCCTCATCCGCGCGAGGCGGCCGCCCTGTTTGGCCATGCGCAGGCCGAGCAGCAGTTTCTCGATGCCTACCGCTCTGGCCGGCTGCACCATGCGTGGATTATTGCCGGCCCGGAAGGGATCGGCAAAGCCACACTGGCTTACCGCATCGCGAAGTTTCTGTTTGCTTATCCGCGTCCTGAACTGGCGGCCGGCGCCACGGATTTATCGGTGCCGGAAAACCATCCGGCCTTTACCCGCGTGGCTGCCCAGGGGCATGCTGACCTGTTTGTCCTGCGCCGCACCTATGGCAAGGATGGCAAGAAAGTCCGCACCGAAATTGCTGTTGATGATGCCCGCGGCATCATCGACCGGTTCTGGCAGACGTCCGGTGAAGGTGGCTGGCGCGTGTGCATTGTTGATGCGGCGGATGAGTGGAACCGCAATGTTGCCAATGCGCTTCTGAAAACGCTGGAAGAACCGCCAAAGCGCACAATTTTTCTGGTCGTTGCCCATCATGCCGGTCGCCTGTTGCCGACGATTCGCTCACGAAGCCGGCTGTTGCCTTTGCAAGCTCTGGGTGATGCCGCAATGCGTCAGGCCATCAACAGCGTCGCGTCCGGTGCGCAGGCTGATGCGGTGGATGAGGCCATTGCGGGTGCCAATGGCTCCGTGCGCCGGGCCCTGATGCTGCTGGACCGCGACATTGCCGCGATCGGGACGATGACGCGGGCTTTGCTCGACAAACTGCCACAGCTGGATACGCCCGGCATCATGTCGCTGGCAGAAGCCGTGGCGGGCCGGGCCAAAGATGACGCTTTTGCCGAGTTTGAGCATGTGCTGCGCGCGTGGATGAGCCAGGCCGTGGAAGCGCGGGCCGGCCAAGGTGCCGGGGCGGTCACACCGCTGGCTGAGCTGTGGGACATGCTGGGGCGCGGGCTTGCGACAACGGATGCCTATAATCTTGACCGGAAACCTTTTATTCTCGCGCTCTTTTCCGATATGGCAGAAGCCATGAAGCGGCTGCGCGCCGCGTGACTCGCACGAAGATTGGCCCCGGCATGAGCGGCAAAGAAAAATTCTACATCACCACGGCCATTTCCTACCCGAATGGCCCGCCCCATATCGGCCACGCCTATGAAGTGATGGCGACAGACGCCATTGCCCGCTTTAAGCGGCTCGATGGCTATGACGTGTATTTTCAGACCGGCACGGATGAGCATGGTCAGAAGGTGCAGCGTGCGGCGGAAGCCAAGGGTGTCAGCCCCAAAGATTATGTGGATGGACTGGCGGCGCTGTTCCACCAGATGGCCGACGCGCTGAATATTTCCTACGACCGCTTTATTCGCACGACCGAAGCTGACCATGTCGTTTCAACACAGGAACTGTGGCGGCGCATGGAGGCCAATGGCGATATTTATCTCAATAAATATGCCGGCTGGTATTCGGTGCGTGATGAAGCATTTTACGCCGAGAGCGAAACAACCGTGCAGCCGGACGGCGTGCGGCTGGGCGGGCAGGGCACGCCGGTGGAGTGGGTGGAGGAAGAGAGCTATTTCTTCCGCCTCTCCAAATATCAGGATATTCTGCTGAAGCATTATGCCGATAATCCTGACTTCATCGCGCCGCGCGAACGGCTCAATGAAATCACCAGCTTTGTGAAGGGCGGCTTGCAGGATCTGTCGATCAGCCGCACAACATTTACATGGGGCATTCCTGTTCCCGGCAATGACAAGCACATCATGTATGTGTGGGTTGATGCGCTGAACAATTATGTAACCGGCTGCGGGTTCCCCAACGAGAATGATCCGCGCTGGAAATATTGGCCGGCGGATGTGCATATCATCGGGAAGGATATTACCCGCTTTCACAGCGTCTACTGGCCGGCATTTCTGATGTCAGCCGGCTTGCCCGTGCCAGAGCGCGTGTTCGGCCACGGCTTCGTGCTGAATCGCGGTGAGAAAATGTCCAAGTCGGTCGGTAACGTGATCGATCCGATCGCGCTCGCCTCGCATTTCGGCGTCGATCAGATGCGCTATTTTTTCATGCGCGAGGTGCCGTTCGGCCAGGATGGTTCCTACAGCCCCGAAGCGATTATCGCGCGCACCAATGCGGATTTGGCCAATGATCTCGGCAATCTGGCGCAACGCTCGCTCAGCATGATCAACAAGAATTGTGATGGGACATTGCCGGCGCTGGTCAACCTGACGGATGCAGATCAGGCCATGCTTGCGATGGCCGACGCACTGCCGGAAAAAGGCCGCGCTGCGATGCAGGACTTTGCCATTCACACCCTTCTTGCCGAAGTATGGGCTGTGGTGTCGGAAGCAAACCGCTATTTTGCGTCACAGGAGCCGTGGGCGCTGAAGAAAACCAATCCGGAACGGATGCATACGGTGCTTGGTGTGACGGCGGAAATTATCCGCGCTGTCGCCATCATGGCGCAGCCGGCCATTCCCGTTGCGGCGGCGAAGTTTCTTGATCTCGTGGCAATACCGGAAAGCAAGCGTATGATTGCCGATGTGGGGCCGCATGGCCGCATGGCGGCTGGCACTGTCTTGCCTGCGCCAACGCCAGTTTTCCCGCGCTATGTCGATCCTGCGGCAGAAGCGAAATCCTGATGCTGATCGACAGCCATTGCCATCTGGATTTTCCAGACCTTGCGCAGGACCGCGATGCGGTTCTGATGCGGGCGCGTGCCGCCGGGATCGGGATCATGCTGACGATTTCGACGCATGTGGCGCGCTTTGGTCATTATGCGGCGATTGCCGAAGAGCATGCTGATGTTTTCTGCACCGTCGGCACCCATCCGCACAATGCCGGCGAGGAGCCGGATATTGCAGTGGGCACGCTTGTTGAATTGTCCCGCCATCCACGCTGTGTCGCAATTGGTGAGGCGGGGCTGGATTTTTTCTATGACAAAGCGCCACGGGATATTCAGGAAAAGGTGTTCCGCACGCACATTGCGGCGGCCCGCGACACCCAGTTGCCGCTGATTATTCATGCCCGTGACGCTGATGATGTGATGATCGCCATTTTGCGCGAGGAGCATGGGCGTGGCGCTTTTCCGGCGGTGCTGCACTGCTTCTCATCGGGCGAAGCTGTGGCACGTTGCGGTGTTGAACTGGGATTCCTCGTTTCATTTTCCGGTATCCTGACATTCAAGAATTCGGACGAGATCCGGCGCATTGCGGCTCAAGTGCCACGTGATCAATTGCTGGTGGAAACTGATGCACCCTATCTTGCGCCGGTGCCGTTTCGCGGCAAGCGCAACGAACCGGCTTTTGTGGCGCACACAGCCAAGGCTCTGGCCGATGTGCATGGTGTCAGCGCCGCCGATATGTCTGACATCACAACAGCGAATTTTTTGCGGTATTTTCCAAAGGCTGCGGCACAGATTCAGCAACGCATACCATCGAGCGCGGCGTGAGTACGACACTGACCATTCTGGGTTGCGGATCGTCCGGCGGCGTGCCGCGGGTCGGGCAGGGCTGGGGCGCGTGCGATCCGGCCGAGCCAAAGAACCGCCGCCGCCGCTGTTCGGTGCTGGTGGAACGTGTGGGCGAGGGCGGCACAACCACCCTGCTCGTCGATACCTCTCCTGACCTGCGCGAGCAGCTCATTGGTGCCAATGTCACGCGCCTTGATGGCGTGCTGATGACTCATGATCATGCCGACCACACCCACGGCATTGATGATCTGCGCCCGCTGGTGATCATGCAGCGCAAGCGCATTACCATTCATGCAGATAGCGTGACGACCGAAACGATGATCAGCCGTTTCGGATATTGCTTTGCCGCGCCTGCTGGCAGTGACTATCCGCCGATCCTTGATTTATCGCTGCTGGAACCGCTTGTGCCGATGTCGGTTGACGGCCCTGGCGGGGCCATTGCCGTGCTGCCCATCCGGCTGCGGCATGGCAAGACAGATGCGCTCGGCCTGCGCATTGGCAACACCGCGTATACGCCCGACCTCAACGATATCTATCCAGAATCGATTGCAGCGCTGTCTGACCTTGATCTGTGGATTGTCGATGCGCTGCGGCCGACGCCGCATCCGACACATTTTTCCTTGCAGGAAGCCTTGCAGTGGATTGACCGGCTCAAACCCAAACGGGCCATTCTGACCAATCTGCACACCGATCTGGATTACGGCTTACTGGTGCGGAGTCTGCCACCCCATATCGTGCCGGCTTTTGACGGCATGACAGTCGCGCTATGAGCAACAATCTCATCGCCGCGCTGTTTTTGCTGGCGCTGATTGCCGGTGGCGTTTGGCTCGCCAACAGCATTGCGGATGCCAAACGGGCACAGGAATGTATCGAGTCCGGGCGGCGCAATTGCCGGCTCATTGAAGCGAAGTGACACTGGTTTAGGACAATCCAGTAATTGTCTGATTTGTTTGTCTAAAATCGGTGATGTGAGTTTGACTGCCTGACATAGGCAGCGCCTTTGTCCTTGATGTTGTGGTTCCATAATATGTCTTATGCGACTCGCGGCAAGCTGTGTTTCTCCATGGTCGGTAACTTGGTAATATAACGGCAGAGAGGTAAAATCAGATGGACATATCGGTCTGTGTGCTGAAGCCGTTCGGAGATGGCATCTGGGTTGCTGACGGGCCTGTTCTCGTGGCGGCCTTGGGGTTTGCCTATCCGACGCGCATGGCGGCGATCAGGCTGGCAAACGGCGATGTGTTTGTGTGGTCGCCTGTAAAGCTGACCAGCGAACTTGTTGACGCGATCAAGGCGCTTGGGCCTGTCGCCCATGTGGTTGCACCCAATGCGCTGCACCATGTTTTTCTGACGGAATGGCAAGCCGCCTACCCGGCCGCGCGGTTTTATGCCGCGCCGGGGCTACGGCAGAAGCGCCGGGATGTCGCCTTTCATGGCGATCTGACAGGCGCGCCGGAAACAGCATGGGCGGGGCAGATTGATCAGGTGCTCGTGGCTGGCAACATCATCACAAATGAAGTGGTTTTCTTCCATCACCAAAGCCAAACGGCCATTTTCACTGATCTCTTGCAGCAGTTTCCGGCGCGGTGGTTTTCAGGCTGGCGCAGTGTTGTCGCGAAGCTCGATTTGATGACCGGTGCCGTGCCCGCCGTGCCGCGCAAATTCCGCGTTGCCTTCACAGACCGTGCCCTTGCGCGGGCGGCTTGCCAGACAATTCTGTCGTGGCCCTCACAGCATGTTCTGATGGCCCATGGCACGCCGGTCGTTCAGGGCGGGCAAGAGGCCTTGCGCAAGGCATTCGCATGGCTTGTGCCGGGTTGATTTTCTACAATGCGTAACGGCTGCACCTTGACCGGCCGGCCAAGTTCAAAATGCTGTGCATGACCTCTACCAAATGCCCGCGTGGAGTGCCTGCACCACAGTCAGCGCATCTTGCGTTCGCTACTATGCAACCATGACGCCCTCGACCGACATTCAGTGCTTGCTCGACATCATGGCTGCCCTGCGGACGCCGGAGACAGGCTGTCCCTGGGATCTCGCGCAGAGCTTCGCCACCATCGTGCCCTACACTATTGAAGAAGCCTACGAGGTGGCGGATGCCATCCAGCGCGGTGATCTGGCCGATCTGCGTGATGAGTTGGGCGACCTGCTGCTTCAGGTCGTGTTCCACGCCCGCATGGCGCAAGAGGCCGGCGCGTTTGATTTCGGTGGCGTGGTGCAGGCGATCACAGAAAAGCTCATCCGCCGCCATCCCCATGTCTTCGGTGATGTCAAAGACCTGTCACCGGAGGACGTGAAAGCGCTTTGGGGGCAGATCAAAGCTGAGGAGAAGCGCCAGAAAACCGTGCAACGGCAAGCCACGGGCCGCGATGTCGCGGACGCGGCAGGGCTGCTTGATGATGTTCCGCTGGCGCTTCCTGCCCTGACCCGTGCCGTGAAGCTGCAAGACAAGGCCGGCGCGGTGGGATTCGACTGGAATGACCCCATGGCCGTTCTTGCAAAAATGCAAGAAGAATTAGATGAATTAAAACAAGAAGTTATATCTAAAAATTCATCCAACATCCGGGACGAGATGGGGGATTTTCTGTTCGCTGCAGCCAATCTGTGCCGGCATTTGGACGTCGATCCGGAGGCCGCTATGCGTCTGGCGAATAGCAAGTTCGAGCGGCGCTTCCGTTATATCGAACAGACATTGGCTGCGCGCGGCCAGGCGCTCGCCGATGCGTCACTGGAAGTGATGGATGGGTTGTGGAATGAGGCGAAACGTGGCGAGCGCAGCGGGTGACAGCTGCGCGAGAACGCGGTGCCTCTCACAAACCCAGTTTGGCGAGTTGCGCTGCGAGCCAGAAATCAACCTGATTGAATGGCAGAATATATCTGGCAAATCCGACGGCAGCATTCAGCACAACGGTCGTGATTGTGCCTGCCGCAACGCCAGCCAGCAAACCAAGGCTTTTCCGGGCAGGCAAGCGGGCACACCAGGCGGTAACGAGCAACGCCAGACACGTGGCCATGCCCAAAAGAATGACCTCAGTGATCGTCTGCATCAGTGATCCTCTACCGGGCCGCCACTGCGCAGTTTGGCTCGTGGAAAGCGCTGTTCGAGCGTGCTGCGCCGTTCCGGCATGACACGGACAACGAGATGCTGATTGCCGTCAGCATCCGTGCGGCGGTCGATGACGTCAGCCCGCTCGTAGAGCCAGTTTAAGCCTGCGCCATCATCAGACGGGACAATCACAGCATAGGTTGACTGCCGGCGGCTGAGGATATTTTCAAGCCTGCCGAGCAGGTGCGGAACGCCCTCACCTGTCAGAGCCGAAATGGCAACCGGCGCTTCGCTCTCTGCCGCCAAAGCCGCACGCTGCATCAACGCTTCGCGGTGCTCGACATCCAGCACGTCGATCTTGTTCCAGACTTCAATGATCGGTGCATGGCCGGTACCGGCTTCCCCGTCGATGCCCAGATCCTTCAAGATTGCGGTGACATCTTCGGATTGCGCCTGCGTATCCTCATGGGCGACGTCGCGCACGTGCAGGATGATGTCGGCCTCCAGCACATCTTCCAGCGTGGCGCGGAATGCTGCGACCAGCATGGTCGGCAAATCCGAGATAAAGCCGACCGTATCGGACAGGATTGCGCGGGTGCCGTGCGGCAGCCTCAGGGCCCGCGCCGTGGGGTCGAGGGTGGCAAAAAGCATGTCCTGCGCCAGCACCTCAGCCTGCGTCAGCCGGTTAAAGAGGGTCGATTTCCCGGCGTTGGTGTATCCGACCAGAGCAATCACCGGATAAGGCACGCGCTGGCGGTTGGCCCGGTGCAAACCACGGGTGCGCACCACTGTTTCAAGTTCGGTTTCGATCTTGTTGATACGCTCCTGAATGAGCCGCCGGTCCGTCTCGATCTGCGTTTCGCCGGGGCCGCCGAGGAAGCCGAACCCGCCGCGCTGGCGCTCCAGATGGGTCCATGACCGGACCAGCCGCCCTTTCTGGTAGTTCAGATGGGCCAGTTCAACCTGCAATGTGCCCTCGCGCGTCCTGGCGCGCCGGCCGAAAATCTCCAGAATCAGGCCTGTCCGGTCGATGACCTTGCAGCTCCAGGCCTTTTCCAGATTGCGCTGCTGGACGGGCGACAAGGCGCAATCCATCGTCACCAGCTCGATGTCATGCTCCTTGATGAACGCAGCGATTTCCTCGACCTTGCCGGTGCCAAGATAGGCCGATGGCTTGATTTCCTTCAGTACGGCGATCTGGCTTGCAATGACATTCAGATCAATCGCCAGCGCCAGCCCTACAGCCTCTTCGATCCGGGCCTGCGCGGCGCGCGGATTAACGTCAGGCGCACGGCGATCTTGTGCCGCAAATCGCGCCTGCGCTGTCTGGGTCAAATATGGGCCGACAACCAGCGCCCGCGTTGCCTTGGCGATCGAACGGTCGAAATCGACGCCCTCGCCGCTCATCAACCCTTGTCGCTATCGTCTGTCGGGTCAAACAACTGCACGGGCGCACCGGGCATGATGGTGGAAATGGCATGCTTGTAGACCAGCTGGGAATGACCATCCCGGCGCAAAAGCACGCAGAAATTGTCGAACCAGGTCACGACACCCTGAAGTTTGACGCCGTTCACGAGAAAGATCGTCAGCGGTATTTTCTGTTTGCGGACATAATTGAGAAACGTGTCCTGCAAATTTTGAGTCTTTTCAGAGGGCATCGGCCGGTCCCTGTTCCAATTCCATAGGCGGGTACTGCAGTCATGGTCAAAGGTAAGCTCACGTCATGGCGCGGTCTTTTCATCCCGCAATGCAGCAAGCAACCAACATTTTGACCTAAACTACAATCTCCTTCAATTTTTCTGATACTTACACACGTCTATAAAACTCACCAACGGGTTAGTCACTGCCTATGTTAAGCGATTTTAGCTTTCTGTGAAGGGCTGATCGTTCCATTCCAATAAACTCTGATGTTCGTGAGATGTTACCGCCAAAGCGGTTGATCTGGGCCACCAGATACTCTTTTTCGAACGCTTCGCGCGCTTCGCGCAGTGGCAGGCTGAGCAAACGCTCGCCTCCTGCGCCCGTTGGCGTGGATGGCACATGGGTTCCAACATCCTGCGGCAGCATGGCCGGGGAGATTTCGACCGACGGATCGCCGGCCGCGAGAATCATCAGCCGTTCGATGTTGTTGCGCAGCTGGCGCACATTGCCCGGCCAGTCGTGGGATTGCAGCACGGCCATCGCGTCTAATGAGATGGCACGGCGGGCAAGCCCGGTGGTCTGCGAGATGCGGTCCATGAACAGGCTGATGAGTTCTGGAATATCCTCGCGCCGCTCAGCCAGGCTCGGCACCCGCAGCGGGACGACAGCAAGGCGGTGATACAAGTCATCGCGCACCCTGCCCTCGGCAATTTCCGATTGCAGGTCACGGCTTGTCGAGGAAATGATCCGAACATCCACCGTCACCTTGGTGCTGCCATTGACGCGCTGGAAGCTCTGGTCGGTCAGTACGCGCAGGATCTTGCCCTGTGTCTCGCGCGGCATGTCGGCGATCTCATCAAGATAGAGCGTGCCGCCATGGGCCTCCTCAAGCGCGCCGGTGCGCTTGGGCGTGTCGGCAGTCGCTTCGACGCCGAACAGCTCAATTTCCATGCGATCGGGTGTGATGGTGGCGGCATTGACGATCACGAATGGGCCGCTGGCACGTTGCGACAATGTATGCATGGCCCGTGCCGCAAGCTCCTTGCCGGCACCGGGCGCGCCGGTGATCAGCACGCGCGCATTGGTGGGCGCGACGCGCTCAATGGCGCTGCGCAAATGATTGATCGCGACGGACGCGCCGGCAATTTCCGATGTTTGGGCCGACTGCCCCTTCAGTTCGCGCACTTCACGCTTCAGGCGCGAATTTTCCAGCGCCCGTTCCGCTACGAGCAGCAGGCGGTCAGCCTTGAATGGCTTTTCGATAAAATCATACGCGCCACGCTTGATGGCAGACACAGCGGTTTCGATGTTGCCGTGCCCGGAGATCATCACGATCGGCAGATCGGGGTGATCCTTGCGGACGGTGTCGAGCACCTGCAACCCGTCGAGCTTGCTGCCTTGCAGCCATATATCGAGAAAAATCAGATTGGGCCGCCGGGCTTGCACGGAAGCCAGCGCCTCGTCTGATGATCCGGCGGTGCGCGTCTGGTAGCCCTCGTCCGATAAAATACCGGCGACCAGTTCGCGAATATCGTTCTCATCATCAACTACAAGAATATCCGCACTCATTGGCGAAGCTCCGTCCCAGTGTCTGGCAGGCGCACTCCAGCGCTGTCATTGTCAGCCGCATTGTCTGCGGCATTTGTTGAAATCCGCATGCGCACACGCGCGCCGCGCCCGGCGGGATTGTCCAGCAATTCGATCCCGCCGCCATGATCCTCAAGAATTTTGCCAACGATGGCGAGGCCAAGGCCGGTGCCGGTGCTGCGGGTCGTCATATAGGGTTCCAGAAGCCGCTGGCGATTTTCCGCCGGAAAGCCAACGCCATTATCCGTCACATCAATGATGGCGGTTTCTGTTGCCTTGTCTTCCCGCAGCGTAATGGCGATCTTGCCGGGGCCGCGCACCGCCGGGTCAACAGCTGCAATGGATTCGGTTGCATTCTTGATGATATTTGTGACGGCCTGCCCGAGCAGGCGGCGATCAAAACGCGCAATGACTTTTCCATCAGGAATGTCATTGTCCATTTCGATGTCGGGATAGCCCACGCGCATGAGGAACACGACTTCGCGCACCATATCCGCGATATCATCAGATTCGGGAGCGGGCTTGGGCATCCGCGCAAAGGAAGAAAATTCATCAACCATTTTTTTAATGCCATCGACCTGCCGGATAATCGTATCCGTGCACTGGTCGAAAACCTGACGGTCTTCGCCGATATTCTTTCCGTATTTGCGGCGGATGCGCTCAACTGACAGTTGGATGGGTGTTAACGGATTCTTGATTTCATGCGCAATGCGCCGCGCGACATCAGCCCAGGCGGATGTGCGCTGGGCCGTGATCAGATCGGTGATGTCATCCAGTGTCATGATCAGGCCATGCTCGGCTTCGTTGGATTGATCCGTGGTCAAACGCACATTCAGCAACTGCTCGCGGCCATCGCGGATCAGGGACACATGGTGCTGGGTCTGACGCCCGCTGCGGGCCGGAACGGGCTGTGCCGCAATGGCGGCCAGTTTCGGTTCAATCGTTTCGAGTTGCGCGCCAACCAGATTTTGAGCTTGCCCGCCCAGCAGTTTTTCGGCTGACGGATTGACCAGCGTGATGGTGCCCTGTGGATCAATGCCGATGACACCGGCCGATACGCCTGACAGCACGGCTTCGGTAAAGCGGCGGCGCTGGTCAATGATATCGGCAGCAGCAGTCAGGCGTTCATGCTGGCGCTGCAATTCCGCAGTCATTTTATTGAAAGTCTGGCCAAGATGGGCCAAATCGCCATCGCTGGTGCGGACCGGAACGGCGACGGCATATTGCCCGGATGCCACACGGTCTGTGGCCGCGATGAGACGGCGGATGGGGGCAACAAGCCGGTTGGCGAAATTCAGGCCGAGCCATGCTGCAGACAACAGAACGATCAGGGCCACCAGCGCATACATTGTTGCAAACGCAATCTGCAATGCGCCCTTCCGCTCTTCCAGCACGCGGTAATATGTCAGGCCAGCGTCCGCGATGCGGGGAAATTCAATGGCGCGCGGATCAACCGGCCGTGCGCCATACAAGAAGACGTTGTCGTAGGCCGTGAGTTTGAAAATCACGCGGAACACATTGCCTTCCTGCGGCACCATGCACCAGGGTTCACCATCCCCCGCTGCTTCAATTTCCTGCGCCGTCGGTCCCGCCACCTCACCAATTTTCGCCGTTTCGATCCGTTCGATCAGCGACTGGTCCTTGTTGACGAGCATCGTGATCGGAAATTCGAGATAATTCGCCCGCGATGTCAGAAAACGCCGGAACAAATCGCGGTCCTGCTCAAACATGGGTTTGGCGCGGTCAAGATCGCCTGCCATCAGGCCAATTTCGCGCGTCATCGTCCGGCATTGGGATTCGGTGTAGGCCTTGGCAATCTCGGATGAGCCGGTGATCACGTCGCGCACAGTGGAGGAAAACCAGGGCTCGAGGCCGCGATCCAGGGTGACGTAGGCCACCAGCGCCATCACGATGGCCGGAAATGTGGCCACAAAGCTGAACCAGCGCATGATGCGGCTGTGCAGCTTTGCACCCGCCGCGCCGCTGCGTTTGGCGCGCCACAGGGCAAACCCCTCGCGCGCCACAACGATCATCAGCAGCGCAATCAAAATGAAATTGATGGCGAACAGCACGACGAGCGTGCGTTCACCGAACAGGGTTGGCACAAAGCCCGCAAGGGTCAGAAATGTTGCGACGGCGGAGAGCAGCGCCAGCGTTACCAGCACCATGCCGAGGAACGCAGAAATACGCCGCGTGGCGAGGCGGTCGATTTCAATGTTCGTCGCGCTGGCATCCGCAGCGATCGTTTCTGGCTTCGCGACTTCGGTCAATGCTGTGTAGCCTGCCTGTTTGGCGCAGACCGGGGACTGCCGGAATCTGCACAGTGCAGGTGATGCACCGCAGGCACAGTGTTGTCAAAAAGTGACAATTCCGGGGCGGCCACCCCGGATCGAAGCCAATTAACCCGGGTGGCGCATGATCTTGAGGTCAAGATCACGGATTTTCTTGCGCAATGTATTGCGGTTCACCCCGAGCAATTCAGCCGCCCTGATCTGGTTGCCGCGTGTCGCATAAAGCGCCGCAATAATCAGCGGCGCTTCCACGTCGCGCAGAATGCGGTGATACAAACCCGGCGGCGGCAGGCGTGAGCCGAAACTGGCGAAATAATTGCCAAGATATTGTTCCGTGAATTCCGAGAGCGACGCTGTTGCCGCAGCGCCCGGGGCAGGAGCCGCATTTTGCAGCATCGGCGGCCCGGCCTGCAGCTCGTTCATGACAATCTGCGCTGAAATCGTCTCCTGCGGATAAAGTGCGGCCAGCCGGCGGATCAGATTTTCGAGCTCGCGGATATTGCCAGGCCACGCATAGCCGCGCATCACATCCAGCGCGTCCGGCTCGGCCGACTTGTGACCAAGCCCCTCCTTGTCCGCCTGCTTGAAAAAATGGCGGGCCAAGTCCGGTATATCCTCGCTGCGTTCACGCAGGGGCGGCAGGCGAATGGGAACGACATTCAGACGGAAGAACAGATCTTCGCGGAACAGGCCCTGCTGGATAAGCTGGCGCAGATCCTTGTTGGTCGCAGCGACAATCCGCACATTGGTCTTGATCGCTGTGCGGCCACCGACTGTGGTATATTCGCCCTGCTGAAGCACACGCAGCAGGCGGGTTTGCGCTTCCATCGGCATATCGCCGATTTCATCAAGAAACAGCGTGCCGCCTTCGGCCAGTTCGAACTTGCCAGCGGCCCGCTGGGTCGCCCCGGTAAAGGCCCCTTTTTCGTGGCCAAACAGGTCTGATTCTATCAATTCACGCGGAATAGCAGCCATATTGACCGCGACAAACGGCCCTTTCTTGCGCTTACCGTAATCGTGCAAGGCACGGGCAACCAGTTCCTTGCCCGTGCCGGATTCACCAACAATCAGGACGGTCAGGTCTGTCTGCATCAGGCGTGCCAGCACCCGGTAAATGTCCTGCATGGCGGCCGACCGGCCGACCAGCGGAATATCATCCAAGCCATTGGCTGACTCGGGCGGGCGCACATCGTGCTTGGGTAAGGCCAGCGCGCGGCCAACCACAGCAACCACTTCTTTCAGATCAAATGGCTTCGGCAAATATTCGAATGCGCCGCGTTCAGACGCCTTGATCGCTGTCATGAACGTGTTCTGCGCGCTCATGACGATGATCGGCAATTCGGGCCGCATCTTGCGGATTTGCGGGAGGAGATCGAATGCATTCTGATCAGGCATCACCACATCGGTGATGACGAGATCACCCTCACCGGCCGCCACCCAGCGCCACAGGGATGCGGCATTGCCAGCGGTTCTTACCTCATAGCCTGCGCGGGACAGTGCCTGACTCAAGACCGTGCGGATGCCGGCATCATCATCTGCAACCAGAATGCTTGCGCGTGCCATACGTCTCCTCAAATGTCCGATGCGCGGCCATCCCGCGCTGCGGCCATCGGCAGCAGAACACGAAAGACGGTGCGGTGAGGCTGGGATTCGCAGGCGATGGTGCCTCCGTGATCGCCAACCACCTTGGCAACCAATGCAAGACCGAGGCCAGACCCTTGCGTTTTGGTGGTGAGGAAGGGATCGAACAGATGCGGCAGGATGTCGGGCGGCACGCCAGAGCCATTGTCGCGCACAGAAAACTCGAGCGGCAGTGCGACTTTATCGCCAGCGCCCGGCAACCGCAGCCGGATACCGGGGCGATAGGCCGAGGTCAGGATGATCTCGCCGTCAATGGCGTTGGGGCCAATCGCTTCTGCCGCATTTTTAATCAGGTTCAGAAAGACCTGAATCAGCTCATCACGGTTGCCATAGACCGGCGGCAGTGACGGATCGTACTGCTCGGTGAACTTGACGTGCCGCGCGATTCCCGACTGGGCCACACGCTTCACATGTTCCAGAACGGCATGGACATTGACTGGCTCACGGGTTTTAGGCCTTACATCAGAAAATTGGTCCATCCCATTGACAAGTTTTACGATCCTGTCTGTCTCATCGCAGATAAGCTGGGTCAGTGTGCGGTCTTCATCAGAGACTGCGGAGTCGAGCAATTGCGCTGCACCCTTGATGCCGGACAATGGATTCTTGATCTCATGCGCCAGCATGGCGGCCAATGCGGATACGGAACGGGCGGCGCCGCGATGGGTGAGTTGCTTGCCTAATTTTTCGGCATTGGTGCGTTCCTGCAGCACGACAACCACATGGTCCTGCTCTTCAGGCAGCAGATTCACGTAAGCGTCAGCCATGCGCTCGCCAGTGCGCGGCATGGTCAGATCAAGGCTGTAGCCGCTGACGACGGTTCCGCGATCGCGCGCTTCGTTGACGAGGGAAAGCAGCGGCGAACCGAACGGAACCAGCTCGGCCAGTTTGTGCCGGCGCATGACTGCGACGCTCAAACCCATGAAATGTTCGCCGGCAGAGTTGCTGTCTATAATGCTGTCGCGCCCATCGAGCACGATGATCGGCATGGGGATGACACGCAAAATCGCATCGGCCCGTTCGGAGGGGGGCAATGATGGCTGCAAGGCGGCAGTGTCGTGAACGAGGGTGGCGGCGGTTGCCATCATCAGGCGGCCTCTTCCAGAGGTGGGAGCGCATCAAAGCTGCGCAGGCCATCGCACATGATGGCCGGATCGAGCGTGGTCAGCATGGCGCGGCGCAAGGCCGCAAATGCCGGATCAGCAAGGCTGCCATGATGATCGAGAAAGGCGGCGACATGCTTGCGGCTGTGGCGCAAGCCCGGTTCGCGCCCATACAGGCCGAGCAATGCCTCGACATGCTCGATCATGGCCGCGCGGCGCGCTGCCATATCCGGACCGTCATTTGATGCGCGCCCGGCCAGCGCGCCGGCAATTTGCCCCACCAGCCATGGCTGGCCGAGGCAGGCCCGACCGATCATGACAGCGTGCGCGCCGGATTCTTCCAGACAGGTTCGGGCATCTGCGGCAGTGGCAATATCGCCATTGGCAATGACAGGGATTGAGACGGCATCGACGACGGCGCGGATGGCACGCCAGTCGGCCCTGCCCTTGTAAAATTGCTGGCGCGTGCGGCCATGCACTGTCAGCATTTTCACGCCGAGATTTTCGGCCCGCTTGCCAAGATCCGGGGCATTGATGGACTGGATGTCCCAGCCCAGCCGCATTTTCAGCGTCACTGGAATTTTGACGGCTGTTGTTACGGCCCTGATCAGATCCTGCGCCAGATCCAAGTTACGCATGAGCGCGGAACCGGCCCAGCCACCGACAACCTTCTTGGCCGGGCAGCCCATATTGATGTCGATGACACAAGCGCCCTGCGCTTCGGCAATGCGCGCGCCCTCCGCCATCCAGTGCGGGTTACATCCGGCCAGTTGCACCACATGCACATCAATGCCAGCCCCTTCGGCGCGGACCTGCGCTTCACGGCTGCCTCTGGCCAACTCGTCGGATGCCACCATCTCCGATACAACCAGCCCTGCCCCGAACCGGCGGGCAATGCGGCGGCACGCCACATCGGTGACCCCCGACATGGGAGCCAGAACCGCACGGCCATCAATCGGGATGCCATTGAAATCGGGCAAAGCCGACGTGTTGCTCATTTTTTAGGCACTTCTGTTCACTGCCTGCAATGTAACCAATTTTTTGCAGTGCAGCAATATGGTTAGCTGAGCAAGTTGCCAGTGATGTGACAGCCGTCTATCCGGACCTTTGGTGTTGGGAAGGATAAGCCATTTGACTGTCGCTGCACTGATCGTTGCTGCCGGTCGCGGATTGCGGGCTGGCTCCGATGGTTTGCCGAAGGCTTACCGGCCCATTGGTGGCGAGCCGATGCTGTTGCGCACGCTGCGTCTTTTTGCTGACCATCCCGCAGTCAGCATGATCATGGTGGTGATCCATCCCGACGATCAGCCGCTGTGTGATGGCGTGCTGGCACGGCTGGGCACGTTCAAACCTGTCATGGTGGCTGCCGGTGGCGCATCGCGGCAGGAATCGGTTTTGCGCGGGCTGGAAGAAATGGCCTTCATGCCGAGCGAGATTGTGCTGGTGCATGATGCCGCCCGGCCCTTTGCCGATGCGGCTCTGATTGACCGCGCCATTGCGGCAGCAAAACATCACGGTGCCGCCGTGCCGGCGCTGCCCGTGACGGATACGCTTGTGCAGGTCAGCGGCTCTGTCGTGTCCGGCCATCCGGCGCGCGATATATTGCGGGCCGTGCAAACACCGCAGGCCTTTCAATTTCAAACGTTGCTGATGGCCCACCGCCGCGCGGCATCGCGCGGGCAGATGGATTTTACCGATGATGGCGCTGTAGCCGGTGCCATGGGTGTTGACGTGCATGTGTTCGATGGCGATGCGCGCAATGTCAAAATCACCTGGCCGCAGGATTTTGCCGAGGCGGAACGGCGTTTGTTGGAGGCAACCCCCATGATCGTGCGCGTCAGCAATGGTTACGATGTCCATGCTTTTGGTGAGGGCGACCATGTCTGGCTTGGCGGCGTGCCTATTCCCCACACGCATGGTCTGACCGGCCACTCCGATGCCGATGTTGTGCTGCATGCGATCACAGACGCGGTGCTTGGCTTGATTGGTGATGGCGACATCGGCACACATTTTCCGCCCACTGACGAACGCTGGCGCGGCGCGGCCTCCGATCAATTTCTGGCCTATGCGGTGGAGCGGCTGCGCGTCCGTGGCGGCGTGCTGGATCACATCGACGTCAATCTCGTCTGCGAGCGTCCGAAAATTGCGCCTGTGCGTGAGGCCATGCGCGCGCGCATTGCAGAGATTGCCGCTGTTGCAATTGGCAGCGTAGCGATCAAGGCGACCACCTCCGAAGGGCTTGGATTTACCGGGCGCAGCGAAGGCATTGCGGCGCTTGCGACAGTGACGGCCCGCGTGCCAAGCTCAGGCTGAGCCGCCGCCTGTTCACTGCGTGAATATCGCGCTCGCCAGAGGTGATGCCATGACTGCCGACAGCGCCCTTGTTGACCTCGCCCGCGAAGTGCTGGACCGGGCCCGGTCACAGAAACTGAAAATCGTGACGGCCGAGAGCTGCACCGGCGGGCTTGTTGCCATGCTGCTCACGGAAATCGCCGGGTCGTCGGACGTGTTTGAACGCGGATTCGTGACCTATTCAAACGATGCCAAGAGCGAAATGCTGGGCGTTGCGCCGGATATAATCGCCAAGAATGGCGCGGTGAGCGAGCCTGTTGCGCGCTCCATGGCAGAAGGTGCCGTCAAACAGTCCCATGCTGATGTTGGTGTGGCCATTACGGGTGTTGCCGGTCCGGGCGGCGGCAGCGCGCACAAGCCGGTCGGGCTTGTGCATATCGCGGTCTATCGCAAAAAGAACGGCACGCGGCACGGCATTTTTCAATTTGGCGATCTGCCGCGCCGCGATATTCGCGAGCGCGCCGCGCGTGATGCCCTGATGATGCTCATGCACGCCATGGCCTGAGCCATGTTTTCAGGCCGAGATTTTTAATGCGCTTTCATGCCACGGATCATGGCTGACACCACGTCGGAATAATTGTCGCTCCATGGCTTGACGCCTGCGGTGCGTGCTGGCTCGTTCCAGCCCTGCTCCGGCGTGAATGCCGTCAGCGGCTGCGGATTGCGCGCGATGGCAACAACAATGGATGGCATCCACAGGCGTGCAGCATAATTGCCGTCCTTGAATGCGTCCTTGGCGAATTTGCGGTCGTCGCGCACGCGGATGGTGTAACCGAGTTCGTCAGCCAGCGCCGTCAGCACGGATGTCAATTCAAGATGGCGGTTGGAAATGTGCATGACCAGCACGCCATGGGCAGCCATCTTGTCGAAATACATCTGTACCGCTTCACGCGTCATCAAATGAACGGGAATGGAGTCAGACGAAAATGCATCAATGACGATAATATCCTTGGCAGCCGCGGCTTCATCGGCAAGCGTCAGGCGCGCATCGCCCAGGATAATGGGCGCTTGCGGCATGCAATCACTGACAAAACGGAAGCGATTGGGATCACGGGCGAGACGGATGACTTCCGGGTCAATTTCAAAGAAGCGCCAGCTTTCCTGCCCCGTGGCATGGCAGGCCATTGAACCTGCGCCCAGACCGACAACACCGACATGGCGCACGCTGTTGCCCGCCCGCGTGAGATTGACGGCGCTCGTAATCGCACCGGCCGGATTATAATAGGTCAGTGGTTCGCGCTTGCCGTAACTGGCGGATTTTTCATCGAGGATCAGACGCTCGGCCCCATGCAATGTGGTGCCATGGGCCAATGCGCGGAAGGTTCCATTGGCGAAATCGCGCACGACATGGACACCGAAAAAGGAGCGCGCAACTTCGACAACCTGACCGGAACGGGTGGTGCTGGCGAGCACGACCATGACAAGCACAGCGCCGGTGAATGCCAACAAGTGCTGGCGGTTCTGCCGCATCATCCAGCCTGCCGCCACAACAGCGACCATGGTGGCACTGACGAGGACCGGATGGGCCATGGCATGCAGAATGGGGCCGCCGAAAAGAAGCAGCAGCAACGCGCCAGTGCCAAGGCCAATGCGGCGCAGAATGGCGTCGCGCCCGCCCTGCCACAGGGCCGGATGGCAGAACAAGGCAGCAAACAGCAGGATGGGATATTCATGCGTGTTGTTAAAAATCAGCGGGGCCACAAGTGCGGCCAGCGTGCCGCCGACAACGCCACCCAGTGACATATAAAAATAGAACTGCGTCAGCGCCTGCGCTGATGGCCTCCGCTGCACAAGCTCATGATGCGCGCACAATGTCAGAATAAAAAAGGAGGTTGTGCCCAGGGCGAGCGACAGCAATGTCGGCAGGTTGACGCCGATGATCAGCAGCACAATGGCGCAGACAAAGGCGTAAGGCTGCACCGCCTTGATGAATGTGTAGGACAAGATCGGCTTGCTCTGGAACGCGACAATAAATGTCAGCAGAAACAGCGCCAGCGGGATCACCCACAAAAACGGCGCAGCCGCAATATCCGTGGAAATATAGGCGGTGAAGGCCACCAGCAATCCGGATGGCACGGCGGACAGGCCAATCCATGCCAGTTTTTGTGCGCCCGGTATGGCAACGGCTGTCTCGGGTTCCGCGTCGGCCAGGGTCTTGCCTCTCACTGCAAAACTCGCTGCCATCGCGATCAGCGCGAGCAGAAATGCAAATGTCCATGACCAGGCCTGCAGCTGTTTGGGCAGCGTGAAATTCGGCTCGATCAGCAATGGATAGGCAAGCAGTGCCAGCAGGCTGCCGATGTTGGAGGCAGCATACAGAAAATAGGGGTCATGCGCCTGCGGGTGACCCGTCCGCGCAAACCACGCCTGCAACAGCGGCCCGTTGGCGGAGACGGCGAAAAACGGCAGGCCGATGGACACGAAAAACAATCCGAACAGCCACAGCACCGGGCCATCAGCTGGCGGCCTGTCCCACCCTTGCGCGATGCCGAGCGGCAGGGCCACGCCGATCACAAGCGCCATCACCGCGATATGCACGAGGGCAGCCTTGCGCACACTGAGATATTTGGTCAGCACATGGGCGTAACTATAACCGCAGAGCAGGACGGCCTGAAAAAATACCGTCGCCACCGACCATACGCCGGGTGATCCCCCCAGTTTCGGCAGCACCAGTTTGGCGAACATGGGCTGCACGACAAACAGCAGGCTGGCCGAGGTAAACAGGGCCGCAGCAAAAACCGTGATGACCAGATGCGGGAGCGATGCCGTCTGTTTCTGGGTATAGGTTTGGGTCAGGTCGCCTGCCGGCATTGCTTCTCTCCTGCGATCTATGGGGGGACCGTAAGGACAGAAGGTTAAATCCGGCTTATGGATTCACGCGATGGATTCAGCCGTTTGCGCCAAAGCGCAGATATTACGCCATTTTCCGGTGCGCGTGACGATGCGCGCTGTCTATGCGGCCGTGTAAACCTGTTTGGCCCGCTCCTCGAACGCATGGGTGAACATGCGGAATATGCGGTCAAACACCGCGCCGGCAACGGCAGCCAGTATGCGGCTCTTGAATTCATAGGAAATATAGAAATCGATAACGCAGCCATCCGGGTCTGGCAGAAATGTCCAGCGGTTTTCGAGAAAGCGGAATGGCCCATCGATATATTCGACCAGAATTTTCATCGCGGGCTCATCGAGCGTGACGCGGCTGGTAAAGCGTTCGTTAATGGATTTGTAGCCGACCGTCATATCCGCCACGATCACCGGCCTGCCCTCGCCGTCTTCTGTCCGGCGCCGGACTGTCAGGGCTGAGCAGAATGGCAGGAACTGCGGATATTTTTCCACATCTGCGACAAGCGCAAACATCTGCGCGGCGCTGAACTTGACCGGATGGCGCGTGCGAAAGGAAGGCATCGTGTTTTAATGGCCAAACCGCGCCAGACGCGCTGCCCTCAGTTTGGCAAAATCATCCCCGGCATGATGTGATGATCGGGTCAGCGGTGTTGATGACACGAGCAGGAAGCCTTTTGTTCCGGCGATTGTGGCGAAGCTCTTGAATTCGTCGGGCGTGACAAATCTCACAACCGGGTGATGCTTGCGTGTGGGTGCCAGATATTGGCCGATGGTCAGAAAATCGACTTCGGCCGTGCGCAGATCATCCATCAGCTGCAACACCTCGTTGCGCTCCTCACCCAGCCCGACCATGATGCCGGACTTGGTGAAAATGGTCGGGTCCAGCTCCTTGACCCGCTGCAACAGCCGGATGGAATGGAAATAGCGTGCGCCCGGCCGCACCGTGAGATACAGCGACGGCACGCATTCAAGATTGTGATTGAACACATCCGGTTTGGCCGCGACCACAACCTCCAGTGCGCCTTCCTTACGCAGGAAATCCGGCGTCAGAATTTCGATGGTGGTGTTGGGGGCGGCGATGCGGATCGCCCGGATGACCTTGGCAAAATGGTCGGCCCCGCCATCGGCAAGATCATCGCGGTCCACCGATGTGATCACCACATGCTCAAGGCCGAGTTTGGCCGTCGCGTCGGCCACTTTTTGTGGCTCATCCGGGTCCAGCGGGGCCGGCATGCCGGTTTTGACATTGCAGAAGGCGCAGGCGCGCGTGCAGGTGTCACCCATGATCATGAAGGTGGCGTGCTTCTTTTCCCAGCATTCCCCGATGTTGGGGCAGCCCGCCTCCTCGCACACGGTGACGAGGTTGTTTTCTTTCACGATGCGGTTGGTTTCAGCCCATTTGGGCGAGCCTGGTGCTTTCACCCGGATCCAGTCGGGTTTGCGCAGCAGTTCGTGATCCGGCCGTTTCGCCTTTTCCGGGTGGCGTGGACGACTGACGGCGCTTGCGACTTCGCTTGCGACATCGCTGGTGCGCGGGTCTTTCCCGCCGAGAAGGTCAAGCACCACAGCCATCAGGCAATCATCCTTGCAAGCAACACAACAGCCGCCGCACCTATTGCGGCGGTCACGATCTTTGCCACCAGCGGGTTGCGGATGGCAAGTGAAAGCCCCAGCGCCCGCAGCACCAGCGTGCCGAGGAACAATCCCAGAAATCCGGTGATGGCATAGCGCAGCAGCCCGCCGCCACCAACGATAAAACTGGCCAAGAACCCGCCAACCGATCCAACGATGAGAGGCGGCATCAGCACCGCCCAATTGACCGGCGGGCTGCCAGCCTTCTCAGGCGGCAGCACGGACATCCGGGGGTCCCCATCCCGGTAATGCGGCGGTTTCTGGCGTCGTGGCGGCATTTTACCGATATGGTCTTTGTGCGGGCATGGGTAAAGATGGGTGCTGCGGATTTATGTCATTGGCCTGCTGGTCATGGCAGGCTAGAAGACGATCATGCAACGCTTTATGCTCTCCAGAACGGCCCTGTCTCGCGCCGCCGCTGCCCTGCTGTGCGCCTTGCTGGCCGCCTGCGGCTCAAAGGCGCAGGGTGTGCTGCTGCCAACAGGATTCCAGCAAGCCGGAACCAGCAAGGTCGAAATTCTGGTTGCCACCACGCGCAGCAGTGAGGATGCCGGGCCGGGCGAGATGTTCACGGGCGAGCGCGCGATCGGACTGAACTTTGCAGATATTGCCATTTCCATTCCACCTGACAGCGCCCGCCAGCCGGGCGAAATTCAATGGCCGTCATCCAAGACAGCGAATCCGGCGACCGATTTCGTGACTTTGCGGGCCGACCGGATTGACCAGCCGACGGCGCTGAAGCGGCTTTATAGCCGGGTTGCCAAAGCGCCGCAGCGCCGGGTGCTGCTGTTCATTCATGGCTACAACACGCGCTTTGAGGAATCTGTCTACCGTTTTGCCCAGATCATGCATGATTCCAAAGCGTCTGTGGTGCCGCTGCTGTTTACCTGGCCATCACGCGGGCAGCTGCTGGATTACCCCTATGATCATGAGAGTGCGACCTATTCACGTGATGCACTGGAAGCCATTCTGCAAACACTCTCGAAAGACAAATCGGTCGGCGAAATCTCCATTCTCGCTCATTCCATGGGCAACTGGGTCGCTGTGGAAGCGCTGCGGCAGATGGCCATCCGTGGTGGCGGTATCGCGCCAAAAATCAAGAATGTCATGCTGGCCGCGCCCGATATTGATGTGGATGTGTTCCGCCGCCAGATGCGCACCATCGGCGAGAGGCACCCGCCTTTTACGATCTTCGTGTCGCGTGACGACAAGGCGCTGTCTTTTTCCAAGCGCATTGCCGGCAGCAATGACAGGCTTGGCGGCATTGATCCCGAACAGGAACCCTACAAGTCACGCCTGAAAGAATTGTCGAGTAACCGCGTGACCATCATTGATCTCACGGATGTCCAGTCCGGTGACAGTCTTGGCCACACGAAGTTCGCGCAATCGCCCGAGGTTGTGCAGATGATTGGCGGACGGCTCGCCAGCGGGCAGAAACTGAACGAAAGCGGCGGTTTTGGCCAGACACTCGGCTCTACAGCCGTTGGCGTCATTTCCGGTATTGGCAATGTCACTGGACGCGTCGTATCGGGCGCACGCTAAGGCAGTGCATTGGCCTGCCTTGGCGCATCAGCTTGACGGTGTATTTATTCAGCGGTCAGGCCCAATGCTTCGCGAAAACGGGCCTTGGCATGCGCGCCCTCACGCAATGGCACCAGACGCGGATAATCGGCGCTGCTGATTTTCACGATCCGCACGCGCGGCCCGGCCCCTATTTTCGCAACATCGCTTGCAAGCTGTTCAAGATCATCTTCGCTGTTGATCACGTCAGCATCGGCAATGCCGCACCCGCGCGCAATGGCGGCGAGATCAGCGGTGATGGTGTGGCTCGCTTGGGCGCCGGTTTCACCATACAGACTGTTGTCGAGCACAATGATGGTGAGATTGTGCGGCTGTTGCAGGGCGATGGTTGCGAAGCTGCCCATCCCCATCAGCATTTCGCCATCCCCCGTGATGGCGATGACGGGCTTATCGGGCTGCGCCAACGCAAGCCCCAGCGCCAGCGAAGCGGTGCCACCCATCGCGCCCCAGAGATAAAAATTTTTCGGTGTGTCGCCGCTCGCTGCGACATCATAGGTTGATGCACCCAATCCCGTGACAACAAGTGCATCGCCCCGGTCACGCAACAGGCGGGCCACGGCCTTGCGGCGATCCAGACGGTTTGATTTTTGCGGGGCGGACTGTGCCATGGATGTTTTCGGCCTGATTTATTTTGTGAAGACTTTTGCGCCAATCAGGCGCTGGGACAACAGCACAGCGACCGACGAGCCGCCGCTGTAAACCATCGAGGCAGCATGGCGCACAACATCACCAACTTCGGCCGGATGGTCGGCGCGCTGCACCTGCATGCCCATGAGTTTCAGCGCATCCGCAGTGGTGGAACCCATCGGCACTTGCCATGGATTAAATTCGCCCCACTCCCCGCGCATGGTTACAAGCATCAGCAATGGAAATTTGCAGATTTTGGTCAGCGACAGCATGTTGATGCAATTGCCGACGCCGCTGGATTGCATCAGCAGGGCCGACCGCTGGCCGCCGAGCCACGCACCGGCTGATACTGCGATACCTTCTTCTTCGGTGGTGAGCGCGATGCCACGCATATGCGGGTGGGCTTGAACAGCGGTGATCAATTCCGCATGTCCACCATCCGGCACATAGGGCACCTGCCGGACATCGAACTCTTCCAATATCCGCAGGATGCTGGCGGGCCAAGTTCCGGCTGACGATAGGAGCGCTTGAGATGGCGAGAGTGTCTGGTTCATCATTCACGCATTCCAGCACGGGGCTGGAGCGCATGACAAATCATATCACGCGCGCAGCGCTCCGCGCGCTGTGCATAACGCAAGCGGCTGAATTATCCGTGGGCAGTGATTTCAGTTTCTCTTTGGCGCGCTGATGGAGCCGGTCGTTTCCGGGCTGGTTGTTGCAGCCGGTGCCTGGCCGGCCTGCACAATGCCGGCCTTGGCCTGCGGCGTGCACACAACATGGTCGTTGAAAACGTAACAGACGCTCATGTCGCCGGTGCGGTGATTGACGCGGAACACGCCACCCTCGCGCTCGTGACGCGATGCGATGAGCGCATATTCACCGGCGGGCTGGGTGACTGCGCCCTCGCCTGCGCCATAGCATAGCGTGACACCAATCGTGCCTTCTTTCAGGCCATACTGGCAGGCTGTCACCTCGCCACTGAAACGGTCGATGCGGTAGACGCGGTTGAGATCGGTTTGCGGCGCGGCCAGAAAATCAAACGGCGCTGCGGTTGCGGCCATGGGCGCAGACAGGAGCGATACGGTGGCGATGGCAAAACGGCTGATACGGCGCATCGAAAGTCTCCACAGGCGAGTCATGCTGATCCTTGGCATAGCGAACCGTTTTATGGTTGATGAAGCCTTAACGGTCGGCCTGTATCGATCATCCCGCCTGCAATTATTTGAGATATGCGCCCATGAGCGACCGACCGACCCTTGTGTTTGATCTCGACGGCACGCTGGCAGACAGCGCACGTGATCTGATCAAGACACTCAATGTCATTCTGGAATCGCAGAATGTGCCGGGTGTTCCTATCGAAAAAGCGCGTGATCTGCTGGGCGCTGGTGCGCGCCCGCTGATTGAGCGGGGCTTTGCGCTGTATGGCAAAACATTGCCGCCACCGCTTCTGGACCAGCTTTATCAGGATTTTCTCAATCATTATCACGACCATCTGGCGGATGAGACAGTGCTTTTTCCCGGCGTTCTGGATTCGCTGGATGCGCTGGAAGCCGAGGGCTGGCGGTTTGCCGTCTGCACCAACAAACTGGAGCAGCATTCGAGGATATTGCTGGATGCGCTGGGCATCGCCGGGCGTTTTGCCGCCATCTGCGGCAAGGACACATTTCCCGTTTTCAAGCCTGACCCCGGCCATTTGACCGGCACTGTGGCACTGGCCGGCGGCCGGGCGGACCGGGCTGTCATGGTTGGCGATTCGCGGGCGGATATTGATGCGGCCATTGCCGCAAGCATTCCCGTCGTCGCCGTCAGCTTTGGCTATACCAACGTGCCCGTGCGCGACCTTGGGCCAACTGTCGTGATCGACCATTTCAGCGAATTGCAAACTGCCGTCCGGCGCTGTGCCAGCCAATTTTCAGCCTGATACCGGACAATGGAATGGTGGGCGCGACAGGGATTGAACCTGTGACCCCTCCCGTGTGAAGGGAGTGCTCTCCCGCTGAGCTACGCGCCCATTCCGGGTGTCCGTGTAGGCAGGGCCGCCCTGCCCGTCAAGCGTTGCTGATGCGTTTTCCGTGAAACCGCATCGTTGCGGCACTGCACTGGCGATGCCGGATTGATCAGTCTTTGCCGGGGCGAAACGGAATGTCGAGCGGTGCGCCCAGTGGTTCAGGCGCAGGGATCGATATCCGCGCCAGCCGCTCAGCCGATTCTTGGCTTGGCCGGTTTGCCTGCTGCCCCTGACGGCTGCCGCCCATCGCGTTGTCCTGGTCGCCGATGGCGCTCCGTTGCCCAAACAAGGCTTCCAGCTCGATCGCTGGTGCGGTGAGAAACGGATATTTTGCCAGCACCTTGCCGCGCACAGCGCGGCAATTGGCCCCCATCATGATGATTGGCTTTTTCAGGCCGGGATATGTGCGCGGCTCACTTAAAACGTCCAACCCGAACAGGCGCTTGTAAAAGGGCTGATGCTCAGCGCGCACGGTGGCCAGGCCCAGATCAATACCGAAGTAATCACAGGCCAGCCCGGCCAGACGGACCGTCGCATAGGGCAGATAAGGGTTCTCGCGCGCCATATCGGGGTCAGCGACGAACCGTGTCGGGTCAGACACGGTCGAGCCGGCATTGATGTGCGGCGTCAGCACATCGGGGAAAATATCCATCGCGGGTGACTGGCGGTGAAGATTGCTGGCGATGTGAATACGAAGGGAGCTGGCAAGGCGGTTGTTGAGATACAGACCGAATATCCAGACATTCGCAAGATCATCAAACTTGTCCCTGAACCGCTTTTGACGGTTGGGTGCAATCGCGCCTTCCCTTAGGTATGCATCATAGCGCAAACGGTAAATCACGTCGCGATCTTCGTCGGTTACAGCAATGCGGTAATCGACTTGTTCAATGAAATCAGCGACCTTAGCCGCAAAAGACTGATCCGTTTGAAATTGCATAAAACTTGCCCCGTATGCGCCGATGGTTCGACGTCGAGGGAAATTGTTAATGCATTCTTTACCACAGTAAAGACGGGCGTAAAAAAAGGATTAATACGCTGCGCCGGTTTGGCGCAGATGTTAACACAAATCAATTAACAGAGGTTGGTGTGATATTCGTATGCGAATGATCAGCCAGCTGGTTGATCTGCCACACGTCACATAGCGCCATGTCTTTTTGCCGGCTGTCTTTTTTGTTGCGTCGTGTATTCTGGCTCAGTGAGCAGTGCCCGAACAACTTCAGCCGTTGATGGCGGACTGAACAGGAAGCCCTGCACTTCGTCGACAGTGCCACTCTCGGAGAGAATGGCCAGCTGTTCATAGGTTTCCACGCCTTCAATCACAACCGTCATGCCAAGGTCAGCACTGAGCTGTGTCACGCCGAGCAACAGTTTTTTAGCGCGCATGTCCGTTTCAACATTGCGCAGGAAGGAGCGATCAATCTTGACTTTGTTGAGCGGGAGATTTTGCAGATGACTCAGGCTTGAATAGCCTGTCCCAAAATCATCGAGCGCCGTGCGCACACCCATGGCGCGCAGGCGATGCAGGACATCGACCGTGGCCTGCATGTCATGCAGCAATGCCGATTCCGTCACTTCAATTTCCAGACGGTGAGGCGCAAGCCCGGCATTTTTCAAGGTGCGCCCGATGACCTCGACAACATCGGACCGCTGCAATTGAACCGGCGACAAATTCACCGATACATTGGTGCTTACAGGCCAGCGTGCACATTCTTCACACGCCTTGCGCAAAATCTGTTCGCCGATCTCGAGGATCATGCCGTTTTCTTCGGACAAGGGAATGAACGTTGCCGGAGAAATCATCCCCTTGGCCGGATGAACCCACCGTGCAAGGGCTTCGCAAACTGTGATGGTGTTGCGCCGGATATTGTAGAGCGGCTGAAAAAATGGCTCAAACGCGTCAGCCTTGATTGCTGCGCGCATATCCAGTTCAAGCGCACGCCGGGCCTGGGCACGCTCGTCCATCTCCATTTCAAAGAAGTTGAATGCCTTGCGTCCGCTGGCTTTGGCGCGGGACAGCGCCATATCGGCTTTCTTGAACAAAATATCCACGGTTTGCCCGTCGCGCGGCGCAAGCGCGATACCAATGGATGCGCTGACGATAATCTCCTGGCCGTCAATCACGCATGGCGCGGCCAGCGTTTCAATAATGCGACCAGCCAAGGTCGATGCATCATCTTGTGACGTGCAATGGCGTTGCAGAATGACAAATTCGTCTCCGGCAAACCGGGCGACTGTATCATGGGTGCGCAATTGGGAGCGAATACGGTCAGCCACTTCAAACAGCAGGGCATCACCGATAGCATGACCCAATGTGTCATTCACATCCTTGAAATTGTCGACATCGACAAACAGGATGGCAAATGGGTCATCCTTGCGGTTGCCATGCAAAACCGCGTCGACCATCTCTTGAAAATGCCCACGGTTTGGCAGCCCCGTTAGCGTATCATATCGTGTGATATGCGCGAGCCGCGCCTGTGCTTCTGCCTTTGCCGTTATGTCTTCCAGCATTGTCAAGAAGCCGCCATTGGTCAGGCGCTCTGACGAAATATCGAAGATGTGGCCGGCGAATGAAATGCCTGTGCGGTGTTCGGCATCCAGTCCTGGTGCGGGCGGGCCGAGGGCTTCGGCAACGGTCCTGCGCTGATCAGATGTAATACGCCCGCTAACGACATATTCATCGAGCATATTTTCCAGCGACCAGCCGAAGCGTGACAGGCCAGGATCGACGCCCATGAATTGCGCCCAGCGCGAGTTTGAAACGACCAGATGGCCGGTCTCGTCAAACATGCTCATGCCGTGCGGGAGATTGCTGAGCGCTGCATCAAACCGGTTCGCCAGCACGCTGGCTTCATGGGATGAAAAGACCGCATCAAAAAACAGCTTGCGCAATTTTTCGGTGTTGCGCCCAACACTGAACATGAATGGCACGATAAACGCGGACAAGATGTAGTGATGGATTTCACCGCTGATCAGCAGGCCCATCACGAATGGAATAAACAGGCACCAGACCTGCCAGCGCACCAGCCTTGCACTGGTAAAATTGCGGCCGATCACACCCATGCACATGGATACTGCGAGCATGGCGCAAAGCAGCTGGCCGAACTCATTGTTCGTGAATCCAAAAACAATAAAGCAGGTCAGGCCGATCAGCAGCATGCTCAGTGAGGCACAGGTCTCATAGAGCCGCTCCCACATGGCGCAGGCTGCTGCAGTGCTTGGCTTGGCCGGCAATGCGGCGTAGCGGCGAAACTGCCTGTAGCGCGCTATGTTGAGCACGACGGTCAGCAGCAGAATGGTGCCGATGGCATAGTTATACGTCGAATAGAAAGTCAGGGCTGTAACGGCGATTGTCGAGACGGCGCCCGCCAAAAATGTCTGCACGTCTGAAAACAGCATATCAACGAGTTTGGCCCTGCTCTCTTTCGGCAGCAGTAACCCGCTTATCTGGTTCCGGTCGGGGGCGGTTATCATTGTCATTTTAGCCCGGCTTGGCGCATGACGGTTTTGCGTCAGATGGACAAAATTTGCCTTGAGAAAGTTGCGTTTCACTTAAGGAAAGTGAAGTTTTTCGTGCGAATTTGTGGTGTAATTGCGCGTTACAGGTGTGGTTCACCGATACGTTTCTGAAGCATCTGCGGCGTCAGATCAGGCCCATATCCGCAAGCCTCTGTCAGTGCTTGATTATTTCTGAGCCACGCTGTCAGTCACCGGCTGGCGGCCATGCTGATGGCCTCGACAGCTCGCCGCAATGCGGGAAGAAATTTTTCGCGCATGGTTTGTGCGGATACGCGCGCGGCCTGCGCACTGATGTTGATGGCCAGATGCGGACCGCGCGGGCCTTCACTCACGGGCACGGCAATCGACCGGAGCCCGATTTCCAATTCGTCCGACACCAGGGCAAAGCCATTGGCGCGAATGTCTGCCAGACGGGCGCGCATCGCCGGCGCTGCCGTGATGGTCTCGCCGGTGTAAGGTTTCAGCGCCGTTTGAGCCAGATATTGATCCAGTTCGCGCGGGTGAAGCTGCGCCAGCAGCACCTGCCCCATCGAGGTCGCATGCGCAGGCAGCCGGGTGCCGACAGCGAGCGTGACTGACATGATGCGATGCATGGCAGGTGAGCGGGCAACATAAATGATATCGCTGCCATCCAGCATGGCGGCCGAAGCGGATTCTTCGGTTTCGCGGGTCAAATCCACTAAGACCTCGCGCACGATTTCAAGCTGGCTCAAGCCGGACAGAAACGTCTGCCCAATCGTGAGGATCGCCGGCGTGAGTTCAAAATTTTTGCCATCGGACCGGGCCAGCCCCATGCTGGTCAGGGTCAGCAAAAACCGGCGTGCTGCGGCACGCGTCAGGCCAGTTTGTGCGGCCACATCGGTGATGGTTTGCGACCGCTGCCCATCAAAGCTGCGGATGACATCCAGTCCGCGCCGGAAGGATTCGACCGTTTCATCTCTTGGCACTGTGTTCCCCACTGGTTTTGCGATGGCCTGTTCAGCGCGTGGCGCTCCAAATGTTCGCATATCGAACAATTATGTGATTATGCGAACATTCTATTGACCTGTTTGGCTGCTTGACGCAAGAGGATGTCAATGAATGGGAGCCGCCGCATCAAGGGTGGCCATGGGACTGACAAGGGAAACGCAGATCATGATCAACAAAATCCAGCCATCCATCGAGGCCGCCGTGGCTGATATCAAGGATGGCGCTACCATTCTGGTTGGCGGGTTCGGCACAGCCGGTATGCCGTTTGCGCTGGTCGATGCCCTGATTGCGCAAGGCGCGCGCGATCTGACCATCGTGTCCAACAATGCCGGCAATGCCGAGGCCGGGCTTGCGGCTCTGCTCAAAGCCAAGCGCGTGCGCAAGATCATCTGTTCGTTCCCGCGCCAGACGGATTCGTGGGTTTTTGACGGGCTTTATCGCGCCGGTGAAATCGAGCTTGAGGTTGTGCCACAGGGCAATCTGGCCGAGCGCATGCGTGCAGCGGGCGCTGGTATCGGCGCTTTTTTCTGCCCGACAGGCTATGGCACGCTGCTGGCCGGTGATCGTGAAACCCGCACCATCAACGGCAAGAATTATGTGCTCGAATATCCGATCCATGGCGATGTGGCGCTGATCAAGGCGCTGAAGGGCGACCGTTGGGGCAACCTGATTTATCGTAAAACTGCCCGCAACTTCGGCCCGGTGATGGCGATGGCGGCCAAAACCACCATTGTAGAAGTTGACGATATCGTGGAGCTCGGCGCGCTCGATCCTGAAGCGGTGGTGACGCCGGGCATTTTTGTGCAACGTGTTGTGCCTGTTGCAGCCATCCAGAAACAAGCCGCCTGAGCGGACATTGAGGGACACTTCCATGAAAAAGCTGACACGCGAAGAGATGGCGGCCCGCGTCGCCCAGGATATTCCCAACGGAGCGTTTGTGAATCTCGGCATCGGCTTGCCGACGCTGGTGGCCGATTATTTACCGAAGGACCGTGAAATCATTCTTCACACGGAAAATGGCCTGCTCGGCATGGGCCCATCACCGGCCAAGGGGCAAGAAGACTGGGACCTGATCAACGCTGGCAAACAGGCCGTGACTGCCCTGCCAGGCGCGGCGTATTTTCATCATGCCGATTCATTTGCCATGATGCGCGGCGGCCATCTGGATTTCTGCGTGCTAGGCGCATTTCAGGTGTCGCAAAAAGGCGATCTCGCGAACTGGCATACGGGCGCGAAGGATGCCATCCCTGCCGTTGGCGGCGCGATGGATCTCGCCATAGGTGCCAAGAAAACCTTTGTGATGATGGAACATCTCACCAAGGACGGCAAAAGCAAGCTGGTGCCTGAATGCACCTATCCGTTGACGGGGCAGGCCTGTGTCTCCCGCATCTATACAGATCTGGCCGTTCTCGACGTGTCGCAGGATGGATTTGTCGCGATTGAAATCGTGCCAGGGCTTTCGCTGGAAGAATTGGTGAAACTGAGCGGCGTCGCTATTCGCGATGGCCGGGCAAAAATCGCCGCCTGAAGTATCAAACACTGATGGAGATCATGATGGACGCGTTTATCTGTGACTATGTGCGCACGCCGATTGGCCGCTTCGGCGGTTCCCTGTCTTCGGTGCGGGCTGACGATCTTGGCGCCGTGCCGATCAAGGCGCTGATGGCGCGCCATGCCAATCTCGACTGGTCGCAGATTGATGAGGTGTTTTACGGCTGCGCCAATCAGGCTGGCGAAGACAACCGCAACGTCGCACGCATGTCGGCCTTGCTGGCCGGGTTGCCTGTCGATGTTCCGGGCACGACGATCAACCGGCTGTGCGGTTCGGGCATGGATGCGGTGATTGCCGCTGCCCGCGGCATCAAGTCCGGGGAAATTGATATTGCCATTGCTGGCGGCGTGGAATCCATGTCACGCGCGCCCTTCGTCATGCCCAAGGCAGACAGCGCGTTTTCGCGCCATGCGGAAATTCACGATACGACTATCGGCTGGCGCTTCGTGAACCCGCTGATGAAAGCCCAGTATGGCGTCGATTCCATGCCGGAGACGGCTGAAAATGTCGCGGAAGATTTCAAGATTTCGCGGGAAGATCAGGACAAATTTGCGTTCAATTCGCAAAAGCGTGCGTCGGCGGCTGTGAAGAATGGTGTGTTCGATCGTGAAATCGTGCCAGTGACTATCCCGCAGCGCAAGGGTGATCCCGTGATCGTCGCTCGCGACGAGCATCCACGCGAAACAACCATCGAGGCCTTGAACAAGCTTGGAACGCCGTTCCGCAAGGGCGGCAGCGTGACTGCCGGCAATGCTTCCGGCGTGAATGATGGCGCAGCGGCTTTGATTATTGCTTCGGAAGCGGCCGCCAAGAAATACGGACTGACTCCGATTGCGCGTATCCTTGGCGGTGCCTCAGCCGGTGTTGCGCCCCGCATCATGGGCTTCGGCCCCGCACCAGCGACGAAGAAGCTCTGTGCCCGCCTGGGTATCAAGCCGCAGGATTTCGATATCATCGAACTCAATGAAGCCTTTGCCAGCCAGGGATTGGCGACTTTGCGCGATCTCGGAATCGCGGATGATGCCGCGCATGTGAATCCGAATGGCGGCGCGATTGCTCTTGGCCATCCGCTTGGCATGTCCGGCGCCCGTATCGCCGGCACCGCAGCGCTTGAGCTGAAAGCCAAAGGCGGCAAGCTGGCATTGGCGACCATGTGCATTGGCGTCGGCCAAGGCATTGCCATTGCCATCGAGCGCGTGTGATTGCACCGACTGCCGACACAATAAGCCCGCCTGTTGGCGGGCTTATTTTTTGCTTCCGATTTTGTAAGGGCGCGGCACGGATGCCAGCAATCGCTCACGCACCCAGATATGGCGCGGATCATCCTGCGCGCGCCGGTGCCACGCCATGAACATGGTCAGCCCGCCCGCCTTTGTCGCGCCAATAGAATCAAGTGGGGCCGTCGTACTGGCAAAATCACGCATCAGCTGCGCGCTGAAGAGACTTGGCATGGTGGCGATAAAATCGCTGCCGCGCAGAAAAGCTGGCACAGCGGAAAAGCCGGGAACCGCGACGGCCATATCCCGGTGCACGGCAGCAGCTTGCAGGCGCTTGTCGAAATCCAGCCGCTCATTGTTCGGATAAATCACGCTGACATGACGTGCGGCCAAAAAATCAGCCCGCGTGCGCGGCTCGGCGCGGGCTGACGGGTCGTAAAAGCAGACATAGCGGTCGCGGAAGAGCAACTTTTGGACGATGTCTGACCCTGCCGGCGGAAATGGCGAGATCACCAGATCGCACCGGCCTTCGCGCAGAAGCTCGGGTGTTGGCACATCTGAGGGAATGATACGCAAGGTGGTGACGCGCGTTTCCTGCGCGAGTGCTTCAAACAGGCGCGGCAGCAAAAGGTCTCGCTGGAGATCGTTGGCCGCGATGGTGAGATGCAGCGCTGTTTCCGCCGGGCTGAAGTGTGGCGGGCTGCCGAAATCCACAATCGCGGCCAGCAAGCCCTGCGCGGTCTCGCGCAAGGCTGTGGCATGAGCGGTGGGCGTGATGCCCCGGCCGGCCTTCACGAACAGCGGCGCTCCGACAACGTCCGTCAGCCGCTTCAGCGCGTGGCTGACGGCTGACTGGGTCAAATCCAGCCGCTCCGCTGCGGCGGTGACAGACCCCTCCTCCAGCACGGCCAGAAAGAGCCGCAGCGCATGACCATCCAGCGCCAATCTATCGAAATGTTTCATGTATCCTATGATAAGCAAATAATTTATTTTGTGAACTGATTGCCGCAAAGGCAGAGGGATCAAAAAATGGGGAGGACCTCACGATGAGCGAAAAGCCATCCGAATTCTACCAGTGGGACCGGGTGTTGCACCCGCCTGCCTTTACGCCGGGCTACAAGACCAGTGTCGCGCGCTCGCCAAAACATGCGCTGCTGTCGTTGCAAAATTCCCTCTCGGAAATCACAGGGCCGACCTTCAACCAGAACGAGCTTGGCCCGCTCGATAATGATCTGATCCTCAATTATGCCAAATCGGGCGAGCCGATTGGCGAGCGCATCATCGTGCATGGCCGCGTGCTGGATGAAAATGCCCGGCCTGTGCCCAATACACTCGTTGAATTCTGGCAGGCCAATGCCGGTGGCCGCTACCGCCACAAGAAAGATACGTATCTTGCGCCGATTGATCCCAATTTCGGCGGCTGTGGCCGCTGCCTGTCGGATGACAAAGGCTACTATTATTTCCGGACGGTGAAACCCGGCCCCTACCCGTGGCGCAATTACGTCAACAGCTGGCGTCCGGCACATATTCATTTCTCCGTGTTTGGCTCCGGGTTTGTGCAGCGGCTGATTACGCAGATGTATTTTGAAGGTGATCCGCTGATCAAGATTTGCCCGATCGTGCAGACGATTCCCGACGCGAATGCGATTGAAAGGCTGATTGCACCGCTTGATCTCAATGCCTCGGTGCCAGCCGATACGCTGGCTTATCGCTTCGATATCGTGCTGCGTGGCAGCCGTTCGACGCTGTTTGAAAACCGTCTGGAAGGAAATTGACCGATGCCGCAGGACCTTCACTATATAAAGCAGACGGCATCACAGACGGCAGGCCCCTATGTTCATATCGGGCTGGCGCCGAGTGCCGCCGGCTTTGATATTTTCGAGAATAATTTCGGCCATATCCTTGCTGGCCCAAAAACGCGCGGCGAAAAAATCGTCATCGAAGGGCGCGTTATAGATGCGACCGGCACGCCGATGCGCGATGCGCTTGTCGAGATATGGCAGGCGAACAGCGAAGGCCGCTACAATCATCCTGCCGATACCCAGAATAAAGCGCTGGACGCGGATTTTCGTGGCTGGGGCCGGGCAGCTGCCGATTTTGCAACCGGAGTCTACCGGTTTGATACGATCAAGCCGGGGCCTGTGCCTGGCCGCAACAAACGTGTCATGGCGCCGCACATCAATGTCTGGGTCGTGGCGCGGGGCATCAATATCGGCGTTCATACACGCCTGTATTTTCCTGATGAGGCGCAGGCCAATGCTGCCGATCCGGTGCTGAATCTGATCGAGTTGGAGGAACGCCGCAAAACGCTTATCGCCCACAAATCCGTGCGCGATGGCGCGACGGTTTATACCTTCGATATCGTCTTTCAGGGCGATAAGGAGACAGTCTTCTTTGACGTGTGAGCGTGCTCACAGCTGTTCAGCCCCAGGCCGCACCCTCACCGGTGCGGCTTTTTCTTGCAATTGCGGCGGTTGCGGACGATGGCAGCAGGCTGCCTGGCTTGCTGAAGCGACATGGTGAGCGCGCTGGGACTCGAACCCAGGACCTACTGATTAAAAGTCAGTTGCTCTACCGGCTGAGCTACGCGCTCGCTGCACCAGTCGGGGCTGCTGTTACTGGCGTGTGCCCGTGGGGTCAACCTCCGTCTCGGGGTTTTTCAAGGTTTCATCCTGCGGCAGAGTTGCGTTGGCAGGCTGTGCGCGCTGCTGGCGTTCTTTTTCACGCCGCTCGATCTCCAGCGGACGCCACCGGCGGTGCTGCCACAGCCACTGGCCGGGGTATTCCCTGACCCATCCCTCGACCACCCGCGTGATGGCGGCTGTTGCCCCCTCGATGTCGATATGCCCCTCCTCGTCACGGGGCAGGTCCAGCGGCGGCGTCAGCTCAAGCCGGAAGCGCCCGCCCGGCAGACGCATGGAGCGCGCGCCATGGACGGCACAGTCATAGCGGCGTGCCAGCTTGGCCAGCACCGGGTTGGTCAATGCTGGACGGCCCAGGAACGGCACCACAACGCCACGGGCGAGGTGCTGGTCGGCCAGCATGCCCAGAGTGCCTCCACGCTCCAGCACAGCCATCATGCCGCCTGCGGCTCCAGGGCCGCTTGGCAAGAGCTTGCCCATCGCGCCGGCCCGGAACACCTCCACCGCGCGCGCTGCGGCGATGTTGTTGGGGGGGCGGAATACCACCGTGGTATCCAGCCCGTAGCGGGCAGCGGCCACCGCCGGCATTTCCCAATTGGCCAGATGGGCCGAGAATATGATGGCAGGCTTGCCCTGGTCCCTGCCCTCCTCCAGCAGCTTGATGAACTGCTCGATGCCCACAACCTCGGTGCGGCCTGTCTTGCCGGGATTGCCGTAATCGAAGTCCATCAGCTCTTGCAGGAAGGGATATTCACACACAGTGCGGCCAAGATTTTCCCAGCTCTCGCGGCGGATGGCTTCACGCCCGGCATCGCTCATGTCTGGAAAAGCCGCACGGATATTGGCGATGGCCGTGCGGTTGGCGGGAATCAGCGGCGCAACAGAGCGCAACAGGGACGCACCGAGGTTGCCGGCGCGATCCGGTCCCAGCCTGCGCAAAAAGCCGAAAATGCCCTTCACCAGAATCGACATGAGCGGCGCTGCAAGCATGCTCGCGCGCCGGGCCATGGATCTGAGAATGGGATGAGCCGCCACGATGGAATTCCGTCTGAACCATGCGGCTTTTGCGCAAGGATTTGGCCTGGGTCAAGCGGCACTGTGTGGGTCATCCCGCACGCCGAATCAGAGAAACCCCCATCATTATTGATGTTTTTGCACATGCCTTTTCAGAAAAGCGTGTTTTGGGCTGTGAATTGGGTTAAAACCGATCATTGTTCCGATTCGGGAGGCAGAGTTTTATCATGGCCAAGAAGACCACAGCGACCAAAGCGACGAAGAAACCCGCTGCAAAAGCAGCCAAAAAAGCAGCTCCGGCCAAGAAGGCCGCTGCTCCGAAAAAGGCTGCTGCTGCGCCGAAGGCTGGCGCTGCTGTGACGGTGAAGCATATTGCCGGCATGCTCGCCGAAACCCATCAGATGCCGAAAAAGCAGGTCGAAACGATCCTCACCGATATGGTTGATACGGTCGTGAAGCAGCTCAAGAAGGGCTCGAAGATCCGCATCGTGGGCCTTGGCATGTTGCAGGTCCGCAAGCGCGCTGCGCGCATGGGCCGTAACCCGGCAACGGGCGAAGCCATCAAGATCAAGGCCAGCAAGAAGGTTGCCTTCCGCGCAGCCAAGGAACTCAAGGAAGCGATCTGACGCTTTTTGCAGTCACCAATAAAACGGCCCGCACACAGCGGGCCGTTTTTTTATGGCACTCTGTTCCATGCGCTTATCAGTTAAAGTTTGACGACAATTTTGCCGAACACCTTGCGGTTTTCCAGCTTCGTCAACGCATCCTGAAAATTCTCCAGCGGGATCACTGAGTCGATGATGGGTTTCATGCCGGCGGCCATTTTCTCAAGGCTTTGCGCGATATTTTTCATCGAGCAGCCGAAGGAACCGAATATCCGGTATTGCTGCTGAAAAAGCTGCATCAGATTCATGGTGGTGGAAACGCCGGATGTGGAACCGCATGTCACAAGGCGGCCGCCGCGTTTCAGGCAGAGCAGCGAGCCATTCCATGTGTCGGCGCCGACATG
>JBOFCU010000345.1:0-2099 GCA_051646285.1 Beijerinckiaceae bacterium
CTCGGGTACGGAAAACGGATACCGCCGCCGCTGCTGATTGGCGACCCCGAGCGGGCGCAACAAGTCATCGAGTGCGGCAGCACGACAGGTAAAACGCAATTCACGACGCTGGCTGGCGCGGCCATGAAGGCGCTGGCAGCACCCGAGTTTCACAAAGGAGCAAACCATGCAGATGCAAAATGACCTTTTCAACCCCAGGACATTGGCCCGCCGCCATGACCCGGAGACCAGCAAGGAAGCGGCCAAGACCGTGCGCGAGTTCGCCGGGGGCCACCATGCGCAGATTCTCGATGCGCTGGCCAAGCACCCGGACGGCCTGACCGCGCACGAGATCGCCGCGTTTTGCCAGATCGATGCCCACCAGGTCGGCAAGCGCATCAACGAGCTCGAAAAGGCGGGGAGGATCGAGAACATCATCATCGCCGACGGCGACAGCCCGGACGGCTACACGGTGCTCACCCGCGCCACGCCCGGCGGCAGACAGGCCCGCGTATGGAGGCTCGCATGAAGCTGCTGATTTCCGCGCTGCAGGCGTATTGCCTGCTGACCATCGGCTGCACGATAGGCATCGGCCTCATGTGCCTTTTGAGCATCAACAAGCCCGAAAAAGAAGAAAGCCACGAATGAAAATCAAGACAAAACTGAAAATCCCAAAGCTCACGCCGCGAGAGCACCAAATCCTGCGGATGATGTGCGCGGGCAATCAATCCAAGATGATCGCGCATGATCTCGGCATCAGCATTCGCACCGTCGAATTCCACCGGGCGAGGCTGCGCGAAAAGCTGCTGCCGGATGTCACGTACTACACGGGCGAGCAGCTTGGGATCATCGCTTACCGCTTGGGATTGCTGGACGAATGACATGCGAAGCCTGCGAATCATCAAGACAACGGCCCGCGAGTGGGGCCTACAACATGAAATGCCTGCTGTGCTGCGCTCGCCTCGTCGCGTCGGCCAGGCCATCGAGGGCACAGCAGGAGGCGATGCTGGCAGCGATCACGCGCAAGGCGTGGCAGCAGCGCGAGGATGTGCTGGCGGCATTGAAGACACTGGATGCCGACTCAGCGCAGCCGAGATTGATTTCGGTGTTGCCCGTGGAATAATCCGGGCCAGAAAGTGAAACATGACGCAAACCCTTCTCTCCTTCGACATGCCCTACCCGCCCAGCACGAACAAGTACTGGCGACACATTAGCCGTGGGAAGCTCGCCGGGCGCACGCTGATCAGCGAGGAAGGCCGGAACTACCGCGCCGCCGTCGCCGCGCTGGCGCTGAAACTGAGGCTACCGCAGCTCGGTGGCTCTGTTCGCCTGGGCGTGTCGCTTTCAGTCCACGCCCCGGATCGCCGCCGCCGCGATCTCGACAACACGCTCAAGGCCGCATTCGACAGCCTCACGCACGCGGGCTTGTGGGCCGATGACAGCCAGATAGACCAAATCACGGTATCGCGCGGATATGTTGACCGCGCCGGGGGGTTTTTGCGTTTGACCGTAACCCCTATGGGTACAATCCCGAGCATTCAATAGGGGTTTACATGCAGCAAATCGTCCATGACCTGAGTGAGCGCATCGGCCTCGGCAATGCCATCGAGATAGTCCGGCGCTGGGGCGGGCGTGAGCTGCGCGTCCCCCGCCACGTCGAGGCTGGCGACCCGCTGGCCCTGACCCTTGGGCTTGATGTGGCGAAGAAGCTGTGCTGGCACTTCGGTGGCGAGCGCCTGCAGCTCCCTGCCGAGCGCAATGCCCTGCTCGATCTTCGCAATCAGGCCGTCATGGAGCGGATCGCCGAGGGCAAGAGCATGGAGTCCGTCGGCCTTGAGTTCGGCATCACCCGCCAGCGGGTCAAGCAAATCAAACGCAAATTCAGGGCAGACGCATGAAGCGCATCACATTCACCGTCACGCACAAGGGCTGGGTGGGCCTGTGCCCTGTGTACTTCTCAGAAATCGAATCCATGGCCCCCATCGTCATGGAGCGCCACCGCTTCTTCGCGCCCCTGCATGACCTGAGCATCTTCATCTTCGAAAGCATTGCATGGGTGGCCAGCCGTTTCGGCGCTTCCGGCTTCGACACCTACCCGCTGCTCATTACCGGCGAGGTCA
>JBOFCU010000024.1:0-13156 GCA_051646285.1 Beijerinckiaceae bacterium
CTTGCAGAACGCGCAGCATCGCCAGCCCGCCAAGCATCATGATGAATTCCTTCGGTGCAGCCAGCATGAAACGCGTAAAAAGCGGGGCGACAAGCCCGAACAGCACAGCCAGCATCCCCGTGAAAATGGCGCCTGTATATTGCCGGGGCGTCTCGCCCGATGACACGATCAGTGCATTGGTTGCGCCTGTGAGACAGGAACTGACGGCACCTGTTGCAGCCGCCAAAAGCGAACCCGCACCACAAGCCAGTGTCACGGCATTCATGGGCGGTTGATGGCCAGCCTGCGTCAGCACAGCAAAGCCCTGCCCGTTTTGAACCACCAGCACTGTAATCGCCAAGGGTATGACAAGTTCAACAAGAGCAGTCAGCGACCATGCTGGCGCAGTCCACTCCGGCATGGCCAGCGCAAGGCCGCCTAGGCCCGCGCCGGAAAAACGGCCAAGAACAACGCTCGCACATGCACCGATGATCAACGCAGCAATCAACGGCGGGATGCGCCGCCCAAGCTGCGGCATGGCAGATAATGCAACAAAAACAACAATCATGGGACCAGCGATGGCAAAATCACCATGCAGGGCGCGCACAATATCAACGCAGAACCGCAAAAATACGCCTGCGACCATACCCATGACGATTGGCATGGGCACCATCTCCATGACGCGCTTCACCCAGCCAGACGCACCAAGAACAAAGATCAGCAGCCCGGTTACATAAAATGCGCCAATAACTTCCGCAAAGCTTAAATGCGCCAGCGCTGGGCCAACCAGTACCGTGCCGGGAATGGTCCAGAAAAAACACAAGGGCGTGCGATAGCGCCAAGACAGAAGAATTGTCATCAGCCCGTTAATCAGAAACACGCCGAAAATCCACGAAATAAGTTGGGCTTCTGTGAGATTGCCGCGTGTGCCAACACTCAGAATAATCGCGACAGGCCCTGTGGCCGCGAAGATAAAACCCATGAAGCCATTGGCAGCGTAGAGTGCGCCGAAATCCGCAAGAAAAGACCGCCACCCTGCAGGGGCATGGGCGGGACGTTCAACAACCGGCATCCGTTAATCACTATGTTGCAGTGCGAAATTATTACCGTAGTGTTGCCGCACCTTCCCACGCTGTCAAACCTTCCACGCGCGAAAAATTGATGCGTATCGGCGTTTCCCATGGGTGACTTCCAGCCACAACGCGCTATGCTTTCCTCCTGCATCGCATTTTGGAGTTGCATCATGGCCCGTCTGACGATCAACGGAAGCACGCGCGATATCGACGTTGCCCCTGACACGCCGCTCCTCTGGGCTTTGCGCGAACAGGCTGGACTGACCGGCACGAAATATGGCTGCGGTATCGCGCAATGCGGCGCTTGCACCGTACATATTGATGGCGAACCGGTGCGCTCATGCGGCATCACCGTCGGCTCACTCAAGCCGGACCAGAAAATAATAACGATTGAAGGGCTTTCGCCTGACAGCATGCATCCGGTGCAGAAGGCATGGCTGGACCTGGATGTGCCGCAATGCGGCTATTGCCAATCGGGCATGATCATGGCGGCAGCAGCGCTTCTCGCCAAGACGCCAAAGCCGACAGATGCGGATATTGATGCGGCTATGACCAACATTTGCCGCTGTGGCACCTACAATCGCGTGCGGGCGGGCATCAAGCTCGCCGCCGGCGTCTGAACCGGAGCAACAGTGATGACACACCGTCTCGATATTTCGCGCCGCAATTTTTTGAAGACTTCAGCGGCGGCTGCCGGCAGTTTTACGCTGGCTTTCACCATTCCCGCTGAAGGGGCAGCGCAGGGTGCCACGCCGGAAGTCAACGCCTGGGTAGTTGTCAAAAGCGATGACACCGTGATCATCCGCATCGCCCGGTCAGAAATGGGGCAAGGCACATTAACCGGCCTCGCACAGCTTGTAGCCGAGGAACTGGGCTGTGATTGGTCCAGGGTGACGTGGGAATATCCGACACCAGGCCAGAATGTTGCGCGTAACCGCGTCTGGAAGAATTTTTCCACCGGCGGCAGCCGGGGTATTCGCGAGAGCGAACAGTATGTGCGCGAAGGTGGGGCCGCAGCGCGCATGATGCTGGTGCAGGCCGCAGCCAATGGCTGGAATGTGCCTGCGGCAGAATGCAAGGTTGAGAATGGCATCATCAGTCATTCTTCAGGCCGCAGCACAACATTTGGCAAGGTTGCAGAGGCGGCCGCAAAAATTGAGCCGCCGAAGCAGATCACGCTTAAAAATCCGAAGGATTGGAAAATTGCCGGCAAGCCGCTGAAGCGGCTTGATACCGCCGACAAGCTGAATGGAAAGCAGATTTATGGTGCTGACCTGCGTTTGCCGGGTATGCTCAATGCGGCCATCAAGGATTGCCCTGTGTTTGGCGGCAAGCTCGTCAGCTTTGATGCTGCGAAAATCGAAACAATGCCCGGCGTCAAAAAAGTGCTGCGTGTGAATGAAAGCACAGTTGCGGTGGTGGCAGAAACCTGGTGGCAGGCCAAATCGGCACTCGATGCCTTGCCAATCGTCTGGGACGAGGGCCCGAACGCAAAAGTCTCGAGCGAAACAATCGCAGCCGCGTTGAAAGAAGGCCTTGAGGCTGAACAGGCTTATGAAGGCAACAAACAGGGCGATATAAAAGCGGCCCTGGCTGGCGCTGTCAAAAAGGTCGAGGCGACCTACAGCTATCCTTTCCAGAACCATGCCTGCATGGAGCCGATGAATGCGACGGCACTATGGACGGCGGATAAATGCGAGGTCTGGTGCCCCACGCAAAATGGTGAAGCCGCCTTTGCTGCAACAGTCGCGGCATCCGGGCATCCGGCATCCAAATGTGATGTTTACAAAGTGCATCTGGGTGGTGGGTTTGGCCGCCGCGGGCGTTCTGACTATGTGACGCAGGCCGTCGCAATCGCAAAGCAAATGCCAGGCATTCCGGTCAAGCTGCTTTGGAGCCGCGAAGAAGATATGCTGCACGGCACCTATCACCCCATCACAATGGCTAAAATGGTCGGCGGACTGGATAAGGATGGCAATCTTGTCGGGTTGCATATGCGCATATCCGGCCAGTCCATTCTGTCTGGTGTGAATCCGCAGGCACTGCAGAACGGCCGTGACCCTGTCGTGTTTCAGGGGTTGGGGCCAGCGGGGCCTGAAGGCCATCTCGGCTACAGCATTCCCAATATTCTGGTCGATCATGCCATGCGCAACCCGCATGTGCCGCCGGGTTTTTGGCGTGGCGTGAATTTGAATCAGAATGCGATTTACATGGAATGTTTCATGGACGAACTCGCCCATGCTGCTGGCGTAGATCCGCTCGAATTTCGCCGCCGCCTGATGAAGGACAAGCCAAGGCATCTGGCCGGGCTTGAGGCGGTGGCCAAAGGCATTGGCTGGGGCAAGCAAGGCGAAAATGGAATCTTTAAGGGACTGGCACAAATTATGGGTTTCGGCAGCTATGTTGCTGCTGCTGCCGAGGTGTCAGTCAGTGCGTCAGGTTCCATTAAAGTGCATCGCATCGTTGCGGCAACAAATCCTGGCCATGTCGTGAACCCTCAACAGGTTGCGGCCCAGGTGGAAGGTTCATTTGTTTACGGGCTGTCCGCTGCACTGCATCAGGAGTGCACCGTAAAAAATGGCCGGATTGTCGAGGAGAATTTTGACACCTATCCGGCTATGCGCATGGATGAAATGCCGAAGGTGGAAAGCATTCTGATGCCATCCGGTGATTTCTGGGGCGGTGTTGGAGAGCCAACAATTGCCGTTGCAGCCCCAGCCGTGCTGAATGCCATTTTTGCAGCCACAGGAAAGCGCGTCCGCGATCTGCCAATGAAAAATGCGGACTTGCGGCGGGCTTGAAGGCTGGCATGGCACGGCCTATGGCAAGATCATGCAATCAGATCGCAATTGTTATTTGCGCACTGATGGGTGCTTCGCAGGCTAACGCCAAAGCTGAGACAGTGCAGTGGCAGCGAAAGGGCAATGGCATGACAGCCTCGCTGACCGGCGAGCCGGGCGATGCTGCGCGCGGGCGGATCATCGTGGCGGACCGGCGCAAGGGCTTGTGCCTGCTCTGCCATTCCGGGCCATTTCCGGAAGAACGGTTTCAAGGAACACTGGCACCATCACTGAGCGGTGTCGGCACACGCATGAGTGCAGCGGAAATCCGCTTGCGGCTTGTAGACAGCCGCATGATAAATCCGGCGACCATCATGCCGGCTTATTTTTCGACACAAAATCTTGTGCAAGTTGCCAACAATTTTCGTGACCGCACCATTCTCAGCGCCAGTGAGATTGAAGATGTTATCGCCTTCCTCCTGACATTAAAGGAGTGACACTACGCATGACGAACAATTCAAGAACAGATAATAGTTTCACGCGTCGCGGATTGATTGCGACATCAGCCGCCCTGGCTGTTATTCCCCATGCCATGGCCGAAACGGCTGATATGGAACAGGCGATCCGTACCTTCACCGGCGGCAAGATGCCGTTTGCAGGATCGATTGTTCTGGATGTTGCGCCATTGGTCGAAAATGGCAATTCCGTCTCTGTCAGCGTCACAGTCGATCATCCAATGCAGCCTGATAATTTTGTTGAGACAATTGCCATCTTCAATGAAAAAAATCCGCAGCCCCGCGTAGCTGAATTTCATCTCACACCACGCTCTGGCCGGGCATGGGTCGCAACCCGCATGCGCCTGGCCACAACACAGCATTTGACCGCTGTTGCAAAACTGAGTGATGGACGCTTTCTGTTCGACCGCAAGGAAGTGATTGTCACCATTGCAGCCTGCACTGAAGAATAAGCGAGGATATGGCAATGGCAAATGCCCTGCTTGACATTCCAAAGTCAGCCAAAAAAGGCGAAATATTCACAATAAAAATTGTTTTGTCACACATCATGGAAACTGGCTATCGCCGTGATATTTCTGGCAAAGCAATACCCCGCAATATTGTAACCGCTTTGCAATGTACTTACGACAATGCGGTCATTCTCAAAGCTGATCTGACGCAGGCGATTGCCGCCAATCCGTATTTTGGATTTACCGCCACGGCAACACGATCAGGTCCGGTCGCGTTTTCCTGGCGAGACGATGAAGGGCAGACCTACACACAGGAAGTTATCCTTCAGGTGGTCGATTGAGACCATTCGTCAAATTTTTGCTGATGAAGTGTCTGCCCCAGCTTGTGCTTCTTATCATGAGCGCGCCGCAATGGCTCAATGCTGAAGAAATCCCTGCCGCACAACGGCAATCTGGCTATGAGATCATGACTGGCGACACCCGCGCCATGCAGGACAATGATCGCGCCAACCCCGCGATGCTGTGGGCAGCAGAAGGCGAGCGGCTGTGGGCCACACCGGCAGGAAACAACGCGCGCGCCTGCTCATCATGCCATGGTGATGCCAAAGAAACGATGCGCGGCATTGCAGCGCGTTACCCTGCTTTTGATGAAAAAACAAATGCGCCCATTGATTTGCAAAACCGCATACGCGCATGCCAGACCAACAATCAGCAGATACAGCCCGCGCCTTATGAATCACGCACGCTGCTGGCATTGACGATATGGATATCAACGCAATCGCGCAGCATGCCAATTACGCCGGATCGCGACCCGCGGCTTGCACCATTCTCAGAGCGGGGCAAAGAATTGTTTACTCAACGTTCCGGGCAGCTCAATTTTTCCTGTCAGAATTGTCATGATGACAATTGGGGCAAAAAACTTGGTGCCAGCACCATCCCCCAAGCCCACCCGACAGGCTATCCCATTTATCGTCTGGAATGGCAGGGCGCAGGCTCGCTCCAACGCCGCCTGCGCAATTGTATGACTGGCGTGCGTGCCGAACCCTATGCATATGGCGCGCCAGAAATGATTGCACTCGAACTCTACCTGATGCAGCGCGCCACTGGCATGAGACTTGAAACACCAGCGGTACGGCCCTGATCAAAAAACTGCGATCAGACCATGCGCATCAATAGACGGCGCGCCCGCCGGAAATATCGAAAACACCGCCTGTCGTGAACGACAATTCTTCGCTCGCAAGCCACGCGATCATCGCTGCAATTTCTTCCACTTCAACAAAGCGGTTCATGGGAATTTTCGACAGCATGAATTGGATGAAATCAGGTGCCATCTGGTCAAAAATATCGGTCCTGGCAGCCGCTGGCGTAATGCAATTCACAAGAATGTTCGACGTCGCCAACTCTTTGCCAAGTGACTTGGTCAACCCGATCAAACCTGCTTTCGATGCCGAATAATGCGACGCTTTCGGATTGCCTTCCTTGCCCGCGATCGAGGCAATATTCACGATCCGCCCATAGCCATTTTTCAGCATTTCTGGCACAATGGCATGGCACACCAGAAATGGCGCGATCAGATTGACCTCGACCACCTTGCGCCACACTTTCGGGTCCAACTTCCAGAGCAGATCATTCCCGCCTGTAATACCGGCATTGTTGACAAGAATATCAATTTTGCCATGACGCTCAACTGCACGCGCTGTTGCCGTGGCAACGCTCGCCTCATCGGTCAACTCAACACCATCTGTTGAAACTGTGCCGAGAGGTGCCAGAGATTGCACCGCCGTCGCCAACGCATCACGATCCAGATCCCACAACACAACGGCTTTGGCACCCGATTTCAAAATCCGTGCAGCTGCGGCAAAACCAATGCCGCGCGCGCCACCGGTGATGACTGCGACACGCCCCGCCAAATCAATTTTATTCATACCCTGCCCCCGTTATTGCTGCATGAGGAAGCTATTATGCTTGGGCAGATTTGCCAAGCGGCACTGGTGCCCGTCACATGTGTGGCGATACCCGCACAGCATTTTTCAAGTTTTGAATTGCGTCAATTGCGATGCTGCATCTGCATCAGCCAATAGAAAAGCATGCGCATGATTTTGCAAAATGGATGCCGGGTGAAGCGGTGATATTGGCCCTTCCACCGCATCTTTGACAGCGCGCGCCTTATGCATCCCGAAAGCCGGAACAACAATCAGATCACTTTTCATAATATGCTGAATACTCATCGAGATAGCCCGCTCCGGCACATCCCTCAGCGCAGGGAAAACACCGCTGCGCCATTGCCGCTCCCGATATCCCTGATCAAGCATGACAGAAATATAGGGATCAGCCGTTTCGAAATTTGCTGGCGGATCATTGAAGGCAAGATGCCCATTCTCGCCAATACCGGCGAAACACACGGCAATGCGCCGGTTTGCAATCAAATCGCTGACACGCCTCATTTCATCATCAACATCCGCCATGCCATCAATTGGAACAAATGAAACAGGCTGTGGGAGACGATCAACGAAATGATCATAGAGATAGCGCCGCAAACTGGCAGGATGCGTCTCTGGAATTCCGATATACTCATCAAGGTGAAAAGCCGTCACCTTGGTCCAGTCGATATCCTCGGCTTTGATGAGCGTAGCCAGCACTGCGACTTGACTGGCACCCGTCGCCAGAACAACCGTTGCTGAGCCGTCACGCACAATCGCTGAACGAATGGCATCAGCACCCATCATCGCGGCGGCACGGCTGATAGCATTTGCGTCAGGGAATTGTTTAATGTGCAATGGCATTAAACATGCAATCCCGGCGCTTCGTGACCGGTGCGCGCAACATACTCGGTATAGCCACCCCCATATTGATGAATGCCATCGGGCGTCAGTTCCAGAACACGGTTGGAAAGTGCTGCAAGAAACCGCCGGTCATGTGAAACAAACAGCATCGCTCCTTCATATTGTGACAAGGCCGCAATCAGCATTTCTTTTGTGGCCATATCGAGATGATTGGTTGGCTCGTCAAGAACCAGAAAATTCGGCGGATCATACAGCATTTTGGCCATGACGAGCCGGGCTTTTTCACCGCCCGACAGGACACGGCACTTCTTTTCCACATCGTCGCCGGAAAAACCGAAACAGCCGGCCAGCGCCCGCAATGATCCTTGCCCGGCTTGTGGAAACGCATGCTCCAATGTTTCAAACACAGTGCTCTCCCCATCCAGCAATTCCATGGCATGCTGGGCAAAATAACCCATTTTCACGCTGCCGCCCACCGTGACTGCGCCCTTGTCCGGCTCAGCAGCGCCTGCAATCAATTTCAGCAGGGTGGATTTCCCGGCACCATTCACCCCCATCACACACCAGCGCTCTTTGCGCCGCACCTGAAAATCAAGGCCATCATAGATGCGCCGCTCACCATAGCCTTTGTGTACATTTTTCAATGCCACAACATCGTCACCAGAACGCGGTGCAGGCGGAAAATCGAAGGCGATGGTCTGGCGACGTTTGGGCGGCTCAACCCGTTCGATTTTCTCAAGCTGTTTGACCCGGCTTTGCACCTGCGCCGCATGCGAGGCGCGCGCCTTGAAGCGCTCAATAAATTTGATTTCCTTTGCCAGCATCGCCTGCTGCCGGTCAAATTGCGCCTGCTGCTGCTTTTCATTCAACGCCCGCTGCTGCTCATAAAATTCATGATCGCCGGAATAGGTGGTCAGCGTGCCACCATCAATCTCGACAATTTTTGTAACGATGCGGTTCATGAATTCGCGATCATGCGACGTCATGAGCAAGGCCCCTTCATAGGCCTTGAGAAATTGTTCGAGCCAGATCAGGCTTTCCAGATCAAGATGGTTGCTCGGCTCGTCCAGCAGCATCGCGTCAGGCCGCATCAGCAGAATACGCGCCAGCGCCACACGCATTTTCCATCCGCCGGACAAGGCACCGACATCATTGTCCATCATCTCCTGGCTGAAGCTCAAGCCGGCCAGAACCTCACGCGCGCGGCCCTCCAGCGCATAGCCGTCCAGCTCTTCAAAGCGTCCCTGCACCTCGCCATAACGCGCAACGATCGCGTCCATATCGTCCATGCGCGCAGGATCACCCATAGCGGCTTCAAGTTCCTTGAGTTCGGCGGCAACAGCACTGACCGGCCCTGCCCCGTCCATCACTTCAGCGACAGCGCTGCGACCGGACATCTCGCCGACATCCTGATTGAAATATCCAATGGTGACGCCGCGATCGATGGCCACCTGGCCCTCATCCGGCTCTTCCTGCCCGGTGATCATGCGGAACAGGGTTGTCTTGCCGGCACCGTTGGGGCCAACAAGGCCAACCTTGTCCCCTTTCAGAAGCGTCGCTGACGCCTCGATGAAAAGGATCTGATGGCCATTTTGCTTGCTGATATTTTCGAGACGAATCATCACTTCACACGAGAGGCTTGAGCGTGCGCTCGCCTTAGGCCAATGCGCGCGGCAGTGAAAGATTGAAGCGGCAGCGCAAAGATGGCCTACCGCATAAAATCGAAATCGCAGCCCTCATCCGCCTGCAATACGGTTTGATAAAACAGGCGCGCATAGCCGCGCGCTGCCCATGCTGGCTCGGCCGGTTCCGGCAAAGCAGCCTTGCGCCTTGCCAGTTCTGCATCACTGACGAGAAGCTCGATCCGCCGCTGTTCCACATCCAGGCAAATGGAATCACCGGTTTGGACAACAGCGAGTGGACCACCATCGGCAGACTCCGGCGTGATGTGCAAAACGATGGTGCCAAAGGCGGTGCCGCTCATGCGTGCATCAGAAATGCGCACCATGTCTTTGATACCCTGCACCGCCAGTTTTTTGGGGATCGGCAGATAACCCGCCTCGGGCATGCCCGGTGCACCCTTGGGTCCTGCATTGCGCAACACCAGAATATCATCCGCATGCACATCGAGCGCCGGATCATCAATGCGGGCAGCCATATCCGCCACGGACTCAAAAACGACCGCACGGCCTGTATGCTGCAACAGACGCGGCGATGCCGCACTGTGTTTGATAACAGCCCCGCGCGGAGCCAGATTGCCGCGTAGCACCGCCATGGCGCCAACCGGCTTGATCGGATCGGTCGCCGTGCGGATGACCGTTTGCCCCGGCACATCTTCAGCCTGTGCAATACTGTCAGCCAGCGTTCCGCCGGCAACGGAGGCAATCGTGCCGTCGATCAGCCCGCCAAGCTGACGCATGAGCACCGGCATACCGCCCGCATGGTGAAAATGCTCCATATAATGCTGGCCGGACGGTTTGAGGTCGATCAGCACAGGCACCTTGCGGCCGATGGCATCAAAGGCATCGAGATCAATCCGGTGCTTCACGCGATTTGCGATGGCGCTGAGATGCACCAAACCGTTGGTCGATCCGCCAATCGCCTGCAACACCACCATGGCGTTGTGAAAAGCCCCGGCCGTGAGAATGGCGCTGGGCCGCGGCGCACCGGAGATGGCCATGTCTGCCGCGCGCTTTCCGCTGGCCTCAGCAATGCGCATGCGTTCCGCATGGGGGGCCGGCACGGTCGCACTCATCGGCAATGACAGGCCCATCGCCTCCACCATGCAGGCCATGGTGCTTGCCGTGCCCATCACCATGCAGGTGCCAACCGAGGGCGCCAGTCTGGCATTGATGGCGTCGATTTCCTCCCCATCAATGTCGCCAGCGCGATGGGCAGCCCATAACCGGCGGCAGTCGGTGCAGGCCCCGAGCACTTCGCCCTTGTGATGCCCGACCACCATCGGCCCCGTGGGTATGACAATGGTTGGAAGATCGACGCTCACAGCGCCCATGATCTGCGCCGGCAATGTCTTGTCACAGCCGCCGATGATGATGACAGCATCCATTGGCTGCGCCCGGATCATCTCCTCGGTATCGATGGCCATGAGATTGCGCAGGAACATCGAGGTGGGATGCGCAAAGCTTTCATGGATCGAGATCGTGGGAAACACCATCGGCATGCCGCCCGCCAGCATGACACCGCGTTTGGCGGCCTCGATCAGCGCAGGCACATTGCCATGGCAGGGATTATAATCGCTATAGGTATTGGTAATGCCGACAATGGGCCGCTCCAGCGCATCATCCGAATAGCCCATCGCCTTGATGAAAGCCTTGCGCAAAAACAGGGAAAATCCCGCATCGCCGTAACTGGTCAGCCCCTTGCGCAAGCCTTTTGTCATTCCCGTTGTCCCAATACTGTCAACAGCCGCGCTGGTTATGCGGCTGGCCTGTAGTCAAGCTATCCTATGCAGCCGGGACGCCAACTGCCAATTCGGCCTGTGCCCTTGCAGATAGCGCGGGGGAAAATGCACGCGAATTGCACTTGGTGCTTGCGGCGGAACGGCTGTGCGACTATACGCCTGCCTGTTCGCACCGGCACTGCGTCGGGTTGCGGCTCCGCGCCCTTCGTCTAGCGGTCTAGGACGTTGCCCTTTCACGGCAAAAACACGGGTTCGAGTCCCGTAGGGCGCGCCATTTGCATCCAGCCCGTTTTCGCTGTGGCAGCCATTCTTTGATCGCCTGAACACAGCGCGCGGGGAGACTCATGCCAGCCAGGATCGATGATGCAGGGTTCTGGGACCGTCATGCCCGCAAATATGCCGCTCATGCCATTAAAGATATGGCGGGATATGAACGCACTGTTGAGCGGACGCGCCACTATCTGAAAAAAACCGGCAGGGTGATCGAGCTTGGCTGCGGCACCGGCACCACGGCTCTGGCGCTCGCATCATCCGTCACCAGGATGACTGGCACCGACATTTCTGGTGAAATGATTGCCATTGCTCGCGACAAGGCAGCAGCACAGCATATCACCAATGCGGATTTCATTGTGTCTGCCGCTGAAAATATTGATGCAGATGATGAAAGTTGCGATGCCGTTCTGGCCTTCAATATCCTGCATTTGACAACCGGCAGGCACCACGTCCTCGCGAACGCCCTGCGGCTGTTGAAACCCGGCGGTCTGTTCATTTCGAAGACACCGTGTCTGGCGGAAATGAATGGTCTGATCCGGCTGCTTGTGCCGGTCATGCAGCGCTTTGGCAAAGCACCATCCGTGTCCTTTTTCAAAGCCGGTGAACTCGTCTCTGACATTGCCGGCGCTGGCTTCACGGTGATCGAAGAAGCACGGCACGGCTCGAAAAAACGCGACCCCCGGATTTTTATTGTCGCGCAAAAACCGGCCTGAGACCGGCTCGAAGCACTACGATGCCCGGGCGCGGCCCATCACGGGGCTGATATCGATAATCCGCAACTGCGTGCGTTCAGCGCCGCCCCACCGGTCAATGGTCAATGAACCAGCCACATGCACGGGTTGGCCGGTATGTGCGCGCAGCGCCTGTCCGAGCGGCTGGCTGCCGGCACGGAACGCAATGGCGTTGAGGCTCTTGCCATCACCAGCCTTGAGCCGCACCCGCACATGGTCCTGCGCCCCGACAATCACCGCATCAGCCACAATATGGTTCGGCAACGCAAAGACCGGTTCGGGGCTGGCTGACCCGAAAGGGCCAGCCTTTTCCAGTGCCGTAACCAATGATGGGGTGGCGGCGCCAGCGGTGATCAGCCCGTCAATACGCAAGGTTGCATCCTGCCGGAAGGCGTCCGCTGCCGCGTGCAGCTTTGCCTGTAACCAATCGGCAAAGCCGGCGGCACGCGATCGCGAGACGGTGATCCCCGCAGCCATGGCGTGCCCGCCGCCCTTGATCAGCAAGCCTGCATCAACCGCCCCACGCACCGCAGCGCCGAGATCGACACCCGGCACGGAGCGGCCGGATCCGGTGCCCTGACCACCCTCTCCCCATGCAATAGCGAAAGCGGGACGGCGGTAGCGCTCCTTCAGCCGTGCCGCGACAAGGCCAACAACGCCGGGATGCCAGTCTGGCGATCCCACCAGCAACGCCGCCGCGTCAGCATTGGCCATCAGCTGCTGCTCAGCCTGCGCATTGCCATCCTCCAGCGCCTGCGCCTCAATGACCTGACGGTCCTTGTTCAAATCATCCAGCGTTTGCGCCATGCGGCGCGATTCCTCATCATCATCGCTGATCAGCAGGCGGGCGCCCAGCGCGGCATCGCCAATGCGGCCCCCAGCATTGATCCGTGGCCCGATCATGAAACCGAGATGATACGGCGCTGGCGGCCCATCCAGCCGGCTGACATCAAACAGCGCCCGCAACCCCGGCCGCTCACGCCGCCGCATGACCGCCAGCCCCTGTGTCACAAACGCACGATTGAGGGCGATGAGCGGCACAACATCGGCAACCGTCGCCAGAGCCACAAGATCAAGCAGGTCCATCAGCGGCACATCCTGCGCACCTTCTGACCGCAGCACCCGGTTGGTCGCCACCAGCGCCATGAACAC
>JBOFCU010000243.1:0-27175 GCA_051646285.1 Beijerinckiaceae bacterium
TGGCCTATTCGCCAGGCGTGGCCGTGCCGGTGCTGGCCATTGCTGCCGATCCGCAGAAAGCCTTCGAACTGACGACGAAGGGCAATATGGTCGCCGTCATCACCAATGGCACGGCCATTCTGGGGCTTGGCAATCTCGGCGCACTGGCCTCCAAGCCGGTGATGGAGGGCAAGGCGGTGCTGTTCAAACGCTTCGCCGATATCGATTCCTTCGATCTGGAAGTGGACACGGAAAATCCGGACGAATTCATCAATTGCGTGCGCTTTCTCGGCAAGGGATTTGGCGGCATCAATCTCGAAGACATCAAGGCACCGGAGTGCTTCATTATCGAGCAACGGCTCAAGGAGCTGCTCGATATTCCGGTGTTCCATGATGACCAGCACGGCACCGCCATCATTGCGGCCGCCGGTATTTTCAATGCGCTGGAATTGACAGGCCGCAAGCCGGAAACGACCACGCTGGTGTGCAACGGCGCTGGCGCTGCGGGTATCGCCTGTCTCGATCTGCTCAAGGCCATGGGTTTCAGGCAAGAGAACATGATGCTGTGCGACACCAAGGGTGTCGTCTACAAAGGCCGCACCGAGGGCATGAACCAATGGAAATCCGCCCATGCGGCCGATACTAAAGCGCGCACGCTGGCGGATGCGCTGAAGGGCGCGGACATTGCGTTCGGGCTTTCGGCGAAAGGCGCATTCACCGCCGACATGGTGAAATCGATGGCGAAGGACCCGATTATTTTCGCCATGGCCAATCCTGATCCGGAAATCACGCCGGAAGAAGTCTATGCCATCCGCGAAGATGCCATTGTCGCCACGGGGCGGTCTGATTATCCCAACCAGGTCAACAATGTGCTCGGCTTCCCCTATATTTTCCGTGGCGCCCTCGATGTGCGCGCCACATCCATCAATATGGAAATGAAGATTGCAGCAGCGCAGGCGCTGGCAAAACTGGCACAGGAAGATGTGCCCGATGAGGTGGCTGCGGCCTATCAGGGTTCGCGCCCGCGCTTTGGCCGCGATTATATTATTCCGGTGCCGTTTGATCCGCGCCTGATTTCCACCGTGCCTGCGGCGGTGGCCCAGGCGGCGGTTGAAACCGGCGTGGCGCGCAAGCCCATCACGGATTTTGTGGCCTACAAGGCGCAGCTTTCGGCGCGGCGCGACCCGATTGCCGGCACGCTCAACCGGGTGATGGAGCGGGTGCGCCGTTACCCCAAGCGCATGGTCTTTGCCGAAGGTGAGGAAGAGCAGGTGATGCGCGCCGCCGTATCCTATGTGAATCAGGGGTTGGGCACGGCTATTCTGGTGGGGCGCGAAGAGCGTATCCAGCTCATGGCGGAGGCCAATGGCATTGATCTGGCTGCCAAGGACATTGAAATCCACAATGCGCGGCTGTCCTCGCGCAATTCCGTGTATGCGCAATTTCTCTATGAGCGCCTGCAACGGCATGGCTACCTGTTCCGTGATTGCCAGCGCATGATCAATCAGGACCGCAATGCTTTCGCGGCAGCGATGGTGGCGCAGGGCGATGCGGATGGTATGGTGACGGGCGCAACGCGGAATTATTCCGTGGCACTGGAAGAGGTGCGGCGCGTTATCGACACCAAGCCGGGGCACAGGCTGATGGGGCTGTCTGTCGTGCTGGCACGCGGGCGCAATGTGCTGGTGGCCGATACCGCGATCACGGAAATGCCGTCAGCGCAGGAGCTGGCAGAAATTGCGATTGAGTCAGCTGGTGTGGCACGCCGCCTTGGCTACGAGCCGCGTGTGGCCCTGCTGGCCTTTTCCAGTTTTGGCCATCCACCCGGTGAGCGCTCGGCAAAAGTGCGCGAAGCGGTGCGCATCCTCGACCAGATGCGTGTTGATTTTGAATATGACGGCGAAATGGCGGCCGACATTGCACTCAACAAGGAATTGATGGGGTCTTATCCGTTCTGCCGCCTGACAGGACCGGCCAATGTGCTGGTGATGCCGGCATTCCATTCCGCATCCATCTCAACGAAAATGTTGCAGGAGCTTGGCGGCGCAACTGTGATCGGGCCGATCATCGTCGGCATGGACAAGCCGGTGCAGATTGTTTCGCTTGGCGCGCGCGATTCCGATCTCGTGAATATGGCCGCGCTGGCGGCATTCAATGTCGGCGGTTAGGATCTCCGGTACTATGCCATAAAAAAGCCGGGCAAATTGCCCGGCTTTTGTTTTTTTGACTGAGCGAAAACCTTAGTAATAGACGCGGCGCGGTGCGCAGACATCGCGGCCATAACGGTCACGCACGAGGGCGTAGCCATCGGGGCAGGCTGCTGTGGAGCCGCCAATGATCGCGCCGCCAGCTGCACCGAGGATGCCGCCGACAATGGCACCGCCGGGACGGCCGGTGGCCAGAGCGCCAATCGCGGCACCGGTTGCGCCGCCGATCACGGCGCCACCAGCAGCGCGCTCGCTCGGCGTGTTGCAGGCTGCGGCGGACAGGCCAAGCATGGCGACTGAACCAAGAACCATGAGCTTCTTCATGTGTGTTTCCCTGTGAGATAGTTGCCCGAACGGCTCAGGCTAACCCTGACGATGATCTGATGCTAGCGATTAGATGCGTCAGGATCAATTCCCGCCGCGCGTAACCACACATTATACATAACGCGCTCCAGCCCGTAGGGTTTCATGGCTGATGGCACAATTCTGCCCGGATTGGGCCTTGAGCATCTTCAGGTGCCTGGCTTGCGGTGCCGTTACCTGGCATCAAAGCCCGGAGTGGTGCGCTTGCGTCATACGATGACCACATTTGGGCATGACCAACCGCCCACATTCACAGATGAACCAGAACAGGAGCGGGCGGATGCGTCGCAGCACCATGATCGCGGCCCTTGGCGGCATTGCCTTGATCGGCACCTCAGTTTCCATTGCGCGCGCCGATGGCGACCGGGTGGACATGTTCAATATCGGCCCTCGTTCCGTGTCCGCGCCGGCAGAAACAGAGGCCGCTGCCGCTACGCCATCGCCTGCTGCATCGCAACAGCGCTCAACCCGTGCCGAGCGGGCCCGCAATCAGGGGCCGTTGCAATTTGATGCGGCCGGAGCTTCGGGCGTGCGTGCCCTGATCGCCCGCAAGGCGGCTGAGCATGGCGTTCCGGCCCCGCTGGCCGATGCGGTGGCCCGTATCGAAAGCCGTTACAACCCGCGTGCTTCCAGTGCCGGTAATTTCGGGCTGATGCAGATCCGTTTGCAGACAGCGCGCGGTGAAGGCTATTCGGGCGGGGCGCAGGGGTTGCTGGTTGCCGAGACCAATGCGCATTTCGGCATCAAGCATCTGGCGCGTGCCTACCGCATGGCGGGCGGCGATGTGTGCGGAACGGTGATGCGATACCAGAGCGGGCTTGCTGCCACGCGCATGAGCGGCGCCAACCGGGTTTATTGTTCAAAGGTGCGGGCGATCATGGGATCGCGCAGCGTTGCATCGCTTTGAAATAAAGAAAATGCTGCATACAAAAAAGGCCGGTGCAAACCGGCCTTTTTTTCAGTTTGAAAGGAGTTTTTTGTATTTTGCAATTTCTGCCGGGACGAGATTTTTGACATAGTCCGGCGAGGATTCATCATCCGCAGGCGGGATGGATGACAATTCATCAAACCGCTTCCGCAAGGCTTCATTGCCAAGTGCTGTTTTCAGCGCTGCATTGAGTTTCTGGATCACGGCGTCCGATGTTCCCTTCGGCGCAAAAAAGGCATTCCAGCCCTGCGCCTGAAAATCCGGCAAGCCCGCCTCAGCCGCTGTCGGCACATCGAGCAAATTCGGCAGGCGCTTGGCGGTGGAGACAACCAGACCGCGCGCCTTGCCGCCCTGCAAGGTGCCCGACAGAGATGTTGCGGCATCGCAGACACCATCAATCTGCCCGCCGATCATATCATTCAGGGCCGGTCCTGCACCACGGTAGCTCACCAACTGCACATCAATGCCGGCGGCGGCAAGAAATGTGCGGCAAATGAGATAGTTTGAGGAGCCGATACCAGCGTGGCCGAGATTGACCTTGCCCGGATTCTTTTTGGCATAGTCAATCAATTCCGCCAGCGTCTTGGCCGGAAAATCATTTTTTACCGCAATCATCGGCGATGTCTTGGCGACAAGACCGATGGCGGTGAAATCATCCGCCGTATATTTCAGGTCGGGATACAGCGAATAGGACGCAGCGTTCGTGCCGCTGTTGCCGATGACAATCGTATAGCCATCTGCATCGGCCCGCGCGAGCCGCGCCAGTGCTGCGGAGCCGCCTGCACCGGGAATATTTTCCGCCACGATGCGCTGGCCAAGCACCTTGCCCATTTCTTCCGCAACAATTCTTGCGATGACATCAGAGCTGCCGCCTGCGGCGAAAGGCACGATCATGGTGATTGGACGACTGGGATAACTGGCCTGAGCCAGTGCTACCGTGCTGGCCAAGGCCAACCCCAATGCGGCGATAATCATTTTATGCATGCTGGCTGCGTCCCCGACATGGTTTTGTCTTCAACATACGTCACTGGCCGATACATCATTCAAAGAATAACGAATCGCAATCACGCCCTTCAGCAGATGATTGGCTATATAGAATCATTCTTTTGAATGTGTTGTGTCGATCAGTGCGGACAAGCGGGTCAATGTCGCGCATGCTACGCAAGTTCACCGCAAATCACGCATGAGACAAACCACGGAACACATTGCCGCCGCAACCCTCAAAAGCAGGATGTGCTTTATAATTTCAACCATGGCTTGCTAAAATGTTTTGACTGCCTGGATCGCACAGGCGCGCTGTGGTGCGATGTGCTTGACGCGGGAGTGCGTGGCGACCATGACACCTTTGCCAGTCGGCCGGACGGCCGCGGTCCCGCAAGGGGTCGAGGAAAGTCTGGGCTCCACGGAGAAACGGTGCCGGATAACGTCCGGCGGGGGCGACCCCAGGGAAAGCGCCACAGAGATCGAACCGCCGGTGCATGCACCGGCAAGGGTGAAAAGGTGCGGTAAGAGCGCACCGCAGAGCCGGTAACGGTTCTGGCATGGCAAGCCCCACCGGGAGCAAAACCGAATAGGGACGGCATGATCCGGGTGACCGGATCAGGACTCTCCGGTCCGTCGTCCGGGTTGGTTGCTTGAGGCGTCTGGCAACAGGCGTCCCAGAGGAATGGCCGTCACGTCGCCCGCAAGGGTGGCCATCCAGAACCCGGCTTACAGGCCGACTGGCTCTTTTTATGTGCGACACGGAGACGATTGATGACCTGATGCCGGATCATGACTTGCATGCGTCATCAAGACTCGAATTCTTCTTGAATTTAACAGCGATCAAACGCAATTTTTCCTTTCCTCCAGTTCATGGTCCCGTTTTATTGCAAGGGGCAGCGCATGAGCATTGTTCGTATTGCCAAGTATATTGCGGCTTTATGTGCTGTGGCCATTGTCTGCGTGGCGTTTTGGCAAATCTTTGCCGTTTGGCACGCGCAGACACGCACGCCTGATCTGTTGCGCGTATGGCTGGCCAAGCCGCAGCCTGTTGCCATTGCATCCCTGCCGCCGGAGCGGAAGGCCATTCTGCTGGCCATCGAGGATCCCGGATTTTATAGTCACAAGGGTGTTGATTTTGCTTCGCCCGGCCAAGGCTTGACGACAATTACACAAGCACTCGTGAAGTTTTTGTATTTCGATCCATTTGTACCAGGCTTTGCCAAAATCCAACAAAGCCTGATTGCGCGGTTTGTTCTCGATCGGCAGCTCAGCAAAGACCAGCAACTGGCCTTATTCATCAATCATGCCCGGCTGGGACACAGGAACGGGCATGAAATCATTGGGTTTGCTGAAGCCGCTCAATTTTATTTCAACAAGCCGTTCGGACAACTGGATGAGAATGAATATATCGGCCTCGTGGGTATGCTCATTGGCCCAAATGCCATCGCGCCAGACCGGCCCGCTGCCTATGCTGATCGTGTTTACAGGATCAGGTCGCTGCTCGCCGGCCGATGCCAGGCGACGGGTGTGCTTGATGCCGCTTACCGTGCTTGTGGCAAGCCGCAATAGTGTAACAGGGCGCGCTTGGCCCCCATTTCGGTGCTTCATTCCTGAACAATTGCACGTCTTGCAGGGTTGGCACCGGCACCATCATTCTCCAGCCGGATGTTTTGCAGCGTGCATCCCGTGCCTGATTTTTTTAGTGGCGCGTTTGCTAGTGCCTTTGCCGGCGCGTGCATTATATCCTGTGCCGACAAGGCCCACGCACGGTAACCCTTGTTTTTGATCCAGGTCGTTTGCTTCATATTCATGCATTGATATAAGATGAGTGTCGCGCGCTGTCGTATTTCAGGGAGCTGCCGTCCGCGCCGGAGATATGGCCATGGCTACTTCGACACGATTGCGAGTCTACTTTCGATACGGCATTGCAGCCTTGAGTATCATTCTCACAGGTGCAGCGATCACCTTTTTCTGGCAAAATCGCTCCCTTGCCGTGCCTGTCGCCGCCATCAGCCGCGATGTGCCGATCCGTGTTTTCGGTGTTGGCACAGTCGAGGCCAGAATCATGTCGAAAATTGGCTTTGAGGTTGGGGCAACGCTTGCCGAATTGCGCGCCGATCAAGGTGACATCGTCAAAAAAGGTGATGTGCTGGCGCGTCTGTCTGCCGGTGAGCAGGAAGCAAAACGCTTGAAAGCGACGGCAACGGTCGAGGTCGCCAGCGTCAATATCCGACGGGCTGAGGCGAATATCCAGAAGGCGCAGGCTGTTCTCCACCAGAAAGTCGAGACCGATCGCCGCAAGAAGGCGTTGGTGGGGCGCGATATTGTTTCCCTTCAGGCTGCGGAAGAAGCGGAGCGTGACGTGGCGGTTGCGCGTGCGGATGCGCTGGTCGCTGAAAGTGAGCTTGCCAATGCCAAGGCCCAGGTGGAGGACGCCAAGGCCCAATTGCAGTTTGAAGAAACGCTATTGCGGCACCGGATACTTGTTGCCCCTTACGATGCGCGCGTCATCGAACGCCATAAAGAGGTGGGTTCTGTTATCAAGGCGGGGGATCCTATCTTCACTCTTGTTGCGCATGACAGTTATTGGGGCCTCGCCTACATTGATGAGGCACGGGCCGGTTTTTTACGCGTTGGTCAACCCGTGGAAGCGCGGTTGCGCTCACGCGTGAATGAAACCTTTTTTGGCTCTGTCGTCCGCATCGGGCTCGAAAGCGACCGCGCAACCGAAGAGCGCCGGGTCTATGTGCGTGGCGAACGCCCGCCAGACAGCATCTATCTTGGTGAACAGGTGGAGTTCTGGATTACCGTCGACAGGCTGGCGGAAGCGCTTCTCGTGCCGGAATCGGCAGTTCAGGGTTTTGACGGGTTGCAGGGAAAGGTCTGGACTGTTGAAGACGGCCGGGCGCAGAACCGTCTGGTGCGGTTTCGTCATCGCACGGAGGATGCGCGGCTGGAAATCATCGGCGGCTTGCCGGAAAATGCGCGGGTTATTGTTGCGGCTGTTGCGGGCCTCAGGGCGGGGCGGGCGGTTTCTATCCAACAGGCGGCGCAGCCATGAATCTGGCATGGCGCGATATAAGGCATGGTCTTGGGCGCTTTCTCTTGACCTGCGTTGGGTTAGGATTGCTGCTGGGCGTTGTGCTCGCGATGATCGGGATTTATCGCGGGCTTGTTGAAGATGCGCTCACCATCGCGCGTGCACCAAAGGCTGACTTGTGGGTCGTTGAAGCGAATACCCGCGGACCCTTTGCGGAGGCTTCGCGCATTCCAGGGGATACGCGGGAAGCAATTGCGCGCATTGCGGGTGTCGCCGCTGCCGGCAGCATCACATACCAGACGGTTGAGGTCGAACATCGCGCGCGCAAGATGCGTCTTTATGTCATCGGGTATGAGCTAACCCGCCCCGGCGGGCCGCCAGCCGTCGCGGATGGGCGTAGCCTGACACGCAGTCATTTCGAGATGGTTGCGGATACCAGCAGTGGCCTTGTCATTGGTGATCGCATCCGCCTTGGACGCGCTGATTTTCAGGTTGTCGGGCTCACGCTGCAACAAATGAATTCGGGCGGCGATCCTGCGGTCTATATAACACTTGCTGATGCGCAGCGCGTGCAGTTCGATCTTGATCCGTCGGCGACGCGTTTGCAGATCGCGAGAGGCGCGGGTGGCGGCACACGCGATACGGTCAATGCTGTCGTCGCCCGCTTGCATCCGAATGCTTCGCCGCAGGCAGTTTCAGATTATATCAGCCGATGGAAGCATCTGTCAGCCATCACGCAGACGGGGCAGGAGGCGATCCTGACACAGTCACTCGTGGATCGTGCACGCAGGCAGATTGGTTTGTTCACGTCACTGTTGCTGATTGTGTCGGCCGTGATCATCGCGCTCATAATTTATACGATGACGATGGAAAAGCTGAAGGCCATCGCAACGCTCAAGCTGATTGGTGCTCCCAACAGAACCATCATCGGCATGATCGTCCAGCAGGCGCTTGCGCTTGGTATTATTGGCTTTGCAATCGGCGCTGCTCTTATCGTCAACATCAAGGATTTCTTTCCGCGCCGCGTTATTCTCGAACCTGACAATATTGCAGTTTTGGGCGCAATTGTTCTTGCTGTATGTCTTGTGGCCAGCTCTCTGGGGGTCCGTATCGCCCTGCGGGTCGATCCGGCAACAGCATTGGGAAGCTGATATGCGTGCAGACGGGCCACTGGTGCGGATTGATGATGTTTCCAAGCATTTTGGCGAAGGCGAAACGCGCGTTGATGCACTGAAAAATATATCCGTCGATATTTTTCCCCGTCAGGTGGTTGCGCTGTTGGGGCCTTCAGGATCCGGCAAGACTACATTGTTGAATGTGATTGGCTGCATTCTTGAACCATCCTCCGGTTTGATGGAACTGAATGGCGAAACTGTCATCAAAGATGGACGCTGGCAGCGCTCCGATTTGCGGAGGCTGCGCCTGGAAAAGATTGGATTCATTTTTCAGTTCCACAATCTTCTGCCCTTTCTGGATGCGCTCGACAATGTCGCAGTCGTGCAGCAATTGGCAGGCGTTGCCGTCAAGCCATCGAAGGCGCGGGCGGTGGAATTGCTTGATTATCTCGAGGTTGGTCACCGGCGATACTCCATGCCGTCACAACTCTCCGGGGGTGAGGCGCAGCGGGTTGCAATTGCACGGGCGCTGGCGAACCGGCCCCGCATCATTCTGGCGGACGAGCCCACTGCGGCCCTTGATTCCAAACGGGCCGGTATCGTGATGGATTTGCTGCGCAAACTCGCTGTCGAACAGGATGCGGCTATTATTGCTGTTACCCATGACGAAAAGATATTCGACCGGTTCGACCGGATTTTCTATTTGCGTGATGGCCTGCTGGAGGCCGAGCAGGCCAACAGCCATGGCAATTGAAATAGCTTGCAAACATATTCACGATTTGATAACTATTGCTCTGGCCCTAAAATAAGAGATGGGGGAGAGCTATGAGTGTCCAGGCGTCTTTGGGACCCGTGACGGCACCTGCCGTGAGAATAAATTTCAAGCCCTACATGATTGGTGCTGGCATCGGTGTTCTGAGCTGGGTTGTGTTCTATGTCGTCAACACCCCGCTGGGCATCACCACCTCGCTGGCGCAGGTTTCGGGTGCAGTTGCGACCCCCATTCTGGGGGCTGAAGCGGTGGCTAAAAATTCCTACTGGGCAAAAAACCTGTTCAGTTTGGATTACGGCACGTTGTTTCTGGTCGGCACGCTTCTGGGCGGATTCATGTCCGCGATCATGTCCGGCCGGTTCGGATTTGAGAAAGTGCCAACCGTCTGGGCTGCACAATTTGGCCCCTCACCGATGAAGCGTTATGTCGGCGCCTTCGCCGGGGGCATCATTGCCATGTATGGCGCGCGCCTTGCCAATGGATGCACAAGCGGCAACGGCATTTCCGGCGGCTTGCAGCTTGCTTTATCCGGCTGGATTTTTCTTGTTGTGATGTTTGCGAGTGGCATTGTCACAGCGCAAATCATGTTCCGTGGCAACAAAGCGTAAGGATTGATCCCATGTTTCCAATCACAGGTAACGCCGCGCTTATTCTGGCCGTTCTGTTTGGAGCAGCCTTTGGCTGGCTGCTGCATCGTGGCCGCGTGGCTGATTATAACACGATTGTGCGGCAATTTCTGTTCAAGGATTTTACCGTTCTGAAGATCATGTTTACCGCGATTATTGTTGGCGGCATCGGCGTTTTTCTGATGCAGAACGCCGGCATGGTGAAATTTCATATCAAGCAGGCGGATATGCTGGCGATTTCGCTTGGCGCAGCACTTTTTGGTGTTGGCATGGTGCTTTATGGATATTGCCCCGGCACGGCGTTGGCCGCGATTGGCGCGGGCAGCATTCACGCGCTCGTCGGCGCTGGCGGCATGCTGCTGGGGGGTATTTTCTACGCACTGTCATTTGACTGGGTGAAAGCCAATATCCTGCCCGTTGGCGCGATGGGAAAAGTGCAGCTACCGGCGCTGCTGGGTGTTAGCCCCGCCGTTATTTTTGCAATTTTGACCGTGGTCGCGTTTGGCGTATTCTATGCTGCCGAAAAAAGGTCAGCCTGAACTGGCACCGCCTGCTTTTGCCTTTGGAGATTCTGAACATGGCACAATTTCGCGCTTTGACGACGGCTCTCGTGCTTGCCGGCGCTTTGACATTCAGCAGCTTTGCGCATGCGGGTGCTTTTCGTGATGCGGAGGCGCAGATTGCGTCAGCCTACGCGGATTATCGCGTGGCATTGATGAAAACGAACCAGAAGGACAAGGCGGGCAGCGAAGCGGCGTTGTCCGGCTTCGTGGCAAAATGGACAGCACTGGCAAATCAGTGGCGGGCCGCGCCGCCGCCGCAATATGGTGATGATGCAGCCCTTGGTGCGACGCTTGAAGCGGTCAAAAAGGCGGCGGAGGACGCGGATGTATCGCTGCGCCAGGGCGATATCGCCAAATCCCACGACCAGCTTGAAATCATCCGCGATCAGTTGTCGGACCTGCGGGCGCGCAACGGGATTACTTCATTTTCTGATCGCATGAACGCCTACCACGCCCATATGGAGCATGTGGTCAGCGGTGCTTATGACCAGTTCAGTGCGCAGGGGCTGATCGCCTTGCGCGAGGATGCAGCCGTGCTGGCCTATCTGGCCGATGAAATTGTAAAGGCGCCGGTGCGTGGTGACCGAGCCGCCTTCAATGAGATGGCGGCCTCCATCGCTGGCTCGGTCAAGGCGTTGCGGGCCGCGCTTGCTGCTGGCGATATCGAAGCGGCCAAGAAAGCGCGGACCATGATCAAGCCGGCCTACTCGCGGATGTTTGGCCGCTTCGGCTGAGCCTGGATGGGCATTCTCACTGGGCAAGCCGATGTGCAGCCCAATTCCATTTGGTGACAAATCACACCACGCAGGCGTGGTGTGATTGATCAACAAAACTTATGTGAACAAAAAAGTTATCACAAACCGTTCTTTCCAGTTGACCAAAGCACCTGACGCCTCTCACTTATGCGTTACACGCATAATGACAAACAACAGGGGCGGGAAATGGATTGGGATAGGCTGCGGGTTTTCTATGTCGCGGCGGAAGCCGGCAGCTTTACCCATGCTGGGGATCAGCTTGCCTTGTCACAATCGGCGGTCAGCCGGCAGGTGTCAGCCCTCGAGCGCGACCTGAAAGTCCCACTGTTTCATCGCCATGCGCGCGGGCTGATCCTGACCGAACAGGGTGAATTGCTGTTCCGTACCGCCAAGGAAATGACGCAGAAGCTGGAGGCCACACGGGCCCGGCTGCATGACAGCCGTGAGCAGCCGAATGGCGAGCTGAAAGTCACCACGGCAGTCGGACTGGGCACCAACTGGCTTGTGCCGCGGCTGGTGGAATTTTCGCAGGCCTACCCGGACATCCATGTCGAAGTGATTTTGACGAATGATGAGCTTGATCTGGCCATGCGTGAAGCGGATGTGGCCATCCGCCTGCGCCAGCCAACGCAACCGGATCTCATTCAACGGCGGCTTTTTACGGTGCATTTTCATGCCTATGCATCGACCGAATACATCAAGAATCACGGCAAGCCGGAGACGGTTGCGGCCCTCGATGAGCATCGTATTCTCGGCTTTGGCGGTCATGAGCCGCATTATCTCAACCGCATCAATTGGCTGCCATCAGCAGGGCGTGATGCCCGCGAGCCGCGTCAGCCCATTTTGACAGTGAACAGCATTACGGCGCTGAAAATTGCAGCGGAACGCGGGCTGGGCATTGCTGTGCTGCCCGATTATCTCGCGGACGGACAAACGCACCTTGTGCCCATTTTGCAGGAAGCGGATATGCCGGCGCTCGAAACTTATCTTGTTTATCCCGGCGAGATGAAGAATGTCGCCCGCGTTCAGGTTTTCCGTGATTTTCTCGTCGGAAAAGCGCAGCGCTGGACGTATTGAGGGCGTGCAGCCTATCGAAGGAGCTTGGTGCGCGTCTCAATAATGCGCGAATGATGCAAATTTTGCATAACGACTTACATGCCCATGCTGCATGTCTGCCATGTAGCGGCGCGCTTGTTCGATACGGATTTGGCGCGCACATTAACAAAACGGTCAAGCATTCACGATGAATTGCTTCGCCGTTCCCCTCTGATGGATGGCACGGAGTGCAATCCTCCCTTTCAAGCCGGACGTGAAAACGTCTGGCTTTTTTTTGACGGCTTTTTAGTTAAATTTAAATTCGGTTCATGTGGCCGCGTATGCCAATTGCACGCGGCTGTTTGTCAAAGATAAAGTTTTTCTTTCTCCAGACCCTTGTAGAGATCAGCGACAAATTCGCCGTAGCCATTGAATAATTTTGTCGGCACCCGGGCACTTGATCCAAGCAATGTTTCCGAAGCCTGACTCCAGCGCGGATGCGGCACCTCCGGGTTCACATTGGCCCAAAATCCATATTCCTCACTTTGAAGGACTTCCCAAAAACTCTTCGGGCGTTTGTCCGTAAAGGTGATCGACTGAATGGCCTTGATGCTCTTGAAGCCGTATTTCCATGGCAGAGCCAGGCGCAGCGGCGCGCCGAACTGCTTGTGCAATGGTTTGCCGTAAGCGCCCGTGACCATGAAGGACAGATCATTGGCCGCTTCGGCCATGGTTACTCCTTCCAGATAGGGCCAGGGGTACCATGTCTGTTTTTGTCCCGGCGCGACGGAAGGATTCTGGAATGTCCGGAACTCCACATATTTCGCTGATGACAATGGTTTGGCGCGGTCAAGCAATGCCTTGAGCGGAAAGCCTGTCCAGGGCACGGCCATCGCCCAGGCCTCGACGCAGCGAAACCGATAAAGCCGTTCTTCAACCGGCATTGTGCGGATCAGGTCATCGGCCGAAATTTCGAAAGGCTTTTCGACCAGCCCATCAATTTTCACGATCCAGCCATCGGTCTTGAGCGCCTGCGCAGCACTGGCCGTGCGCTTGGTCGAGCCAAACTCGTAATAATTGTTGTGGTTGGCGCTCAGTGCCTCATCCGTTACTGGGCGGTCGAGCGTATAAAGCTCATTGCGCTTGATGGCCGTCTGCGCATGCGCATGAGGGGGCAGCATCATGCCTGCGCCAGTAAAACCGGCGGCGGTGAGCCATGCCCGCCGGTTCATCACCAGATGCTCCGGCGTGGCGTGATGTTCCGGAATTTCCCAGCCGCGGCGGTGTATTACATGCATGGTCTGTCTCGCATCCGTTCGGGGTGGGTGACTAACGGATATAGAAGCAGCATGGTCACCGCCAATCACAAGACGGCGACCGCACGCTATTTCACGCCATCACGCGGGCATCTGGTCTTCACGCAGCATCCGGCGCAGCACCTTGCCAACATTCGTTTTTGGCAATTCCGTCCGGAAAATAATGCGCTTCGGCACCTTGTAGGCGGTCATTTTGGTGCGGCAATAATCACGGATTTCCTGTTCCGTCACAGCCGGATCGCGTTTCACCACATGGGCCGCAACCGCCTCGCCGGTCTGATCATCAGGAATGCCGACAACGGCACATTCCAGAACGCCGGGATGAAGCGCCAGCACATCCTCGATTTCATTGGGATAAACATTGAATCCTGATACGAGGATCATGTCCTTCAGGCGGTCGACAATCTTGATTTCGCCATTGGCATTCATGATGGCAATATCCCCGGTGCGGAAATAGCCATCAGCTGTCATGACCTTCGCCGTTTCGTCAGGGCGCTGCCAATACCCCGGCATCACCTGCGGACCGCGCGCACACAATTCCCCGGGTTCGCCAAATGGCGCATCACTGCCATCAGCACGGCGGATCACGATGTCGGTCGATGGCAATGGAAAGCCGATGGTGCCGGAATATTCCTCAATAGACGTGCTGTTGGTTGTGAGGACAGGGGATGTTTCCGACAGGCCATAGCCTTCAATCAAAGCGCGGCCAGTCAATTCTTTCCAGCGCTTGGCGACACCTGATTGCAGCGCCATGCCGCCGGCAGAGGCCAGTGTCAGCCGTGAGAAATCAACCGTTTTGAATTCCGGGTGATTGAGAAGCGCGTTGTAGAGCGTGTTGACGCCGGAAAATGCGGTGAAGCGTGTGGATTTCAACGTTTTCACAAAGCCCGGAATATCGCGCGGGTTGGCAATCAGAATACATTTCCCACCAATCGCCAGAAAGAAGAAACAGCAGCAGGTAAGGGCATAAATATGATAGAGTGGCAGAGCCGTAATGGCGGCCGGCTGCCCATCCGGCACGCTGGCCGCATCACGCAGCCACACGCTGACCTGTTCAAGATTGGCAGAGATATTGCTGTGTAGCAGCACAGCGCCTTTCGAGACGCCGGTTGTGCCGCCTGTATATTGCAGAAAGGCAATATCATCCGGTGATATCTGAACAGGATTAAAAGGGCGCGTTGCACCAGCCGCCAATGCCGCTTTCAATGGTGTGGCACCCGCGATAGCGAACGGCTTCACCATTTTCTTGATATGGCGCGCAACAAAATTGACGATCACGCCCTTGACGCCCAGACCATCACCGACCGATGCGATGATCACATCGCCCACAGGGGCCTCTTTCAGGGCCGCTTCCACCGTCGCGCCGAAATTTTCCAGAACAACAATGGCGCGCGCGCCGGAATCCTTCAACTGATGGACAAGCTCGCGCGCTGTATAGAGCGGATTGACATTGACCACCGTGCAGCCAGCCAGCAGCGTGCCAAAAAGCACGATCGGATAAGCCATAATATTCGGCATCATCAAGGCAACGCGGTCCCCTTTCTGAAATCCTTTTGATTGCAGATAGGAGGCAAAGGCGTTGGCCTGTTTTTCGATGTCTGCAAATGTCAGCGTCACGCCAAGGCTCTCATAAGCCGGCTGGGCTGCATACTGTTTGCAACGGCTGCGGATCAAATCCGTCAGCGTGCCGACCCGGGCCATGTCTATGTCGGCTGGCATTCCCGGCGGATAGGATGATAGCCAAGGTTTCGTGGTTGCAGACATGGCGGCTCCTCTGTTCTTTTATCTTTGAACAGAACCTAGCCAATTCATTGCGCGAAACAAGGGATTCTGGTGGCCTGACCGCAATCTGGCCATTTGCTGTGCCTGTTATGGCACCGGCCGTATGGGCAGGCTCTCAGCAAGCCAGCCGCGTGTGGACATGTTGCCGGCCATGCCGCCTTTCACATCAATCACATGCGTGAAGCCATTTTTCAGCAGGGCCTCCTGCAAACTGCTGGACCGGTTGGCGGTCCGGCAAATCAGGGCCACCGGAAAATCAGCACTGCCTTTGCTTGCGGCGGCACGGGCCGCTTTCAATTTTTCGATGAACGCCCGTTCGGTCATGTCGAGCGTCACGGCATGGGCCGCAACGCCGGTCTGGCGCCATTCGTCCGGCCGGCGGATGTCGACAAGCAACAGTTCGCCGCGCGCGGCCCGCTCATGGGCTTCGCGCGGCGTAATCGCAGCCACCGTTTCCTTGCAGCCAGCGAGCAGGCTCGCCACCGCAATCGTCACAGCAGGCATACAGGTACGCCGTGTCAGCATATCAGCGCAGGGAGGCTGAAAAGCGCTGAATACGCCGGCAGGCTTCTTCCAGTTTTTCATCCGATGTTGCGTAGGAAATGCGGAAGTTGGGACCGAGCCCGAAAGATGACCCATGCACGGCGGCCACCCCTTCTGTTTCCAGCAGAGCCAGCACATAATCTTCATCCGTGACGATCTTTTTGCCTTCCGGCGTCGTCTTGCCCATCAGATCGGCGCAGGACGGGTAGACATAGAAGGCCCCTTCCGGCTTCGGGCATTTCAGGCCCGTGGTCTGGTTGAGCATGGATACCACGAGGTCGCGGCGGCGCTCGAACGCCTTCTTGAATTTTGGAATGCAATCCTGTGGCCCATTGAGGGCTTCCAGAGCAGCCCATTGGGAGATTGAGGATGTGCCCGAGGTTTGCTGGCCCTGCACCATGTCCATGGCATCAATCAGATGCTTCGGGCCTGCTGCGTAGCCGATACGCCAGCCCGTCATGGCATAGGCTTTCGACACGCCGTTCATGGTGAGCGTGCGTTCATACAAGCGCGGCTCGACCTCTGCGGGCGTGCAGAATTTGAAATCGCCGTAGGTCAGGTGCTCATACATATCATCCGTGAGCACCCAGACATGGGGGTGCTTCAGGAGCACATCTGTGAGCGCCTTCATTTCGGCCCAGGTGTAAGCCGCGCCCGATGGGTTTGACGGGCAGTTGAGGATCAGCCACTTCGTTTTCGGTGTGATGGCTTTTTCCAGATCCTCCGGCTGGAGCTTGAAATTGTTTTTCTGATACGCCGTGGTGATCACGGCGGTGCCGCCGCACAGGGCCACCATCTCCGGGTAACTGACCCAATAGGGTGCCACACAGATCACTTCATCGCCGGGGTTCAGGGTCGCCAGCAGGGCGTTGTAGATGACGTGCTTGCCGCCGGTCGAAACGATGGTCTGGTTCCACTTGTAATCGAGATTGTTCTCGCGCTTGAACTTGGCGGCGACCGCCTCACGCAGCGGCTGGATGCCGGCTACGGGCGTGTATTTCGTCTCGCCCTTGCGGATCGCTGCAATCGCTGCTTCCTTGATGTTGTCGGGCGTATCAAAATCCGGTTCGCCGACGGATAGCGAGATCACATCTTTGCCTGTGGCTTTTAGATCGCGCGCCTTCTGCGTGAGGACGATGGTGGCGGACGGCTTCACGCGCTTCAGCGCATCGGCAAGGAAGGCCATGACGGCAAGGCTCCGGTTGGATGATCGGGAATGGCCATCAAAGGCCGCGCTGTTTGTAAGGGGCAGACGCGGTGAAGGCAATTCTGCTTTGCTGATGGCTGCCATGAATATGCGGGGCTCTTGACGCGGCTGCGCTTTCCGGGACGCATAAGGCATGGCTCTGTCGTCGCGTATTGATATTCTCTTTCCCGGTTTTGCTGTGCGCGATGTGCCTGTATCGGGCGCGACGATTCGCGTGCGCACGGGCGGGCAGGGGCCGGCGCTGCTGCTGCTGCATGGTTATCCACAGACTCATGCGATGTGGCACCGGGTTGCGCCCCGGCTGGCGCAGCGGTTCAGCGTGGTCTGCGCCGACCTGCGCGGTTATGGCGATTCTTCCAAACCGCCATCAGCGCCGGATCATGCGCCCTATGCCAAGCGGGCCATGGCGCAGGATATGGCTGAGGTCATGCAGGCGCTCGGACACGAGACATTTTTTGTCGGGGGGCATGACAGGGGTGCGCGCGTTGCTCACCGGCTTGGCCTCGATCACGCACCGCGCGTGAAAAAAATGGCGCTGCTCGATATCGCGCCAACGCGGGAAATGTATCGTGACACCGGGGATGATTTCGCGCGGCGCTACTGGCACTGGTTTTTTCTGATCCAGCCCGCGCCGCTGCCAGAGAAACTGATTGCGGCTGACCCGGATTTTTACTGGACAAGCCGGCGTCCGGCGGACATGCAGTATTTTCATCCCGATGCGCTGGCCGATTACCTGCGCTGTTTCCGCGATCGCGCCGCCATTCATGCCAGTTGTGAGGATTACCGTGCGGGCGCGACCATCGACATTGCCCATGATAATGCGGATGGGGATCAAAAACTGCCATGCCCGCTGCTGGTGATGTGGGGCGCGCATGGTGCCATCGAAGCATGCTTTGATACGCTTGCCCTGTGGCGTGAGCGGGCCGCTGATGTGCGCGGACAAGCGCTGCCCGGCGGGCATTATCTGGCGGAACAATTGCCGGAGCGTGTGGCAACAGAATTTGAAAACTTCTTCAAGGATGAAAAACCATGAGTCAGACCACCAATCGCAAATACCGGATCGCCGTTATCGCAGGCGATGGTATCGGAAAGGAAACAGTGCCGGAGGGCCTGCGTGCGCTTGAGAAAGCCGCGTCCCGCTTTGGTTTTTCGCTGGAGCTCGATACGTTTGATTTCTCTTCCTATGATTATTATGAAAAACACGGCCGCATGATGCCGGAGGACTGGAAGGAGCAGATCGGCCAGCATGATGCGATTTTCTTCGGTGCTGTGGGGTGGCCAGCTAAAATTCCCGATCATGTCTCGCTCTGGAATTCGCTGATCCTGTTTCGCCGCGAGTTCGACCAATATGTGAACCTCCGGCCCGTCAAACTCATGCCCGGCGTGCCAGCCCCGCTCGCCAACCGAAAATCCGGTGATATTGATTTTTTTGTCGTGCGCGAAAATACTGAAGGCGAATATTCATCCGTTGGCGGCCGCATGTTTGCAGGCACCGACCGGGAATTCGTGGTGCAAGAATCCGTGTTCACGCGTCATGGCACCGACCGCATTCTGAAATTCGCGTTTGATCTGGCGCGCAAGCGCCCGCGCAAGCATGTGACATCCGCGACAAAATCCAATGGCATTGCGATCACCATGCCCTATTGGGATGAGCGGGTGAAAGAAGTGGCGAAGCATTATCCGGATGTGACATGGGACCAGTATCACATTGATATTCTCACCGCGCATTTTGTGCTGAACCCTGACAGGTTTGACGTGGTTGTCGCCTCGAATTTGTTCGGTGATATCCTGTCTGATCTTGGCCCGGCCTGCACCGGAACCATCGGCATCGCGCCATCGGGCAATATCAATCCGGAGCGCAATTTTCCGTCACTGTTCGAGCCGGTGCATGGGTCGGCACCCGATATTGCAGGCCAAGGTATCGCCAACCCCATCGGCCAGATCTGGTCGGCGGCGCTGATGCTTGATCATCTCGGCGAGGCAGAGGCCTCCGCTGCCATCGTCTCGGCCATTGAGCGGACGCTGGCATCATCGGCACCACGCACACGAGATATTGGCGGCAAGGCCGGCACGGTAGAGTCTGGCAAGGCTATTGTTGCTGAAATCTAAAGCCAGCGCCGCACCTGGGCGCGATAGGCGGCAAATTCCTGCGGGAATTTCGCCGCCAGCACCCGCTCTTCCGGCATGATCTGGAAACGGGTGATGTAAGCCACGAAGGCAGGAACCGCGACCATTCCTGCCCAATGGCCAAGCCATAGCGTAAAGGCGGCCAGCAAGAGAGCTTGGCCAACATACATCGGATTGCGGCTGAAGCGGTAAAGACCGCTGGTAACCAGAGCGGAACTGCGCGCCGGGCGCATGGGATGGACAGTTGTCCGTGCCACAACAAAGCGCCAGAGGGCTGCGGCTTCAATAGCCAGCCCGGTTAAGGCGATGATCACTGCCAGTATCGTGCGTGCGGTCTGGCCGCCAGCATACGCGGCCGGCCAGACACAGCTGGCACTCCAGGTGAGGAGGGCGCCCATGGCCATGATCAGCGGCGGGGGAATTTTGAGCTCAAGCCAGTGCATTGTGGATGGTTTCCAAGAAGACATACGGGCATTTGACGGCAAACCGCCGGTAATTGTCTGGCAGTTGCCAATTCCTGTTCAAGGCTTTAACCGCTGGCAAGGCAGAACAATGACATTGGGACGGACACATGACGCTCGATAGCGGCACAATGATACAGTTGTTGCAGATTATCTGGATTGATCTGCTGCTTTCCGGCGACAATGCGGTGGTGATCGCGCTTGCTGTGCGCAACCTGCCAGATCACCAGCGGCGCACCGGCATCCTGCTCGGCACCGCTGCAGCCATCGGCCTTCGTCTGCTGTTTGCCATCGTCGTCAGCTATCTGATGTCGGTTCCGTTCCTCAAGGTGGTCGGCGCTTTGCTGCTGCTCTGGATCGCCGTGAAGATGCTCAGCGAGGAAGATACCCATGGCGACGTGAAAGCCGGCTCGACGATGTTTGATGCGGTCAAAACCATCGCAATCGCCGATGCCGTGATGAGCCTCGACAATGTTTTGGCCGTGTCAGCTGCCGCCCATGGCAACATTTACATGTTCGGCTTCGGCATTCTGCTCTCGATCCCGATCATCATTTTCGGGTCGTCCGTTGTTCTGAAACTTCTCACCAACTATCCGATTCTGGTTTGGGCCGGGGCGGCGCTGCTGGGCTGGATTGCCGGTGAAATGCTGGTCAGCGATCCGTGGGTGCTGAATTGGCTCAAGGCCAATGCGCCGGACTACATCAAGGCTGTTTCCACGGATGTCAGCCCGACCGGGACCATTGTGGTCTCGTGGATCAAATATACCGCTGCCGCGATTGGAGCTGCACTTGTGCTGATTATCGGGCGGCTGATGATGCGCGGCGATGGTGATGTCAGCACGCCGCACTAAACAGCGTGCCAGCATTCCAGCGCATGGCGGTTAGCCGCAGGCTGCATTGACAACACGGCCTGCAGCATGAAACGAGCGGCGGACTTTGGTCCGCCGTTTTTTTTGGGTCCGCCGTTTTCAGGATGGCCTCTGTCTTTTGGGTCCGCCTTCTTTATGTCTGACGCAACACCTTCATCAGCCAACCGCCCAACCCGTGCCGGCTTCTGGCACGGTGTGGCGCTGTCGTGGGTTTTTGTGCCGGGCTCGTTCTTTTTTGGTGTCGCCATCGGGTCGCTGGCGGCGCAAAAAGGCCTTTCATTAGCGGAAACATTGCTGATGACCGGGCTGCTCTATGCCGGTTCATCGCAATTTGTTGCGCTGGAGGCATGGCAGTCGCAATGGACAGCGATTGATATGGCCGTGGTGATTGCTGCCGTCGGCATCGTCAATTCGCGCATGTTCCTGATGAGCGCTGCCTTGCAGCCGTGGCTGCGTGGGCTGCCGCCGGGCTATGTTTACAGCCAGCATTTTTTCCTGACCGATGCGAATTACATCGGTGCTGTACGCTACCGCGAGAATGGCGGGCAGGATCCGGCTGTTCTTCTCGGCATCGGTGTTGCGCTGTGGATCAACTGGACATTATCGGTCATCCCCGGCTATCTCCTCGGCGCGGTTGTCGCTGATCAGAAAAAATACGCGATTGATCTGATCATGCCGGTGTATTTTGCCGCGCTTGGTGTGCCGCTCTGGAAAAGCCATGTGCAAACCCGGTCTTGGCTGGTGGCCGGTGCAACGGCGCTGGGCTTTTATTATTTTGTGCCGGGCTACTGGTATCTCATTTGTGGTGCGCTGGCCGGCATTACATGGGCAGCCTTCGAGCCGGATGTGGAACCGGCGGCATGAATGATTTATGGTCGGTTTCGCCAGCAACGCTGACGGTCATTCTGCTTGCGACCGCTGTGACCTATTTGTGCCGTGCCGGCGGCCATTTCGTTGTGAGTTTTTTCAAGCCGTCGCGGCGGGTTGAAAAAGCGCTGGCGGCCTTGCCGGGCTGCATCATCGTTTCCATCGTTCTGCCCATTGTCGCGCGCACGGGCGTTGTTGCTGCATGTGCTGTCATTGCCGCCATAGTTGCCATGGCGCTGCGGCGCAGTGAAATTCTTGCCTTGTGCGCGGGCATGGTTGTGGCCATCGGCCTGCGCACGGCAGGCTTCTAGGCGCGAAATCTTGCCTTGATCTTTGCTGTCAGGGTATCGCGGATGGTGCGATAGATATCCAGCATCTGCTCGCGCGTGCCTTCCACATGGGCAGGATCGTGGCTGGGCCAATATTCAACATCGGCTGCGACGGTGCGCGTCAATTCCATGGCGGCGTGATGGGCTTCGGGTGTCAGGGATACGATCAGGTCAAAATTCAGCCCTTCCCACTCTTCAAGCTCCAGCAGAGTCTTGGGCCGATGTTTGTTGATGGCGATGCCGCTCTCTTCCAGCACGGCTGCAGTAAATCCATCGCTGCGTCCGCGCTGCACACCGGCAGACTGCACATAAAGTGACTGGCCAAAATAATGCCGCGTGATGGCTTCGGCCATGACAGAACGAACGATGTTGAAATTGCAGACAAACAGCACGGCCTGAATTTTCCGCGGGCCGTCCATCGCTCACCCCTTCCAGTGCAGGGCCGTCAACAGCGTAAAGAGCTGCCGCGCTGTCTGAAAATCCATGTCGATGGCACCCGCCAGCCTGTCCTGCAAGATTTGTGCGGCTTCATTGTGCAGGCTGCGCCTGCCCATATCAATCGCCTCAATTTGAGCCGGGCTCTGGGTGCGGATGGCTGCATAATAATTTTCACAGACCATGAAATAATCCCGCACCGTGCGGCGCAGTGCCGTGAGGGAGAATGCCTCACTTTTCACGGCCTCGCCGGATTCTGTTTCAATATGGAAAAATAATTTTCCTTCCACCAATGACAATGTCAGCGCATAGGGCCCGCCATCATGGTCAGCAGGTGCAAAATGGTTTTGTTCAATCAGATCGAAAATGGCGATGGCGCGCTCATGCTCCTGATCTGGCGTGCCGCGCTCAATCGTCTTGCCATCCAGTCTGACCGCTGTCAGGCGTTTGCGCCTATGAGCGCCATCCATCGTCATGCGCCGCGATGGTTGAGCCGCATGGCCACAGAGCGCGCATGGGCTTGCAGGCTTTCAGCCTCACCCAATGCAATCGCCGCATTGGCCAGGGCTGACAGTGAATCCGGCGAACAGCGCAGCAAAGATGTGCGCTTCATGAAATCCAGCACGCCAAGGCCGGAGGAAAAGCGGGCGGAACGCGCTGTCGGCAGCACATGGTTGGAGCCGCCGACATAATCGCCAATGGCTTCTGGCGTATGATGGCCGATAAAAATCGCGCCTGCATTGCGAATGCCAGGCACCAGCGCGTCAGGATTGCCGCAGGCCAGTTCCAGATGTTCCGGTGCCAGGCGATTGACCAGCGGCAGCGCATCCGGCAACGCGGCGACAAGGATGATTGCGCCGAAATCGCGCCAGCTTGCACCCGCAATGTTTGCGCGCGGCAATGTCTTTAATTGCAGCGTAACGGCGCGGCTCACATCCTGAGCCAGACGCGGTGAATTGGTGATGAGAATGGATTGTGCGGCTGTGTCATGCTCAGCCTGCGCGAGCAGATCGGCAGCCACCCAATCGGGATTGGCGGTGTCATCGGCAATCACCACCACTTCAGACGGGCCGGCAATCATGTCAATGCCGACCTGGCCAAACACCCGGCGTTTGGCCGCCGCCACATAGGCATTGCCCGGGCCAACGATTTTTGCGACAGGCGCGATGGTTTGCGTGCCATACGCCAAGGCAGCGACCGCTTGCGCGCCGCCGATACGGTAAATTTCATCAATGCCCGCCAGCGATGCAGCCGCCAGCACCAGTGGATTTAACTTCCCATCAGGGGTCGGCACAACCATTACGATGCGCTGCACGCCGGCGATTTTTGCCGGAATGGCATTCATCAAGACCGATGAGGGATAGCTGGCCGTGCCGCCGGGCACATAAAGCCCGACCGCATCAATGGCACTCCAGCGCCAGCCCAATTCGACGCCCAACGCATCTGTGAACGATTCATCGTGCGGCACTTGTTTGCGATGATAGGCATCAATGCGGTCACGCGCGAAAGCCAGCGCATCGCGCGTGCGCTGGTCGCATTGGGCCACCGCTTGCCGGATTTCATCGGCCGTGATGCGCAGGCGGTCAGCCGTGAGATGGAGGCGGTCAAATTTCGCTGTGCAATCCACCAGCGCCGCATCGCCGCGCGCCATCACATCTTCAATGATCGTGCGGGCCGCCGCATCAACATCATCAGAGACCTCGCGCTTGGTGGCCAGAAGGGCGCGGAACTGGGCCTCAAAATCCGCTGCCGACGCATTTAACAGCATGGTCATCACGCCGGTTCCTGCGGCGTGGCGAGATCCGTCAGGGCCGCTTCAATGCACTCCACCGTCAAACGCAGAGCGCCGCCGCCATCAAACAGCAGCACAATATGTCCGGCCGGAGCCTCGCCCGCAGCAAATGTCACGCCGAGCAGTCTGAGCGCCTGCAGGCCATCCGGCGCCGGCATCTTCAGGCGCTCGACACGGGTCACGCGGTCGAAATGCACGCCACATGGGCGCGATGAGCGGTCGCCGGCATGATCGGTGCGCGCGCAGACCAAAGCGAGCCGCTTTTCGCGCGGCAGCCATGCTATCTGCGCGGCGGTCAAATCCGCCTCCTGCAAATGGGCGGAGATCACGGCCAGATCATCCGTATCGAATGCGATGAGTTTGAGAGACATGCGGGCGCCTGAAAAATGTAACGCCCATGTAGTGCCCGCTGGCGTTTTGCGCAATCAGAAGGGGCAGATCATGCTTGCCCTACGCCACAGCCTGACTGCGGTAAGCCAGGGCCTCCGCCAAATGGCTGCGGCTGATCGCATCTGCCCCTTCAAGGTCCGCCAGCGTGCGGGCGACACGCAAAACCCTGTGATAGCCGCGCGCCGTGAGCTTCATGGTCTCTGCCGCCGACCGGATCAGGGCCACGCCGGCATTGTCCAAGGCCGCGACTGTATCGAGCAGGCTGGCCGGACAGGTCGCATTCGTTGTTGTCGGCTCCAGCCCTGCATCAGCATACCGGGCGGACTGGATGGCGCGGGCCGCCGCCACGCGGCGCGCCACTTCCGCCGATCCTTCCTGCGGCGGCGGCAGCACGAGATCAGCCGGTGTCACGGCTGGGACATCAATAGCCAGATCAATCCGGTCAATCAGCGGGCCGGAGAGGCGGGACTGATAACTGGCCATGCAACGGTCATTCGGCGCGCGCTTGCAGGCATAGCCGGGATCCATCGCCTTGCCGCATCGGCAGGGATTCATGGCCGCGACGAGTTGAAAACGGGCCGGGTAGGTGATGCGGTGGTTGGCCCGCGCGATCATGATCTCGCCGGTTTCAAGCGGCTGGCGCAGGCTGTCGAGCACCTGTGGATGAAATTCCGGAAATTCGTCGAGAAACAGCACGCCATGATGCGACAGGGAACATTCTCCCGGCCGGGCGTGCAGCCCGCCACCCACGAGTGCCGCCATCGACGCGGAATGATGTGGCGCGCGGAACGGGCGCCGGTCTGTCAACGCCCCTTCCGCCAACTGGCCGGCGACAGACTGGATCATCGAAATTTCCAGCAACTCCTTGGCTTGCAAGGGCGGTAAAATTGACGGCAGCCGGGCAGCGAGCATGGATTTGCCGGCACCGGGCGGGCCGTTGAGCAGCAGATTGTGTGCGCCAGCCGCTGCGATTTCGAGCGCGCGCTTGGCGGATTCCTGACCTTTGACATCGCGCAAATCCGGCAAGCCGCTGTCGGCTGCCACGAGGCGCGGCTCCGGCCGGGCCAGCACCTGCGTGCCCTTGAAATGGTTTGCAAGCTGTATGAGCGAACGGGGTGCCAGCACCTCGATATCGCGGGAGGCCCAGGCAGCTTCCGGCCCAGTGGCCGCCGGGCAAATCAGCCCGTGGCCGCGCCCATTGGCGGCGATGGCCGCTGGCAGCACGCCGGCGACGGGTGTGATCGAGCCATCGAGCGCCAGTTCGCCCAGCACCGTGTACCCCTCCAGCGCATCCTGCGGAATCGCGCCAATCGCAGCCATGATGCCAAGTGCAATCGGCAGGTCATAATGACTGCCTTCCTTGGGCAGATCGGCGGGGGCGAGATTAACGGTGATGCGCTTGTTGGGTAGCGCGAGGCCTGACGCGATCAGGGCCGCGCGCACCCGCTCGCGGCTTTCCCCCACCGCCTTGTCCGGCAACCCGACCAGCACAAACATGACCTTGCCGGGGGAAATCTGCACCTGCACATCGACAGCCCGTGCCTCGATCCCCTCAAATGCAACCGTCGCAACGCGCGTGACCATGCCTGCACTCAGCCCAAACCCCGATGTCACACCGTAACGGGCGATCTGGCGTCATGCAAGAACATAGCAAGAACTAAATCGCAGCAACGAGGGCCGGCACCGGGGCCAGCCGGCCATCAACCACATGCAGGCGATGGGTGGCCGCAGCCGCAAGATTCAGATCGTGTGTGACCATGACGATGGCGGTGCCATCGGTCTCCACAAGCTTGCGGAAAATATCCAGCACCTGCTGCGTTGAGGCTGAATCTAGATTGCCCGTCGGCTCATCTGCCAGAATAACCCGTGGCGTATTGGCCAATGCGCGGGCGATGGCGACACGCTGCCGCTGCCCGCCGGACAGCTTATCGGGTGTCTTGTTGATGTGAGTTTCAAGCCCGAGTTTCGTCAGCAGCGCGCGGGCATGTTCGCGCATTTCATGATCCTTCAAATGGCCAAGCGCGCGCATGGGCAGCATGACATTATCGAGCGCGGTAAATTCCGGCAGCAGAAAATGAAACTGAAAGACAAAGCCGAGCGAGGAGAGGCGCAATTTTGCGCGGGCGTCGTCATCAAGGTCAGCGGTGGATTTGCCGTCGATCAGCACATCGCCAGAGGTCGGCGTGTCCAGCAGCCCCAGCAAATACAGCAAAGATGATTTGCCGGAGCCAGATGGGCCGGTGATGGCAACCAGCCCGCCGGTGATGGCCAGGCTCACATCATTGACAAGCGTCACCGGCACTTCGCTTTGCAGAATGCGGGTGATGTTGCGGGTTTCGATAATGGGAGGAGCCATCATGTTGCTCCGCGGATAATATCAACGGGCGGGACGGCGGCGGCCTTGCGGGCCGGCAGATAGCCGGCAATGACCGATGACAAAATGGCAACAGCACCAGCGCCGGCATAATGCAGCAGAGAATAAAGCACCGGCAGTGATGTGGCATCGGCAAAAGGTGACTTGATCTGCACCTTCGACAGGCCCCACGTCATCAGGTAGCCGAGAACAAACCCGGCAATGGCACCGACAAGGCCGATCATCAGGGCTTCCAGCACAAAAATGCGGCGCACGGTTTTGCGCGGCAGGCCGAGCGATTTCATGATGGCGATATCGCGGGTTTTTTCATGGGTGA
>JBOFCU010000082.1:0-1828 GCA_051646285.1 Beijerinckiaceae bacterium
CCAATGTCTCGGAAAGCGCAGGAATATAACCGCCCGGAAAGATATATTTGCGGGTAAAGGCATCGGTTGCACCGGGGCTGCCCATTCGTCCGATAGTGTGGAGCAGCATGACGCCGTCATCTTTCATCAGATTTGCGGCTGCGCGAAAGAAGGTGTCGAATTGCGGCACGCCGACATGTTCGAACATGCCAACCGAAACAATCCGGTCGAAATAGCCAGGCGCGCGTTTGGCTAGATCGCGATAATCCATCAGTTCGAAACGCACCTTATCGGCCACGCCCGCCTGCTCGGCACGCTGGCGGGCGAGTTTCAGCTGTTCTTCAGACAAGGTGATCCCCAGCACCTCGACCCCGGCAATATGGTGCAGGTAAAGCGCCATCCCGCCCCAGCCGCACCCGATATCTAGGACCTTTTGCCCGGGTTGCAGCGCAAGCTTGGCTGCAATATGCGCTTTTTTAGCGGTTTGCGCTTGATCAAGGCTCAGCATGGAGGTTGGCACGCCTCCATCTCCCAAATCGGCATCCGGCCAATAGGCGCAGCTATATTGCATGTCTTCATCAAGCCACAGCCGATAGAAATCGTTCGACAAATCATAATGATGCGCAACATTGGCGCGCGATTTTGCCAAATTGTTAAGCTGGCGAAAGGGGCGGGCAATCTGGTTCACAGCGCGCTTCAGCGGTTTGGGATCCCCAATCTCGCCGCCTTTTTCCCAGGGATTGTTACGGCGAACAAGCTCGACAAGCCCCATAATGTCCTCATTGTCGACCGATACCGCGCCTTCCATATAAGCCTCGCCGAGGCCCAGGCGGGGATTCATCAATATGCGGCGTTCGGCATTGGCCGAATGCAGGCGCAGCGTGACATCGGGCCAGCCGGGGGCTGGCGTGCCGAGTTCGATAAGCTTGCCGTCAGCTTGTACTATTCGAAGACGGCCATGCTTTATCCGGCCTTTCAAAAGTCGCTCTATCAATGCCATTGGCGCTCCGATGATCCAATCGGCCCCCGCTTGCCATGGTTGAACAGATTTAATAGCTTGGATCAAGCGTTTACGGCAGCATCATCCCAAAGCCGCTTGTTTTTCTTCTGCCAGCCTGTCCAGCTCCGCCCGGCTTTTCCTTTCCGCTGCCGATTTCAGCTGCCCGCAGGCCGCCATGATATCGCGACCGCGCGGGGTGCGTATAGGGGCGCTGATACCGGCTTCGAAGACGATGTTGCTGAACGCCCGAATACGATCCGGCATCGAGCATTCGTAAGCCGCACCGGGCCAGGGATTGAACGGGATCAGGTTGACCTTGGCCGGCAGTTTATATTGCTTGATCAGGCGGACGAGTTCGCGGGCATGATCGTCGCTGTCGTTCTTGTCCTTCAGCATCACATATTCGAAAGTGATGCGTCGCGCATTGTTCGCGCCCGGGTAGTCGGCGCAGGCCTGCAGCAGTTCCTCAATGCCGTATTTGCGGTTGAGCGGGACGATCTCGTCCCGGATTTCCTTGGTTACCGCATGCAGCGAAACCGCAAGGTTAACCCCGATCTCTTCACCTGCGCGTTCCATCATCGGCACCACGCCGCTGGTGGATAAGGTGATCCGCCGTTTCGATAGCGCAAGGCCGTCGCCATGCATGACCACTTTCAACGCATCCCGCACATTGTCAAAGTTATAAAGCGGCTCGCCCATGCCCATCATCACAATATTGGTGAGCATGCGGCCGTCGGAGGTGTAATGGCCTGCCTCGTCCTCCTCTTCTGCGTCACCAGCTATGCTCGCCATATTGCCCTTGGGCCATTCGCCAAGCGCATCGCGCGCGAGCATCACCTGGCCGACGAT
>JBOFCU010000106.1:0-12876 GCA_051646285.1 Beijerinckiaceae bacterium
GGATGGCGATTTTGGCCGCGCCACCATTCACATGGGCGTGGTCGCAAATGATGATAATGCGCATGGTGGTCCGCAACAGGGTGGCTCGCCCGCGTCTTACCCGTTGCGTGTTGACGAACCTTTGCTGCGGCAAGGCCTCTTGCAGACGGGGTTAACGGCGTGCTGCGAAAAAGTCCCGCAGCAGGCCCGCGGACTCTTCGGCGCGGATACCGCCATACACTTCTGGCGCATGGTGGCAGGTGGGATGGGCATAAAGCCGCACGCCGTTTTCGACCGCCCCGCCTTTCGGATCAGCCGCAGCAAAATACAGCCGCCGGATGCGCGCAAACGAGATGGCCGCCGCACACATCGGGCAGGGTTCGAGCGTGACATAGAGGTCGCATTCCGGCAGCCGCTCAGATTCAACGGCCAGACACGCCGCGCGGATAGCCACGATTTCAGCATGGGCTGAGGGATCGTGATCCGCCAGCGTGCGGTTGCCCGCGGCGGCGATAATGCGGCCATGGCGGACGATAACAGCCCCGACCGGCACCTCGCCACGCATAGCCGCTGCCCGCGCCGCATCAAAAGCGGCGGCCCAGGCCCGTTCGTTTGTGGGCAGGTTTTCGTTTTTCCCGTCCATACACCCTCGCCGCGTAGGGGAAGCTCTGCTATCAGGCCGCGATGACCGATGATTTTGATAAACGCAAGCCGGATTCTGGCAAACCCCGTTCTGGCAAACCCCGTTCGGGTAAACCGTCTGGCGGCAAATTTGACAGCCGCGCACCGCGCGGCGGGCCCGGTGGCCGCCCGCAAGCCAGCCGTAGCAGCAGTGAAGGCCGTGGCGAAGGCCGCGCCCCATCCCGCCGCGACGATCGCGATGGCACACCACGCCCCCCAAGGCCGGATCGCCCAGAAGGGGGGCGCTCGTTTGCCAAAACCGGCGACGGTGCGCCCAAGCGGCGCTTTTCCCGTGATGATACACCGCAGGCAGACCGCCCGCCGCGCCGTCCACGCGCCGAGGGTGAGCGCAGTTTTGCCCCCCGTGGTGAAGGACGGCCTGACCGCCCGCCCCGCAGTGCTGGCCGCCCCGGCTTTGGTGACAAACCAGGCTTTGGTGACAAGCGATTGTCTCGCCCTGCCGATGGCGAACGCAGCGAACGCCCGCGCCGCCCGCGCGAGGATGGCCCGCAGGGCGAGCGCACATCCCGCGATGGCAAGCCATTTGAGCGCAAATCATTTGAGCGCAAGCCCTACGAGCGCCAATCATCGGATGGCCAACCACGCAGCGGGCAGGGCAATGCGCCGCGCGCCCCCCGTGGCGAGTTTCCGCCTAAACGGGATTTTGCCAAACGTGATTTTGGCAAACGCGATTCCGAAACGCGCGATTATAAAAAACGCGACGATGCTGCGCCCCGTGGCGAAAGTGACGGAAAGCGCGCTTATGCCCCGCGCCGCCCGGCTGCTGGTGAAAAGCCGTCTTTCCGGAAATCAGTGCCCCTCGTCGCTCATGAAGATGAATTGGCGACGCCGATATTGCCGGCAACTGACAAGCCGGAGCGGATCGCAAAAGTGCTCGCACGCGCCGGTGTCTGCTCGCGTCGCGAAGCGGAAGATTTAATCACAGAAGGCCGGGTGGCCGTGAATGGCCGCGTCCTGAAATCGGCGGCATTGAATGTTGGCCCAGGCGATAAAATCACGGTGGATGGGCAGACCGTCGCTGGCCGCGAACGCACGCGATTGTGGATGTATCACAAGCCCGCAGGCCTTGTGACCACCGCGCATGATCCCGAAGGCCGCCCAACTGTTTTTGATGCGCTGCCATCCAATCTGCCACGCGTTGTTTCGATCGGCCGCCTCGACATCAATACGGAAGGGCTGCTGCTGCTGACCAATGATGGCGGTTTGGCCCGCACGCTGGCGCATCCGGAAACAGCGTGGCTGCGCCGCTACCGCGTGCGCGTGTTTGGTGTGCCCGAACAGCATAAACTCGATACATTGCGTGCCGGCATCACCATTGATGGCATCAATTATGGTCCGATCATTGCGCGCGTGGACCGCGAGCAGGGATCGAATTCCTGGCTGACGATGGATTTGCGCGAAGGAAAAAATCGCGAAATCAAACGTGTGCTGGAGGAGCTTGGTTTTCAGGTCAGCCGCCTCATCCGCATTTCCTTCGGGCCTTTCCAGCTTGCTGATTTAGGCGAAGGTGCGGTGGAGGAGGTGCGCACGCGCGTTCTGGCCGAACAGCTTGGCGTGGAATTGGCAGAAAAAGCCAATGTCGATTTTGAAGCGCCGCTGCTGCATGCTGATCACATCAGCGAAAAGAAAGGCCGTCAGATCCGTGCGCTGCCGCAATCGCGCATGGTCGATAATGATGAGCCGGCCCGCCGCACAGAAGTGGGCACGACGCTTGACCGGCGTGGCCGCGCGGTGCGCGTTGAGCGCATCGTGGCGTCAGAAAAACCGTCGCCGGATTTGCGCCGCAAGCCGCGGCGCGAAATGGCACCGGCTGCTGATGACAGACCGCGCCGGCCTGATGGCAAGAAACCGCGTGATGGTTTTTCGCGCGATGACAAGCCGCGTGAATTTAAACCGCGCGGCGACAAGCCGTTTGGCGATCGCAAGCCGTTTGGTGAAAAGCCGCGTGGTGAACGCAGCGAGCGCAGTTTCAAACCGCGTGACGAGACTGGTGAAGGCCAGCGCCGTGAGGGGGCTCGCAAGCCCTATACACCGCGCGAAAACAATCGCGAGGGCGGCGAGCGTGAGTATAAGCCGCGCGAATTCAAGCCGCGCGGCGACAAGCCGTTCGGGGACCGTCCGCCCCGCGCCGACAAACCCTATGCAGCCCGTGGCGAAAAACGCTTTGGCGACAAGCCATCCCGCGATGGCAAATCGTTTCAACCACGGGGCGACAAGCCATATGGCGACCGCAAGCCGGGCGCAGGTGGCCCATCGCGTGGCGGCCCCAGAGCGGGCGGCTCAAGACCTGGCGGCTCACGCAGTGGTGGCGCGCCGCGTCCGCCACGCGGCCGGGACCGCTGAATAAAACATGCGTGTGGTCGCTGGCCGGCTGGGCGGACGCCCGCTGAAATCCCCTGCAACCGATGCGATCCGTCCCACGACGGATCGCTTGCGCGAATCCCTGTTCAACATTCTCGCGCACCGCTTTGATGACTGCGTGCGCGACGCCCGCGTGCTCGATTGTTTTGCCGGCACTGGCGCGCTGGGTATTGAGGCGATGTCACGCGGCGCGAAATTCTGCCTGTTTGTCGAAGACGGCACGCAGGCCCGTGCGCTCTTGCGTGAGAATATGATTGCGCTGGGGCTGGCGGGATCGACACGTATTTTCCGCCGTGATGCGACCAGCCTTGGCGATATTGGCGCGCTTGATCCCTTTAATCTCATGTTTTGTGATCCGCCTTACCGCAAAGGGCTGGGCGAAAAAGCGATCATATCCGCGCGCGATCATGGCTGGCTGCACCCCGGCGCATTGATTGTGCTTGAAGAGGCGTCCGACGCACCGTTCGCATTGCCCGATGGCTGCACGCTGGAAGATGAGCGTGCGCAGCGTGAGACAATTCTGCGGTTCATGCGTTTCCGGTAATTATTTACGGCCAAACAGCCGTTCAATATCCGCCAGTTTCAAGGACACATAGGTCGGCCGGCCATGATTGCACTGGCCGGCATGCGGGGTATTTTCCATGGTGCGTAAAAGCGCATTCATTTCATCGGGCTTGAGAAGCCTGCCAGCGCGCACCGATCCATGGCACGACATGCGCGATAAAATCGCATCAAGCCGCCCTTCGACAGCACGCACATCGCCCCATTCATCCAGACTGTCGATCAAATCAGAAATCATCGCGCGGACCGGGCCGCCAGCAAGGGCGGCTGGAATTTCCGTCACAGCAATGGCGCCGGGGCCAAAAGGTTCGATCACGAGGCCCAGTTGCGCCAGCGCATCCGCATGGTGCAATAATTTTGCTGCATCGGCGGCATCACAATCAATCACGTCAGGTATGAGCATCAGCTGCCGCTTGATACCGTTCGCGGCCCGTTCGGCCTTGAGTTTTTCATAGACAATGCGCTCGTGCGCCGCATGCTGATCGATAATCACCAGCCCGTCATCCGTCTGCGCAATAATATAGGTCGCATGAATTTGCGCGCGGGCCGCGCCCAGCGGATAATCGGCTGTGACCTGCTCATAGGGTGCGGGATCATCGGCTGCATAGGCCCGTTGCGGCGCGTCGGAAAATCCGGCGCCACCCGCGCGCTGGGAATAGTCATGATCATCAGATGAGGCGGCCGCTGCTGGTGCCCAGAAACCCGGGCCAAAGGAGCCATGCGTCTGTGCTGCCTCCCGTGTCGGCGCAAAAGCAGGCCGCATCGCTTCAAGCGTGCGCTGCCCTCCAGTGCTTGTGGCACGGTGGCCTGCCCGCAGCAGCGCATCATGCAGCGCACTCACAACCGTGCCGCGCACCAGACCGGAATCGCGAAACCGCACCTCTGTTTTTGATGGATGCACATTCACATCAACAGCGCGCAATGGGCAGCGAATATCAATGACAATCACGGGATAGCGCCCCGGCGGCAGCACATCCGCATAGCCGCCACGCACGGCCCCGAGCAGGAGCCGGTCGCGCACCGGCCTGCCATTCACCATCAGGTGCACATGCGCAGCGTTGGGCCGGTGCCATGTCGGCAATCCGGCAAATCCAGCAATGGAAATGTCGTCACGCGCAAATGCGACGGGCACAAGATTGTCATGGGCATCCTTGCCGATCACCTGCGCGATGCGCTGACGAAATCCGTCCATCGTATCCGCGCAGGCCGGATAATCCATGATGGCAAGGTCATCACCCGTCAGTGTGAAACGGATGGCCGGGTTGGCAAGCGCCAGCCTTTTAATCTGGTCAGCAACGGCCAGCGCTTCCGTGCGGTCGCTTTTCAGGAATTTCAGCCGCGCCGGTGTCGCGGAAAATAAATCGATAACCTCGATGCGCGTGCCGCGTTCAATGGCGCTGGGCCGCACGCTGGATTTTGTGCCGGCGTCCACAGTGATGGCATGGCCATTCCCACCCGGTGTGCGTGAGGTGATGACCAGACGGCTGACCGAACCGATGGACGGCAGGGCCTCACCGCGAAAGCCGAAGGTGTCGATGGCCAGCAGATCATCGCCGGGCATTTTCGATGTGGCATGGCGTTCCACCGCCAGCCGCAGGTCATCCCCATCCATGCCGTGGCCATCATCAATGATGCGGATCAGACGCCGCCCGCCGCCCGCGATGGCAATTTCGATATGGTGCGCACCGGCATCAATCGCATTCTCGACCAGCTCTTTCACCGCAGCGGCAGGCCGCTCCACCACTTCGCCAGCGGCAATGCGGTCAATGAGAACAGGATCAAGCAGACGAATCGGCATGCGGCACGATCACAAAAAGGCCGGTGAAAAGCAAAACAGCGGTCAGGCCGCGAGTGTGCCGGTCGCGCCGAGCAGGCGGCGCGCTTCAGCCGCGCTCATCGGCTCGCCGAACAGATAACCCTGCGCATATTCGCAGCCGAGCTGATACAGCTCGATGGCATCACTTTCGGTTTCCGCACCTTCCGCAATAGCAGACATGCCAAGGTCATGCGCCATGGAAATCATCGTGCGCAACAGGACTGGCCGTGTGCCCTTGCGGTTTTCACGCACAAAAGACTGGTCGATTTTCAGCGTGTCGAATGTAAAGCGCTCAAGATAGGACAGGGATGAATGGCCGGTGCCAAAATCATCGAGGGACAAGCCTGCGCCAAGCGCACGGATGCGTTCAAACATTTGCGCCGCATATTCCGGATTTTCCATCACCAGACTTTCGGTGAGTTCCAGCTTGAGCGAACCGGGAATAATGCGCGACCGTGTCAGGGCATTTTTGACATCCTGCAACAGGTCATGACGCAGCAATTGCCGGCTCGACACATTGACGCTGGCAAAAATCGGCGGATCAACATCCAGCGCCTGCTGCCAGACCGACAATTCACGCGCCGTTTTATCCAGCACATGCGCGCCCAGTTCGATAATCAGGCCAGTTTCTTCTGCAATTGACAGAAAATCCTTGGGGCTCAGGCGGCCAAGGCGCGGATGATCCCAGCGCAGCAGCGCTTCAAATCCGGCAATGGTGCGGTCTTCGAGGCGCACGATGGGCTGGAACACCACAACAATTTCATTGCGCTCCAGCGCCCGGCGCAAATCCGTTTCGATCATCAGTCGCTCATCACGCGCCTGCCGCATGGCCGGGCGGAAAACCTGAATACGGTCTCCGCCCAATTTCTTCGCATTCATCTGTGCCAGCTCGGCATTGCGCAGCACATCTTCTTTGGTCGTGCCGGTTTGCGCATCAGCCAGTGTCAGGCCAATCGAGCATTTCATATAAATTTCGCGGTCACCAAAAGTGAAAGGCGTCGCCAGCGTGCGGCGCACCGTATCGGCAAAGGCAGTAATCCGTTCAGGCTCACTTTCGGAGACCAGAATAATGGCAAATTCATCGCCGCCAATCCGCCCAAGCGAATCCTGCGGACGCAGGATGCGCCGCAGACGCCGCGCCAGGGAGAGCAGAATGGAATCGCCCGCCGGCACGCCCAGAGATTCATTGACCTGCTTGAAGCGATCCACATCAATCACGAGCACGGTGGGGCGCAGGGATTTATCCGCCCGCATCATGGCAAGGGCCGCATCCAGCCGGTCAAGAAACAGCGCGCGGTTCGGCAGGCCGGTGAGATTGTCATGCACCGCATCATGCAGCATCCGCTCCTCGGCGTTGCGCGCGTCAGTGACATCCGACAGCGTGCCGATCACGCGCGCCACATCGCCGTCGGCACCAAGCACCGGACGCGCCTTGAGGCGCAGCCAGTGATATTCCCCGTTCTGGGCGCGCATCCGGAAATCATGCTGAATGGAGCCGCGCCGCTGCTCCAGCACAACATCCAGCAGCGCCGCATATTTATCGCGGTCGAAGGGATGCAGCATCGCCTGCCATTCCGAGGCCGTGCCTTCCAGCGTTGCGCGTTTCAGGCCAAGCCGCTGCTCAATTTCCGGATCAACATGAATCCGGTCGGACATGACATCCCAGTCAAACACGGCATCGCCCGAACCGCTGAGCGCCAGCGCCCGCCGCGCCGCATCCGGATTCAACGCTTCATTGCCGGTGGTGCCGCTGAATGCATATTGCAGCACCGTAAAGCCGATCAGCATCACCACGAGCACCAGGCCGCCGATGAGCGCAGGCCCGACAACGTCATTGCTAAGACGGCCGCTGACGGTGAAGCCGGCCGCCGTCACCCACAACAGCAGCAGACCCCAGGTCGGGATCAGCATCACCGCGCGGTCATAGCCGTGAGTGGATAGATACAAGATGAGAACAAGGCCGATCGCGGCAACAGCACCGATGGAAACGCGCGCCACACCAGCGGCAAAGGCCGGGTTGAACAATGACAGCCCAATCAGCGCCCCCAGAAACAGCAGCCAGCCAATGGTCAGGTGGCTGTAGCGCACATGCCAGCGGTTGAGGTTGAGATAGGCAAACAGAAACACCAATAATGTCGCGGCCAGCACAGCCTCGGCAATGGCGCGGTAAACGCCCGATGCTTCCGGTGCGAGGCCAAAAATACGATTGAAAAAACCGAAGTCGATGCCGGCATACACCAGCACGGACCAGGCCAGCGCGGCGGCGGCGGGAAAAATAATCGCGCCCTTGACGACAAAGACAACGGTCAGGAACAGCGCCAGCAATGTGGCGATGCCAAGAACAATGCCGCGATAGAGCGTCAGCCCGTTCAGCTTTTCCTTGTAAAGATCCGTATCCCACAAATACAGCTGCGGCAGGTTGGCGTTGGCCAGTTCGGCCACGAATGTCACCGTCGCGCCCGGATCGAGTGTGATCAGAAAAATGTCCGCATCTTCAGATTCTTCACGCTCCGGCGAAAAGCCCTGGCTGGCCGTGATGGCGGTGATGCGCTTGGCACCAAGGTCCGGCGTGGTGATGCCGGAGCCAACCAGCCGGAAATGCGGCGCGACGAGATATTTCTCGATCTGCTCGTCGGTATTATTGGAGAGCGCGAAGGCAATCCATTGCGGCGTCGCGCCATCATCGCGCGCTTTCACGGCAATGCGGCGCACAATCCCGTCCGCCCCCGGTGCCGTTGAAATCTGCACCGTCTCGCCGGTTGCCGTTGGCCGTTCAACCCGCGGCAGCAGATCGATCACCTGCGATCCGGCAGGCACGCGCACGGCCTCAAGCGCACGGGCAGGGTTGGTGCTGGCCAGCACGAGCAGCAGCCCGGCCAGCAACAGTCCGGCCACAGGGCGCAACAGGCCGCCACGGGCAAACAGCATGGCCATCAAACGCGGCTGCACAATGTTACGGTCTCTCGGCACGATGAAAGAAGATTCTGGTAACGGGCTGGATCAATGGGGGCAATCCCACAGGCCGGACAGACAAGCAATGGCAAGGCGGCAAAACCATGTCACGCCTGCCCATGGGATGGGATGATCTCCCGCATAATCTCGCGGGCGAGCGCGGCAAACAGCAGATGATCATGCCAGCGGCCAGCAATTTGCAGATACTCACGGGCATACCCTTCCTGCCGGAAGCCGGTTTTTTGCAGCAGCGCGATGGAAGCGCCATTGGTGGGCAGACACGCAGCTTCCAGCCGCCGCAGCCCGAGCGGGCCAAAGGCGTAGCGCTGCAAAACATCAACCGCATCGCTCATCAGCCCCTGCCGGGCGAAATTCTGTCCAATCCAGTAGCCGACAGTGCCGGTCAGCGCTGACCCCCGCCGCACCTGACTGAGTGTAATGCCGCCAGCAAGCCGATGGGATTGGCTGTGGAAAACCAGAAAGCGGCAGGCTGTGCCCGCCCGCATTTCAACCTCGGCCAGCCGCACGCGGCGGCGAAAGGCCACTTTGGTCAGGTCGTCAGCAGGCCACAGCGGCTCCCATGGCTCCAGAAAGGCCCGGCTGGCGCGGCGCAGGTCTGCCCAATTGTCGAAATCCGACAGGCGCGGCGCACGCAACGTCACCATTTGCCCGGAGAGAACCGGCAGATCATCCTTTTTCAGGGCGAGCCGGAGCAGACCCATGGGCTGCTACGCCGTTTCGGGCATCGGTGCGCCGGCCCAGGCCGCGATGCGGCCGACATGCGGCACGTTTTTCACCGGCCCCATGACCGTGAGGGTTGGCGGCCCGTTCAACACAGCGCGGCCTGCAATCTTCACAGCATCAATGGTCAGCGCATCTATCCGCCGGAGAATTTCATCGGGCGGCACAAGGCGGCCATAGCTCAGCCATTGCCGTGCCAGTTGCTCGGCGCGCTGGCCCGCCGATTCGTAGGCCGTCATCAGTGAAACCTTCATCTGCGCTTTCGCGCCAGCCAGTTCTTCCGCCGTAATATCCTCAGTGGCGCGCTGCAATTCATCGAGCGAGACATGGATCAAATCTTCTGCATCATGCTCGGCCGTGCCGGCGCTGATGCCGAACACACCGCAATCTTCAAAGGCCCAATGCATCGCATCAATGGAATAGGCCAGGCCGCGCTTTTCCCGCACCTCCTGAAACAGGCGCGATGACATGCCGCCGCCCAGAATGCTCGAAAAGGCATGAATGGCATATTGTGAATCATCATGAATTGAACGGCCCGGAAAACCGATAACAAGATGCACCTGCTCCAGCTTTCGGTTCAGGCGTGTTTCGCCGCCCTTGTAAATTCCCGCATCATTGGCCACAGGCTTGCCGCCCGGCAGCCCCTTGAACAAGGAAGCCGACATATCTACCAGTTTCGCATGGTTCACATCCCCCACAGCCGACACGACCATGGCCGGCGTGCGGTATTCCCGCGCCAGATAATCCTGAATGGCCTGCCGGTTGAAATTCTGCACGGATTTCTTGGTGCCGAGAATTTGCCGCCCCAACGGCTGATTGGGAAAGGCCCGCTCCAGAAAAAGATCATAGATCAACTCTTCCGGATCGTCCTCACACGCGCCGATTTCCTGCAACACCACGGATTTCTCGCGCTTGATTTCATTCTCATCAAAGACCGAATTGGTGAGAATATCGGCAAAAATATCCATCGCGACCGGCAAATCTTCGCCCATCAGCCGCACGTGATAATTGGTGTTTTCCACCGTGGTCGAGGCGTTGAGGTCGCCGCCAACATTTTCGATTTCTTCAACGATGCGGTGCGCGCTGCGTGTGGCCGTGCCCTTGAAAGCCATATGCTCCAGAAAATGCGCGAGGCCATGCTCATCCGGCATTTCATTGCGCGTGCCGGCCTGCACCCACACCCCGGCACTCACAGTGCGAAAACCCGGCATCTCCTGCGTGACAACGGTCAGCCCGTTGGGCAGGTGCGTCATTTGCGGCGCTGGCGCGTCTTTCATTCCTGGCCTTTCGCCGCGCGGGCGCGGTCACGCACAAAGCGCTCCACCGCACTCTGGTCATTGGCGACAATAGAGAAATTTTCCTTGCGCGCCATCAGGTCGCCCAGATGCGGCGGCAGGGCAGGGCGCACGCCGCACGCCTGTTCCACCGCATCAGGGAATTTGGCCGGATGGGCGGTGGCCAGCGCAATTTGCGGCACGGACGGATTCTTTTTCAGCGCAGCCCGCGCGGCTGCCGTGCCGATCGCGGTGTGCGGATCCAGCAGATAGCCCGTGTCACGCAACGTTGTGCGCATTTCTGCCGCCACGGCAGCCTCGCTGATGGCCGCCCCATCAAATTCACTGCGGATGCGTTGCAGCGGCTTGTCGTCAATGGTGAAGGATTTGGATTGCGCGAGATTGCCCATCAGCCGGCGGATCGCCGCGCCATCCCTGTCATAGGCATCAAACAGCAGCCGCTCAAAATTCGAGGAGACCTGAATATCCATGGAGGGGGAGGTGGTGGGGTGCACGCCCAGCACGTCATAGGTGCCGCTGGCGAGCGTGCGCGCCAGAATATCATTGCTGTTGGTGGCCACCAGCAGCCGCTCCACAGGCAGGCCCATTTTTTTCGCCACGAAACCCGCGAGAATATCGCCGAAATTTCCGGTTGGCACGGCAAAGGAGACTTTGCGGTGCGGCCCGCCCAGCGCCACGGCAGAGGTGAAATAATACACCACCTGCGCGGCAATGCGCGCCCAGTTAATGGAGTTGACGCCAGACAGATGCAGGCCGTCACGAAACACGTGATTGTTGAACATGCCCTTCACGATGGCCTGGCAATCATCAAACGTGCCTTCCAGCGCAATGGCATGCACATTCGGTGCATTCACGCTCGTCATCTGCTTGCGCTGCACGTCAGACACGCGTCCATGCGGAAACAGGATGAATATATCGACCTGATCCAGCCCCTTGAACGCTTCAATCGCCGCGCCGCCTGTATCACCGGAGGTCGCACCGACAATCGTGGCGCGCTGGCCCCGCTGCTTCAGCACATAATCCATTTCGCGGCCCAGAAGCTGCATCGCCACATCCTTGAAGGCGAGCGTCGGGCCATGAAACAATTCCAGCACGAATAAATTATCGGTGAGCTGCACCAGCGGCGTCACTGCCGGGTGGCGGAACGCCGCATAGGCCTCGCGGATCATCGCGGAAAAATCAGTGGCTGGAATTTCCCCATCCACCAGCGCACCCAGCACGGTTTGCGCCACAGCCGTATAGGGCTGGCCGGCAAATTGCGCGATGGCTGCGCGGTCAAAAGCGGGAAGGCGCTCTGGCACATACAGCCCGCCATCACGGGCAAGGCCGGCCAGAAGCGCGTCGGTGAAGCCGATGGCGGGCGCTTCGCCACGGGTGGAAATGTGCAGCACGTCAAAATTCCTGTTGAGGGTTCTGATTACCGGTCAGGCTGGAAAGAGACAAGGTTGCAGCCGCTATGTGAAGCCACACACCGGCACGCACAGCATGATGCAGGGCGCTGTCTTGTCGGGGTTGTGGCGGCAGGCGGAGGCGCAGGCGTTGAAGCGCCCGCCGCGCTGGCTGCACCAGCGTTGTGAAACCGGCGCGCATTCCCTGTGAGCGGCACTCCATTGCCCGCCAGCGCTGCGGCAGGACACGGGCAAGGTTGCGCGCCGCGCTTCCGCCGCCTGCACCAGCACGGGCAGACAGGCGAGGGCGAACAGCAAGGCACGCAAGCCCGTGCGCATCAATTTATGCCTTGTGCGCGGCGAGGATGTCCTTCACCCGCTCCACCAATTCTGATTCCGGGCAGGAAAATTGTGCGGCGCGCATCGAGCGGTATTCCTCGTTCGTTTTGGCGGCGCTGGCTTGGCGTCCGCCCTCGATCAGATCCTTGATCGTGACTTCGCCTTTGGCGCGCTCGTCCGATCCCTGAATGATCACGCAAGGCGAATTGCGCCGGTCCGCATATTTCATCTGCGCCTTCATGCCGGACTCGCCGAGATACATTTCCGCGCGGATATTGGCGTTGCGCAGTTCCGTGACCATTTTCTGGTAGGCGCCGATTTCCGATTTATCCATCACGAGCACGACAACCGGACCCATCGCATCCGCATTGGCGACAATGGGGGAATTGATCGCTTTCAAGGCAGCCGCAAGGCGTGACACGCCGATGGAAAATCCGGTGGCCGGCACAGGCTCGGGCCGGAAGCGCGACACCAGCCCGTCATACCGCCCGCCACCGCCGACGGAGCCGAAGCGCACGGGTTTACCATCTTCGCCTTTGACCTCGAAGGTGAGTTCGCACTCGAACACCGGGCCGGTGTAATATTCAAGGCCGCGCACGACGGAGGGGTCGATGATAATTCTTACATCTGGATTGGAACCAGTAGCACCATAACCAGATGCGTCGACTATTTCGGCGATTGCTCTTAATTCTGCACAACCCTCTGCCACTAATGTATTATCTGCAACCGATTTTAATAATTT
>JBOFCU010000114.1:0-12196 GCA_051646285.1 Beijerinckiaceae bacterium
CTTCGCAACCAAAAAATCCTGTATCCGGATTCTCCGCAGCGCGCTGCAACAGGTGTTCACCACCGCCAAAACCAATGTCCATCCAGAGCTGCGACACTGGATTGGCAAACAGCGCGTGCGGCGCGGAGAGATCCGCATCATCGGCAATGCGCAGGCGCGGCAGAATATCCTGCACCGCCGCCTCACGCCCCTTGCGCAAGGCATGACTTTTGCGGCGGCCAAAAAAGGCGCGGCCGTCATCAAATGGCGGGCGTCCGGCAGTGTTGCTCATAGGATGGCTCAATGACAATCCCACGGCGGCGCGTCAACCTGGCGCATAGCCGTATGACATTGGCAGCGCATTGAAACTGTGGTTCACCCGGCGCTGCGCAAGCCTATTTCCATTTTCACGCGGCAAGGCGACGGATTGTGAGCAAAGTCAAAAAAATCATTCTTATTCTCGTCATGATAGTAATTGGCACCGGTATAATGCTTGTTGCCGACTGGTACCGTTTTACGCTGTGGGGCAGCATAGACTCGCGCCGGGGAGTCTATGGCAATCCCCATCTGGAAATCTGGATCGACATCAATGCCCGGATGCCGGCACCGGTACGCCAGTGGGCCTGCCGCGTTTTGCGCGAACGGGAGAAGCAGGTTCTGGGCGGGCAGAACACGCTGCCTTTCTATTCCTGCCAGCCCGATTTTGGCCTTTATCCCACTCCGGCGAGCAGGGCTGAAGCCATCTTGCGCAGCATGGCGCATGGCGCCACCGCATCGGCGATCCGGCGGGGCGCGGCCACCGAGGGTCAGAAGCCCGCGCTGGTGGCGTGCATCGCGAGCGCACTGGATCAGCGCATTTCAGCGGAACAGCGGACAGCGCTGAATGACAATAAGCTCACCGCTGATATCCTTGTGCCGCTGAACGCCGCCAGCCATGCAGCCAGCCAGGACTGCCTCGCCAAAGCAGCGCGGTGAGCCAGACCGCACACTGGTGCCTGCCTTGCGGGACAGCCTTGCGGAAAATATCGCGGCCATCGGCAAAGGGGCATGACGGATCGTGCTGGAAAGCGCGTTACCGCCTGATGGCTGGCGGTTTGAAATTCCGCTGCATCAGTTTGCTGACCTCAGCAAAACTCATGGCGCGGGTGCTCCAGTTCGCGCTGGCCGCATCTGTTTTGGAGAGGGAGTCATGATTGTCCCACCAGGAGCCAAAAACATGGCTGGCATCGTCTTTGCTGTAGGCGACCCGGTAGCAGGGCTTGACGCCCTTGCCGCTCACACCGATGCAGACTGTGGCGTTGCCGTGCAGCGCAAAGCATTTGTAAAGCTGCTGACTGACGCCGGAAATATAGTCCTGCGGATGGGTGAGTTTATTCCACACTGTGGCGATGGTTTCGTCGGGGCCGAGCTTCGCCATTTTCTGTTATCCAATGCACTGCGACAATCGCTGACACTGTGCATAACAAAAAAGGGGCCCTGCGGCCCCTTTTTTATCACGTGCCGTCATAAATTATGCGGCGACCGCTTTCTTGATTGCATCGACAAGATCGGTCTTTTCCCACGAGAATGATCCATCCTTGCCAGCCTTGCGGCCGAAATGGCCATAAGCCGCCGACTTTGCGTAAATCGGCTTGTTGAGCTGAAGCTGGGTGCGGATGCCGCGCGGCGACAAATCCATCACAGCCGACAGAGCCTTTTCGAGCTTGGCTTCATCCACCTTGCCGGTGCCATGCAGGTCCACATAGACCGACAGCGGCTTGGCGACGCCGATGGCGTAGGAGAGCTGGATGGTGCAGCGCTCGGCGAGTTTGGCCGCAACCACGTTCTTGGCGAGATAGCGCGCGGCATAGGCCGCCGAGCGGTCCACCTTGGTCGGGTCCTTGCCGGAAAACGCGCCGCCACCATGGGGCGCCGCGCCGCCATAGGTATCGACAATGATCTTGCGGCCGGTGAGGCCGGCATCGCCATCGGGGCCGCCGATGACGAAGGCACCCGTGGGGTTCACATGCCAGACCGTGTCCTTCGTGATCCAGCCATCCGGCAGCGTGTCACGGATGATCGGCTCGACGATCTTCTGCACATCCTTGGAGGTGAGCTTGGCATCCATATGCTGGGTGGAGAGCACGATCTGCGTGACGCCGACCGGCTTGCCGCCCTGATACTTCACCGTGACCTGGCTCTTGGCATCGGGGCCGAGCACGCCGCAGCCACGCTCGTTCTTCTTGCGGGCGGCGGTGAGGTTTTCGAGAATCTTGTGGGCGTAATAAATCGGGGCCGGCATCAGTTCAGGCGTTTCGCGGCAGGCATAACCGAACATGATGCCCTGATCGCCAGCGCCTTCGTCCTTGTTGCCAGAGGCATCAACGCCCTGCGCGATATGGGCGGACTGGGGATGCAGCAAAACGTCGATCTTCGCCTTCTTCCAGTGGAAGCCATCCTGCTCATAGCCAATGGCCTTGATCGCCTTGCGGGCGGCAGACTTGACCTTGCTCTTCATGGTCTTTTCATCGAGCGAGGTGCGCACTTCACCGGCGATGACGACGCGGTTGGTGGTGGCCAGCGTTTCACAGGCGACGCGCACCTGGGCGGCATCCATGCCTGCCTTGGCCGCTTCCTTGAAGAACAGGTCCACGACCTCATCGGAGATGCGGTCACAGACCTTGTCTGGGTGACCTTCGGAAACAGATTCACTGGTAAAGAGATAATCCTGACGGGCCACGTGCATTCTCCAAGCCTCAAGACCAGCCCCTTTGGCTGGCCGGAAAGTCGGCGGCTTGTGGCAGCAGGTACGGCCATCGTCAAGCTATGACGAACGAATTTCCGCTAAAACGGACAAAATAAACCTGTTTTACGGCAAAATCTCTGGTTCTTCGCCGGCTATCGACGCCACGAGTTCCACGATCTTGCGGCGGACGCGGCCATCCTTGATCCGCACGAAGGCGCGGTTGAGCTGCACGCCCTCACTGGTGGAGAGAAAATCCGCGACATAGGCTGTGCCTGCCGATTCCGCGAAGCCCTGCGGCTGGTCGCCGGGTGGTACGCTGTGCGGCGCGCCATCAAAGAAGAACTCCACCGGCACACCCAGCACACCGGAAATATCCTGCAGACGGCTGGCCCCGATCCGGTTGGTGCCCTTCTCGTACTTTTGAACCTGCTGGAACGTCAGCCCCAGCGCCTCGCCCAGTTTTTCCTGACTCATGCCAATCAGCATACGGCGCATGCGCACCCGGCTGCCGACATGGCGATCAATCGGATTTGGAATTTTCTTCAGCATGCCCTGCGCCCGTTTCAGCCAAACACGTGGCGCCCCGGCGCCTTGTCATGCGTGCAACCGCCGGCGGGCGCGAAGCACTGCGAGAAGTGATAATAACACCATCATAGCGGGAATGCTATCCCCTAATCGCGCATAAAGTGTAGGCCCGGTTGCAACAGGCAGCGGCCCGTCCACCACGCCCTCCAGCCCAAGCCCGAGCGTCTGGACCGGCCGGCCGTAGGCATCGAAAATCCCGGAAATGCCTGTATTGGCAGCGCGAACAAGCGGCATCCCTTCTTCAATGGCCCGCATACGCGCCTGTGCCAAATGCTGATAGGGGCCGGGCGTATGGCCAAACCAGGCGTCGTTTGTGACATTCAGCAGCATACCGGCGCGTGCGCCCGGCGGCACAACCTCGCCGGGAAAGATGGCCTCGTAGCAGATCAGGGGCGCCACCGGCGGCAGGCCGGCGATGGTCAAAGGCGCGCTCAGGCGCTGGCCCATTTCAAACCCGCCGGGGATGTGGACGAACTGGCGGATGCCCAGCGCATCGAACAGGCCCCGCATCGGCAGATATTCGCCAAACGGCACGAGGTGGACCTTGTTGTAGGTTGCGCGCACCACGCCATCATCATCAATGGCCTGCAGTGCGTTGTAATAGCGCGCATCACGTTCACCCGGCAGTGGCTCCTCGGCCCGCGCTGCTCCGGTGATCAGCGTCACGCCAACCGGCAGCAACGCTGCAATGTCCGCCAGTGCCTTGCGGTCCCGGTCGAGAATGAAGGGAAATGCCGATTCCGGCCAGATCACATGGGTCGCTGTCGCCACCCCCGTGGTTGTGGGGGATGTCGCCCGGTCGGACAGAGACAGATAGCGCCGCATGATGGCTTCGCGATTTTCCGGCCGGAATTTCGCATCCTGCGGCAGGTTGGGCTGCATGATCCGCAACGCCACTTTGGGCACGGTCGCGGTTGCCCCTGCGGGAATGCGCCATGCGCCATAAGCAACCAGCAGCACGAGAGCCGTACAGGCCATGGCCACAGGGCGCGTTGCCGGACCATCTGTTTCCTGCGTGCCCAGCAGCGCGAAGACCGACAGGCAGGCAAGCGCGAGAAAGCTCAGGCCATACAGCCCCATCAGGGCCGCGCCCTGATCCGTCATGGGCGCAGACCCCAGCGACAACCCGAAGCTGTTCCATGGGAATCCTGTCAGGACATGGCCGCGCACCCAATCCAACAGCGTCATTGCCACCGCAAATGACAGGATGCGGGCATGGCCCTGAAGCCAGAGCAGCCGTGCCAGTGCAAAGCCGATGGCGTGAAACAGCGCCAGCCCCGCTGGCAAACCCAGCACGCCCAGCGGCATCAGGATGGCGAACTTGTCGGCTTCCACAAGGAACGCGGCCCCCAGCCACCACAGGCCGGCGAGAAAATAGCCGAAGCCGAACCACCAGCCCGTGACGGCCGCCGCCCACCATGTGCCGAACTGATAACGCCCGCTGGACGCGCGCGCCCCGTCAATCAGCCACACAGCGACGGTGAAAGAAACAGCGAGTGCCGGCCAGACGGACAGGGGCGGCATCGCCAGCGCGCCCACGGCACCAGCCAGAAATGCAATCAGCCGGCGCGGCCACCCCCAGCTGAGAATCACACGGTTGGCGAGGGATGACAGCATCAGACAAAATCAGCCATGCACGGAGGTCAGCGAATCAACTGCCCATTGTTTACGCGGCTGGCGGTGGAGGGGAAACTGCGCGGGACGAACCACACAGATGACCAGCGACCGCGATCAGGTCGGATGGCCTTCAGACGGGTCCGATTCATCCTTCGTGTCGGTGCGCTGGCGGCGGCGGCTGCGCTCGGCTTCCGGCTTGCGGCGGCGCAGGCGGATGCGCTTCACCCGGCGCGGATCCGCCTCGACAATTTCAAACTCGACACCTTCGGCCCCGCGGATAATTTCACCCCGCACGGGCACACGGCCAGCCAGCACGAGGATCAGCCCGGATAATGTATCGACATCCTGGCCAGATTCGCCAGCCACATCCGAGCCGAACGCCTCCGCAACCTCTTCGAGCGTGACCCGGCCATCGGCCAGAAATACACCTTCGCTCTCGGGGCGGATGCCGGGGCCGGCACTCTCGTCATGCTCATCTTCAATATCGCCAACGATGACCTCGACGAGATCCTCGATCGACACCAGCCCTTCGGTGCCGCCATATTCATCAATCACCAACGCCATATGGGTGCGGGTGGCCTGCATTTTAACAAGCAAATCAATGGCAGGCATCGAGGCGGGCACGAATAAAACGGGGCGGAACAATTTCGCGTCCGTGAGCGAACGCGAGAGATCAACACCATCCAGCGACAAGGCCTGATCGGCGTTGGGCCCGCCGCTGTTTTCGGCGTTGGTTTTCGCCGTTTCGCTTTCCGCGCGCGTGGCCAGATAAATCATGAAATCGCGGATGTGAATCATGCCACGCGGATCGTCCAGCGTTTCGGAATAAACCGGCAGGCGGGAATGACCTGCGGCATGAAAGGCCTGCAACACTTCGCCAAGGGTGGAATCAATACTGATGGCGTTGATGTCCGCGCGCGGCACCATCACATCATCGACCTTGACCTGGCGCAGGGCCAGCACATTGCGCAGCATCGCCCGTTCGAGGGGAGAAAAATCCGTTTCCGGATCCGATTCATCCAGCGCTTCTTCCAACTCCTGACGCTTGGTGCTGGCATCGCTCATGCCGAGAAGGGAGCGCAATCTGGAAAAGACCGAGCTGCGTTGCTGCGGTTCTTTCTGCGATACATCCGGCTCCGTGCGGGATTGACTACTGCTGTCGTCACTCATGATTGCAGACTCCGCACCAGCGGCGCATCCGCGTAAGGATCCGCCACGCCGAGTTGCCCAAGAATCTGCCGCTCCAGCGCTTCCATCCGTTCCGCCTCTTCCTCATTGCCGTGATCATAACCCAGCAAATGCAACACGCCATGCACAACCAGGTGGGTCAAATGACTGGCTGGCGTTTTGCTCTCGCCGCGCGCTTCACGCAGCGTGGTTTCGCGCGCAATAATAATATCGCCAAGGGCCGGGCTTTGCGCGATCAGCGCCGCTTCAACGGCGGGAAATGACAGCACGTTGGTCGGCTTGTCCTGGCCGCGCCATTGCACATTCAATTTTTGAATGGTCGCGTCATCAGCGAGCAGCACGGCAATTTCTGCATCCGCGCGCACGGCCACACCGCTGTGGCCAAGCGCTTTTTCACCAGCCCGGATGACAAGATTTTCAACATCCGCAATGGCAGACCATCCCTCATCCTCGATCATCACGTCGATCAAAGGCATCAGCTTTCCCCTTGCGCGGCAGGGCGCACGGACGGACGGCGGGAGAGAATGCGCCCGACAGCGCTGTTGTCGGGACTGCCAGCCGCTGTGTTAGGCTGCGCCTCACGCGCCGCCGCCTCATAGGCCGAAACAATGCGGCGCACGAGATCATGGCGCACAACATCGCCTTCCTTGAAGGGCGCAAAACCGATGCCTTCGACACCCTGCAACAAATGCACTGCCTCGATCAGGCCCGAGCGTTGCCCCGGTGGCAGATCGATTTGCGTGGGATCGCCGGTGATGATCATGCGCGAGCCTTCACCCAGCCGCGTCAAAAACATTTTCATCTGCATCGGCGTGCAATTCTGCGCCTCATCCAGCAGCACCACCGCTTTGGATAATGTGCGGCCGCGCATGAAGGCCAGCGGCGCAATTTCGATCATACCCGTCTGCAATCCACGCTCGACGCTGCGGGCTTCCATGAAATCAAACAGCGCATCATAAATCGGCCGCAGATAGGGATCGACTTTTTCCTTCATGTCACCGGGCAAAAACCCGAGACGCTCACCCGCTTCCACAGCCGGGCGTGATAAAATCATGCGGTCAACAATGCCCTGCTCCAGCAGCGACACCGCGTGGCCAACAGCCAGCCATGTCTTGCCGGTGCCGGCAGGCCCTTCGGCAAAGACGAGTTCATATTTGCGCAAGGCGCGCAAATAGACATCCTGCGCTGCATTGCGGGCCCGCACAGGCCCGCGCCTGCGTGTGGTGATCTGTTCAAAGGCGCCAGCGCGGCGCGGCTGCGGCGTATCGGCTTGCGGAAACAGGCTGCCCTGCAAGGCTGTTTCCTGAATCGCGCCATCAATATCGCCCGCCGCAATATCTTCGCCGCGGCGCGCACGGGCGTATAATTCTTCGAGCACGCGGCGCGCCCGTTCCGCAACATCGGCGCTGCCTTTCAGCACCACGTGATTGCCGTTGGCGTTGGCGACAATACCCAGCCGCCGCTCGAGATGCGCGAGGTTCTGGTCATAAAGGCCGAACACCTTGCTGGCGAGGCGGTTGTCATCAAAGGCAAGAATAATCTCAGCTGATTCATGCAATCCCGCTTGCAATCCCGCTTGCGATTGCGGCGCGAGCGCACGTGAATCCTGTCTTGTCTCTTGCCTTGTGTCTTGCCTTGTATCTTGCCGCGAGCCTGTGCGTTCTTTCATGCGGCTGCCGCCTCCGTGCCCTGCAATGTGCCGATCAGCGAATAATTGGACATTTCATCAATCCGCACCGGCAATATCTTGCCCACGAGATGATCCGCTGTCGGCACGATGATGGCCTGCAACCAGGGCGAACGGCCGACCATCTGACCGGGCTGACGCCCGGGCTTGTCGAAGAGCACATCAAATGTCTTGCCCACCGTGCCGCGATTAAATGCGATACGCTGGTCTTCCAGCAAGGCCTGCAAAGCCAGAAGGCGCTGCGCCTTCACATGCTCTTCCACCTGATCATCAAGATCGGCGGCAGGCGTGCCGGGGCGCGGCGAATATTTGAAGGAAAAGGCGCTGGCAAACTGCACATCGCGGATGAGTTGCATGGTCGCTTCAAAATCACGATCCGTCTCGCCGGGAAATCCGACAATAAAATCGGATGAGACGGCAATATCAGGCCGCGCACGGCGTACGCGGTCAATCATCCGGTAATAATCATCGCGCGTGTGCTTGCGGTTCATCGCATCAAGAATGGTGTCCGAGCCTGACTGCACCGGCAGATGCAGAAAGGGCATGACGAAGGGCATGTCACGGTGGGCAGCAATCAGGCTTTCATCCATATCGCGGGGATGGCTGGTGGTGTAGCGGATGCGGGCAATGCCCGGCACCCTGGCAATATGGTCAAACAATTGCGCCAGTGTGACAGGCTGACCCTGGGAATCAGCCCCGTGATAGCCATTCACATTCTGTCCGATGAGCGTGACTTCGCGCACGCCGCCTTCGGCAAGCTGCGTCACTTCCGCGATGATTTGCGCCACGGGGCGTGAGACCTCCGCGCCGCGCGTATAGGGCACGACGCAGAATGTGCAGAATTTATCGCATCCCTCCTGCACTGTCACAAAGGCCGAGACGCCGCGCGCCGCAATCGCCTTTTTGCCGGGTCCGGGGAGATGATTGAATTTATCGTCAACCGGAAAATCGGTATCGACCACGCCGGGCTTTCTGGCCGCGCGCGCAAGCAGATCGGGCAGGCGGTGATAGCTCTGGGGGCCAACAACCAGATCGACATGACTGGCGCGGCGGGTAATTTCCTTGCCCTCAGCCTGCGCCACACACCCGGCGACAACAACCGCAGTGGTCTTGCCGGCTTGCGCACGGTCATCCTTCAGCTCGCGCACGCGCCCCAGTTCGGAATAGACCTTTTCGACCGCCTTTTCGCGGATATGGCAGGTGTTGAGGATGACCACGTCGGCATCGGCCATGTCAGCCGTTTCGACAAACCCTTCCGGTGCAAGGGTATCGGCCATACGGCCGGCATCATAGACATTCATCTGGCAGCCATAGGCCTTGATGAAGACCTTTCGGGGCGGGCCGTCGGGGGTCACTGTGGCCGCATCCATGACAGCGGCACTCGGTTCAAGGGATTCCATAGCCTTCTTTATGCGTTCAGCAGCGAATTGAGAATAGGCTGCGCGGGGAATGATGAAAACCACGCAACCGCCTTGAGCGTTGCCCTGCGATGAAAACGCGCGGGCCTGCGCAAGGTTCGCAGCAGGCCGGTTCGCGTCAGGATGGTTCGCGCCCGGCGCGCAGCGCGGCGTAGGCAGCCCGTACCTCCTGCTCGATCGCCTGCGTCACCGTCTGGCGGTCACCATCGCGGCCTATGACATACTCCCTGCCCCAATGCAGGCGCGCCTCGACCGGCGATCCGCGCAGACGCGCCATGAGATGCGGTGGCAGTTCCATATCCCCATGCCAGGCAATGCCAGGCAGATCGGCGCGCGACAGCGGCAGGCCGGACTGGCTGACGTAAGCTATGGTGAGAGCCTGCAGGCGCCCGCCCGCCGGATCGGCTGCCTCGCCATCGGCTTGCACGCCATTGATTTGCACACCGTCTGCCTGCGCCTGCTGGACCGCCGCCTGAGCCGCTCCGACAAGCGCGGAACGGAAGGGCAGGATGCGCTGGCCGTCATTGGTTGTGCCTTCGGCAAACAGCACCAGCGCGCCACCTTCCGCCAGCCGCGCCGTCATCGACCGCGCCGCCTCGCTCGTGGCCATGCGCCGGGTGCGATCCACAAACACGGTCCGCTGGAGCCGGGCCAGCGTGCCGAAGACCGGCCAGCCGGCCACATCAGCCTTGGCGACAAAACTCACGGGGCGGGCGGCACCAATCACGCAGATGTCCATCCAGGACAGATGGTTGGAGACAATCAGCACCGGGCCTTGTGACGGCGCGGCCCCGCTCTGCCGGACCCGCACGCTGAGGGCGCGCAAGGCTGCCCGGTGGAACAGCAACGGGATTTTCCCTGCCAGCGGCGATCTGAATTTCAGTGCCAGCCATTGCAGCGGCATCAGGCCGCCATAGAGCGCACTCAGACCGGTGAATTTCAGCCAGACGATCAAGGCTCAGCCGCCGTCTTTCTGCCGCCGGTCAATCCGTTCCGCATAGAGTTCAAGTTTATGCCCCACCAGCCGGTAGCCGAGTTTGGCTGCTATGGCCTGTTGCAGGGATTCGATCTCAGGCGAATGAAATTCGACCACGCGGCCAGTCTGGATATCGATGAGATGATCATGATGGGCCGACGGTGTCGTCTCATAGCGCGCGCGGCCATCCTGAAAGGCGTGCCGTTCGATGATGCCGATGTCCTGAAACAATTTGACCGTGCGATAGACCGTTGCCAGCGAAATGCCTGGATCGAGGCAAGCGGCGCGCCGGTGCAATTCCGGCACATCGGGATGATCACCCGCCTCCGACACCACCCGCGCGATGGTCAGCCGCTGGCCTGTCACCCGCAGGCCACGGTCGCGGCATGTCCGCTCGATGATATCCAGCCGCATGGTCATTGCTATTGTCACGGATTCCTGTGCCGGTTCTTACCGACGAAGGGGTGTATAGGCAAAGCCCCACTCAACGCCAGTGGTGCCAAGCCATTCGGCGGCCTCAGCCCAGCACCCGTTTCATGACAATGGCATTGGCCGCCGTGCCATCGGGCTTGCGATAGTAGGACGGGCGCTGGCCTACCTGAACGAAACCGTTGCGGCGGTATAACGCGATGGCGGGCCTGTTGGTGTCCTCCACCTCCAGGAACAGCGCGCGCACCCCGTGCTGACCAAGGCCGCCGAGATGGTGCAGCAGCATGGCGCCGGCAATACCCCGGCCCTGCTGCGCCCGGCGCACGGCAATGGTGAGAATTTCCGCCTCATCGCCCGCCATGCGGCTCAGGACAAAACCATCCACCCGGGCCGGCCACCCCTGCGCCCGGGCGGCATGGCCAAGACAGGCGCGGTCAGCCACCAGCGCTTCCATTTCAGCCACACCCCAGGCGCGCGCAAACCCTTCCGCATGAATGGCGGCCATGGCTGAAACGTCATCTGCGGCAATGGGTTCGATGGCGACCGGACGGCCGCGCCACGGCCACATGCGCCACCGTTACACAGCCGCCGCGCGCGGCAGGGCCTTGCGCGAGGGTTTGGCATCCGCCGCCTTCAGATACAGCGGCTTGGCGGGCTGATCATCCGGGTTGGCCAGCGCGCCCAGACGCGCCACCCAGACTAGGCCCGGCGCCACCGGCGCATCGACGACAACGGCATCAATGCCAATTGTCCAGGCCTCAACTGCCAGACGCGGCGCGCCGGAACCGACAAGGCGGATCGGCCCGGACCCCATCATGCGGGCGGCATCCTTGGCCGGGATCTGGCGCGGGGTAATGATGCTGCGGCCTGATGATGTGACCATCTGGATGAAAATCTCGCCATGGCGGGCATCAATGGCGGCAGCGACAACCGTCGATTCGCCGGATGTCATCAGTGGCGCTGCCAGTGCCGAGAGCGTCGAAATGCCAACCACGGGCTTGGCCGCGGCAAAACCGATGGCATTGGCCGCCGACAAGCCGACGCGTAAGCCGGTATAACTGCCTGGCCCCACCGTCACGGCCACGCGGTCGAGCGCGGCAAAGCCACCCTCGACACCCGCCATCATCTGGTCGATCTGCGGAATGATGGCTTCAGCATGGCCCTTGCTCATGGGCACGCTCACATGGGCGAGCATCTGCCCCGTGCCAGCATCGAACACACAGGTGGAACAGGCGCCGAGCGCTGTATCAATGGCGAGAACGCGCACAGTTCACTCCGGGAGCAGGCGGTCAGACCGCCTGCACCTCTCTGACCTCAGGAAGGAAATGGCGCAACAGGTTTTGAATGCCGTGCTTCAAGGTTGCGGTGGATGACGGGCACCCCGCACACGCGCCTTTCATGGCGAGATAGACAATGCCGTCCTTGAAACCCCGGAATGTAATATCGCCGCCATCGCCGGCCACTGCCGGGCGGATGCGGGTTTCCAGCAATTCCTTGATGGTCTCAACCGTCTTTGTGTCGGCTGCGTTGAAGAATTCTTCCTCACCGGCCCGTTCCGGCTGGTCGCCGACAACAACAGGCGCGCCGGACAT
>JBOFCU010000254.1:0-10908 GCA_051646285.1 Beijerinckiaceae bacterium
GTTAGCGTCGTGACGGCGATGGTTGGTCTCGCTTACGCTTCAGTGCCGCTTTACAATCTGTTTTGCCAGCTCACGGGCTTTGATGGCCGTCCCATGTTCACGGCGACGGAATCACGCACTGTTGGCACGCGGTCGTTTGTGGTGCGTTTTGATTCCAATGTCGCGCCCGGCCTGCCATGGAAATTTTCCGCTGATACCCTTCAGGTGAAGTTGAAGCCGGGTGAGACGCAGACCATTACCTACACTGTGCAGAATGTGTCTGATCGCGAAATCATTGGCCGGGCCAGCTATAATGTCGAGCCGAAAATTGCGGCTCAGTATTTCAACAAGCTGCAGTGCTTCTGTGAAACGGATACGCCGATGAAGCCTGGCGAAAAGCGCGAGGCGTCGGTGGTCTTTTTCCTCGATCCTGATCTGGAAAAAGATACCGATATGAAGCGTATTGAATCCATTACACTGTCCTACACGTTTTTTGCATCCAAGGGCGTAAAGCCCGTGGCTGCTGCAAATGATCGTGCAGCGACGGACAAGGCAACGAACTGACTGGAATTGATGCAGCGCGGGTAGCGCTGCATCCAGGGACGACGAGGAGAACGACCCATGGCTGACGCTCACGCCAAGAACCATGATTATCATCTGGTGAATCCGAGCCCGTGGCCGATCATCGGCGCCGGCAGTGCGCTGATCACGGCTATTGGCGCTGTATATGCGATGAAGGGCCTGCCGCTTTTCGGCATGAAGATCGGCGCATTCATGTTCGGTGCCGGCTTTATCGGCATTCTCTACACCATGATGGCCTGGTGGACGGATGTGACGCATGAGGCCAACACAGGTGATCACACCCGCGTGGTGCAGATGCATCATCGCTACGGCATGATCATGTTTATTGCGTCCGAGGTCATGTTCTTCGTGGCATGGTTCTGGGCCTTTTTTGATGCGTCGCTGTTTTATGGCGAAGCAATCAATTTCCAGCGCGCGGAAGTAACCGGTGCCCAGTGGCCGCCCAAGGGTATCGCCGCATTCGACCCCTGGCACCTGCCGCTGCTCAATACGTTGATCCTGCTGACCTCCGGCACAACGGTGACATGGGCACACCATGCCTTGCTGCATGGGGATCGTCAGGGGCTGAAGAGCGGCCTGTGGCTGACGATTATTCTCGGCGTGATCTTCACCATCGTGCAGGCCTATGAGTATGGCCACGCTGCCTTCGGTTTCAAAGGCAACATCTACGGCGCGACCTTTTTCATGGCCACAGGCTTCCATGGCGCGCATGTGATCATTGGCACGATTTTCCTCGCGGTCTGCCTGTATCGCACCTATCTCGGCCACTTCACGCCCAAGCAGCATCTCGGGTTTGAATTTGCCGCCTGGTATTGGCATTTCGTTGACGTGGTGTGGCTGTTCCTGTTTGCCGCCATCTATGTCTGGGGCGGCGGCAGTGGTGCCGGGCACTGACCGGCCTTGAATGCAAAACGCCCGCTGGCTCCAGCGGGCGTTTTTCTTTTTGCGTGCAGACCCCATATCAATTGAGCGCCCCAGTCCAAACGGATGCTGATGACAACCTATCCGCCGCAATCACCATTCAGCACGGGGCTGGCGGGCAAGTGCCCGCGCTGCGGGCAGGGGCATGTCTTCCGCGCCTTTCTCGCAGTGAAACCAAAATGCGAATCGTGTGATCTGGATTTCGCATTCGCAGATTCCGCTGATGGCCCGGCTGTTTTTCTGATGTTTCTCGTGGGCTTTATCGTCGTGGGTGGCGCCCTTTATCTGGAATTCACGCGCGAGCCGCCGCTCTGGGTTCATGCCGCGATTTGGCCGGCGCTGGCGGTTGTGCTGACATTGGGGTTGCTGCGACCGCTCAAGGGGCTGTCGATTGCATTGCAGTTCGCCAACAAGGCTGAGCAGGGGCGTCTTGAAGATGTACCGCGCGATGGTACGCGCAACGATGATCCTCCGCATGGGGGCAAAAAATCATGAGCCGGACATCACCACGCGGACAGGCCATTCCATGGCTCGTTTTTCTGGTCATGCTGGCGCTGACCATCAGCCTTGGTGTGTGGCAAATGCAGCGCAAGGCCTGGAAAGATGCGCTGGTGGAAACCATTGAGAAGCGGGCCACGGGCGCGCCCACGCCGGTTGGTGATATACCGCGCAGTGCCACGAATGCACTCGGTGACAACGAGTTTCGCCGTGTCGTGATCCGCGGACGTTTTGTCCATGCCTGCGAGTTTCATCTCTTCACCCCGATGCGCAATGGGGCGGGCTGGGCCATCATCACCGCGTTTCAGCGTGAGGGTGATGCGGTGCCGCGCGATCTCGTCATTCGCGGACTGGCACCCGATCCGGTGCGCGCCCCCGCCAACCGTCTGGCCGGGCAGGTCGATGGGGTGGTCGAAATGACAGGGCGGCTGCGCGCCGATCATCTCAAGGCGTCTTTCGTGCCGCCCAATGAGCCAGTGCGCAACAATTGGTACAGCCGCGATATGGCGGCCATGGCGGCGGCAGGCTGTGGTGGAATGCCGATGACGGCCGCTGCCGGAGCGCCAGCTTTCTTTATCGAGTACGATGGCGTGGCGCCGCCCGGCGGTTGGCCTAAGCCGGAGCCGGACGCTGTCCAGCTTCGCAATGACCATCTGCAATATGCCATCACATGGTTTTCGCTGGCCGGGGTACTGATCAGCATGTTTGCCTATTGGCTGAGTGTGCAGCGGCGTGAAAAGGCGGCGGCCCCGGCAGGCACCGGGCCGTGACCAGCGCCGGGCCGTCGTCGCCGCAATCGCTAAACACTATCAAAATGTTTTTCGATTGTTCCGCGAATTTCCGGGGCTAAACTGGGATTGCTGATCGATCTGTTAGACGCAAGGGGAAACACCGCATGTCAACGAACACACCATTGCCGCAGGGCGTCCAGATCGCGGGAGCCATGGGCGCGCGCTATGACGAAATCCTCACGCCGGATTCGGTGAAATTTCTGGTTGAGCTGCATCGCAAATTCAATGCGCGCCGCAAGGAGTTGCTGGCCGCGCGCGTGGCGCGCCAAAAGCGCTTCGATGCCGGCGAGTTGCCGGATTTTCTGCCCGAGACACAATCCATCCGTGACAGCGCCTGGACGGTGGCCAAGCATCCGGCTGATTTGCTTGACCGCCGCGTGGAAATTACCGGCCCGGTTGATCGCAAGATGGTGGTCAATGCGCTGAATTCCGGAGCCAAGGTTTTCATGGGCGATTTTGAGGACGCATCCTCGCCGACATGGGCGAACATGATGGAAGGCCAGATCAATCTGAAGGATCGCTGGGCCGGGTCCATTGGCTTTACCGATGCAGCCAACGGCAAGCGCTATGACCTGAAAGAAAAAGTGGCTGTGCTGATTGTCCGCCCGCGCGGCTGGCATCTGCCGGAAAATCACATCGTCATTGATGGCGAGCCATCATCCGGCGCGCTCACGGATTTTGGCCTGTATCTGTTTCACAATGCGAAAAATGCATTGGCCCAAGGCTCAGGCCCGTATTTTTATATTCCCAAGATCGAGAGCCATCTTGAGGCACGGCTGTGGAACGATGTTTTCATATATGGCCAGGATTATGTCGGCATTCCGCACGGCACCATTCGCGCCACGGTGTTGATTGAAACGCTGCCGGCCGCGTTTGAAATGGATGAAATCCTTTTCGAAATGAAGGATCATATCTCCGGCCTGAACATCGGACGGTGGGATTATATTTTTTCCGCCATCAAGAAATTGGCGCGCAATCCAAATTTCGTTCTGCCCGATCGCAGTCAGGTCGTCATGGGCAAGGCCTTTTTGGGCGCCTATGCCCGTTTGCTGGTGAAAACATGCCACAAGCGCGGAGCCTTTGCGATGGGCGGCATGGCCGCACAAATTCCGATCAAGAATAATCCTGCCGCAAATGATGCGGCCTTCGCCAAGGTGCGCGCCGACAAGGAGCGCGAGGCCGGTGATGGTTGCGATGGCACATGGGTTGCCCATCCCGATCTCGTACCGGTGGCGATGGAGGTTTTTGACCGGCTGATGCCGTCACAGAACCAGCTGAACCGTCAGCGCGATGATGTCACCGTTGGCCAGAGTGACCTGCTGGCTGTGCATGAAGGCACACGCACGGAGGCAGGCTTGCGCGAAAATATCCGCGTGGGCGTGCAATATATCGAAGCGTGGCTGCGTGGCCGTGGCGCCGTGCCGATTTACAATCTGATGGAAGATGCGGCGACGGCGGAAATCAGCCGCGCCCAGATCTGGCAATTTGTGAAATATGGTGTTGCGCTTGATGGCGGCACCAAAGCCTCACCCGAATTGTTTGACCGCTGCCTGAAGGAAGAGATGGAGCGGGTGCGTCAGGAAATTGGCCCGGATAACTATGACAAGGGCCGCTTCCCGGAAGCCATTGCCTTGTTCCGCGAATTGTCGCTGGCGCCGGATTTCGAGGAGTTTCTCACCGTGCCGGCTTACAAGCTGGTGGCCTGATCCTATTCTCCGTTAGGCGTATTGGGGCGGCGCAGATTTGTGACAAATTCGTCACAGCCTGCGCCGATCCCGTTTTGTGAAACCAGATTGCCTATTGAGGCAGCAGCCTGCCCGTTATTGTCGCTTGAGCAGTGGCACCATCTGCCGCGATAGATTTTTTCAGAATTTTGCTGGGAAAGGGCACTTCATGATTCGCTTTCGTTACCTTGTTGCCGCCGCTGGTTTGCTGAGCGCGACATCCGCAATGGCGGCCGATCTGCCGTCGCGCAAGGGCGTGCCAATGGCACCCGCGCCGAGCGCGTCTTGCCTTGAGAATACAGCGCTGCCGCCGGACGTGTTTGGCTTCACGACTGGTTCTGATGTGTCGGATGTCGGGGCTTGGGGCGTCGCAGCCGAATATAATGGTGCATATGGCACGCGCCTCGGCAGTTTTGCCGGTCATCTTGGCAAGGTTCAGGCATCGACCAGCTTCCTGCGCTGCTTCGAAGTTGGCCCTTATGTGCTCGGCTCCTATGCGCGCAACAGCCTGCCGCTGGGCGGTTCATTCAATACCACCGCATTCGGTGGCGGCGTCGAATTGAAATACAAGCTGCTTGGCCGCGACACCCACGGCGTTGGCCTGACGCTTGTGGTTGATCCCAGCGTCTCAGCGGTGAATGTCAGCGGCGGCGGTGGTAATGCCACCAGCTTTACGACCTCGCTGAAAATTCTGCTCGACAAGGAGCTGATCGCCAACAAGCTCTATGGCGCGATCAATCTCCAGTATGATCTCGGCTGGATCGGCAATGGATCCTATTTCCGGTCGTCGAACCTGACGCTGGCCGGTGCGCTGAGCTATCAGTTTGCCGATGGCGTATTCTTCGGCGGTGAAGCCCGCTATCTGCGCACCCACACAGGTCTGGCCTTCAATACCTTCACGGGTGAAGCCCTTTTCGTTGGACCGACGTTCTACTGGCAGGCCACCAAGCAGGTATCTCTGACAGGCGCTGTCGGTTTTCAGGTCTGGGGCCGCGAGCCGGGGTCCATTCCGGCGGCCAGACTCAATCTGGCCACAGCAAACCAGACGGTTGCCAAGCTGAAGCTGTCTTACTCTTTCTGAACTGAGAGGGATGGACATGGCAGAACAGGCGGCCGAAGGGCCGCCTTTTCTTTTGCGGTGTGCTGCCGCACAGACGGGGCGTGGTAAAGCGGCTTTCTGAATTCGTGGTAACATTCCGCAATCCAGCTTGAAATTGCCGTTTTTAAGCCCCATCTTTCCAACCATCAGGCCCGCTTGAGAGGCTTGCCAGAGGAGACATTTATGACGCCCGAAGAACGCAAGGTTATCGGTGGCATCTTTGACCGTTTACATGATGCGGCCAGTCAGCCCCGGGACCCGGAGGCCGAGCGTTACATTGCGGATCGCATCCGCGAACAGCCCTATGCCCCGTATGTGATGGCGCAATCCATTTTCGTGCAGGAGCAGGCGGTTGGCAATTTGAGCGCACAGGTCGAGCAGTTGCAGGCGGAAGTGGCGCAACTGCGCCAGTATGCCCAGCAGGTGCAATCGCAGCCGCAGCAGCAGGGCGGATTTCTGTCCGGCATTTTCGGCGGTGGCGCCCGTCCGGCAGCCCCTCCGCCGCCGCGCACGCCATTTGCGCCGCGCGCACCCTTCTCCCGTGATCAGGCACCGCAGGCAGCCCCTGCCGCTGGTCCTTGGGGGGCAGCGGCCCAGCAGCAGGCTCCCATGGCTGCACAGCAAGCTGGCGCGCCACAGCGTGGCGGCTCCGGCTTTCTGGGGACAGCCCTGACCACAGCGGCCGGCGTTGCCGGTGGTATGGTCGTTGGCAACATGCTGATGAACGCCTTCAAGGGTGACAGCGCTGGTGCCAATGCCGGTGCGGGTCAATCCGCCAGTGCAAATGATTTTGGCAGCGGTTCCCCTGCAGGCACCGATTACGCCAGCAATCAGGGTGGCTACGAAGATCCCGGCTATGGCGGGGACAATTCATCCTATCAGGAAGCGGCCTATGAGGATCCGTCCAGCGGGTTCGATGGCGGCGGTGACGGTGGCGACTGGGCCTGATCTGCAGCTGTAAATGGTATGAATAAAAAACCCGCCCGGTGCGAACCGGGCGGGTTTTTCTTTGTCAGCCCGCGCCTGAGTTAGGGTCCAGCCCCTACATCACGACCACGCGGGTGCCGACCTTTACCCGTTGATAGAGATCGACCACATCATCATTGACCATGCGGATGCAGCCAGACGACACCGCTTCGCCAATGGTGTGCGGCTCGTTGGTGCCGTGGATGCGGTAGAGCGATGATCCGAGATACATGGCGCGCGCACCGAGCGGGTTGTCCTCGCCCCCCTTCATGAAGGTCGGGAGATCCGGGCGGCGCTTCAGCATCTGTGCGGGCGGGCGCCAATCCGGCCATTCCGCCTTCCGCGTGATGGTTTTGGCGCCAGCCCATTCAAAGCCGGGGCGCCCCACGCCAATGCCATAGCGCATCGCTACGCCATCGGCCTGCACCAGATACAGGAACCGGTTCGGCGTATCGATGATGACCGTGCCCGGACTATGCGGCCCCTTGTAACTGACAGTCTGGCGGCGGAATTGCGGATCAATCTCTTTCTGTATGGCGCGGGCGGGCTCTGCCGGGGTCAAGGCGGCGTAACGCGGGCCGGATGGGCGGCGCTGCTGCCAGACGCCGCCGTTGAGCAACAGAGAATCTGGCGCTGCGGAAGCCACGGGTTGCGCATGATATGCGGCAACGGCTTGCGGTTCTGGCGCAGAATCAAAGCCGGTTGCGAGCGCTTCGATCAGCCCGCCGCCGAGATTGCGCGCCGCCCGCATGGTTGTGCGCGCATGCGGTGTCATGACGCCTGTTACAGGCTCGTAGGAGCGGCCAGCGGTCTGGGCCGCAGCCGGAGCGGACAAGGTGGCAGCGCACAGCAGCGCGCCAATCGCGGCAACCGCAGGATGAAGTCGAAAATGGGACATGGTGAACTCGCCAATACGCAACACAGGGGAGAGCGGAGACAACTCCGTATCCCGACGTTAAGCTTACCGCTTCACCACAATGATAAACTTCGCGCGGGAAATGCCGGCTGGCCCTGTCTTTGTGCAGATGTGGTTGACCGTGCCCTAACGCAAACGGTTAATGAAAGATGATCCAAGCGTCTTGCATCGGGTGATGGCAACGCATACGCGGACCATGATCTGAATTTATGCAGACGTCCGCATCTTGCGCCGCGACAGAACATTGGCCAGCAATGTGCGGAGTGATGCAGCATCAGTGGCAAACAGAATGGCGCCATAGACGCAGACGCCCGCGCCGATCATCGCAACGAGAACACCAGCGCCCGGTGTCAGGCTGCGCATGGGCCACAGCACCGCCACCATGGCCGCTGTTGCCAGCGCAATAAAAAGCACATCGCGCATATTCACACGGATCGGCGCATATACAATGGCAGCAATCGCAATCAGCAGCGCACCGGCGGCATATCCGGCAAGCTGTGCCCATGCGAATGCCAGCGGACCGATGCGTGGCGACAGCCACAGGGATACTGCGATATTGACGAGCATCGCACCGGCGGCGGCCAGCACCACCGGCCAGGTCCGGCGCGCGATCTGGAAGGTCGGGTTCAGCCCATACAAAATCAGCCCGAAGAAAAACAGGGCGAAGGCAAGGATGGCGGAATAATTGGCGAAGTGGCCACGAAAGGCCTGCGGCACAAGTGTTGCCTCAAACGCGGGCAAGATCATCCAGTAGCCGGCGGCCAGGGGCACAAGCAAAGCCAGCACTTTGGAAAAATTATCGCTCACCTGCTGGCGGCCTTTTTCGATCCCGTCTTTTTCATCGGCACGCACGGCAAGCTGGAACAACAGAATATCAATCGCAGAGCCGAGCGTGGAAAAAACCCGCTGCCCCATATCGGCAGCGAGGGCAAACTGGCCTGCTTCCGCATAGCCATAGGAATCAACAATCAGGGCGCGGCTGACGAATGTCATGAACTGATAAAACATATTCGCCAGCATCAGCGGCATGCCATAGCGCGCGAATTTCTTGATCAGCGTCCAGTCACCCTTGCTTGGTTCTGCACCTTCATCGCGCAGCACATGGCGGATGAGAAACAGGGCCAACCCCGAGCTCAAGGCGCTGGCGCACAGCACCGCGATCACATCACTGGTGTAAACCGCCATGCTGATCATCAAAATAAACGCAGCAATATTTTTGACGATGACGGCGATGCTGTAGGATTTGTCGAGAAAGCGGGCGCGCGCCAGCGTCATGGAAAAATCAAACAGCGCCATGGTCACACCGGCCGCTGCCGCAGCGCCCGCAAGCAGCGGCGGAATACGCAGATCGACGCCGAGAAAAACCAGCACGCCCAGCACACCAAACGTGCTGAACGAGGCAATGGAAATCAGCAGATCAAGGGAAGCGCGCACCTTGGGCTGTTCGGTGCGGATTTTTTCTGAATAAAACCGTGCGGCTGACAGGCGCACCCAGTCAAAGACAATGCTGTTGACCAGAACCGCAATCGACATGGCAACGGCATACCGGCCAAAATTATCCGGCCCCAGCACCTTGGCCAAAAGCAGCCCGAGCAGGAAATTCAGGCCGGAATTCAGCAGGAATATTGCAAGAATGGTCATGACAGATTGCGCATCTCTACCATCATGGCCTCAAAAAACCGCTAATTCCGGGGAGGCCGGTGCCATCGCCTGCCGGTAAACCGCCAGCGTTTCGCCTGTATGGCGCGCCGTCGTCAGCGGGGCCGCCCAGAACCCGTCATAGGCGGCCTGTCCCATCCGTGCAGCAGTGTCTGCATCCCTCATCTGTTTCAGAGCCGGCTCCAGTGCCGCTTGCGAGACCTCCGGCAAGAGCAGGCCGTTGTTGCCATCGCGCACAAAGCTGGCAGCGCCGGTGCGCGCGGAAACGATGCCTGGCACACCCATGGCCTGCGCTTCGGCGATCACCAGCGGCCCCGGCTCGAACCATAACGACGGAGCGGCCACACAGCGCGCGGCGGCAATGTGGTCATAAACCGCTTCAGCCGGCTGCCATCCCAGCATCTGCGCATCAGGGTTGGCCTCCAGAATCCCCTGACGCATCGGCCCGTCGCCCAGAAAGCGCACCGGCATGCCAACGGCCCGTGCGGCGGCTGCCAGAATGTGCGGTGCCTTTTCACTTTCAAGCCGCCCGACAAACAGCACAGCGTCATTCGCAGCCACTGCGGCGGCTGGGCGCTGCGGCGCGTCGATCATGTTTGGCACAAGGGCGTGGCGGGCATGGCCCGGCAGGAAGGGTTGGGCGAAGGCCTGCGCGAAGGCCGCCACATGCACGACGGTGAGATTGCGGATGGCGGCAAGAGCTGCATCCGTGCGATTTTGGCGGGCGACCCGCACCAGCTTGTGGGCGTACATCCGCCGGTCGCAATTGCTGGTGATGCAGGGCAGTCCCATCGGCTTCAGCGTGCAGGGCTGGTTGTGCGGAAAATTGAAATAGGCCCCGTTCGGGCAGAAACTGAAATAGTCATGCATCGTCACGCAGACCGGCAGACCGCTTTTCGCCACGGCGTGCACAGCAGCGGGGCTGAAAGCCCGTGTCCAGTGGTGCAGATGGACGAGGGTGTCCGGTGTGGCCTCGCGCTTGAGAAGGTCCGCCAGCCAACGGCCGGCGGCGCCATTCCAGACGCCTTGCGCTGCCGCCTTGAGCGGGTTGCGGACATTCCAGATTTCGGCGGCATCCAACAGGGCAACGCGGATGCCGGGGTGCGCAAGGCTGTCATCCACAGGCCCAACCGTGCAGGCATAGACAACATCGCAGCCAGCTTCCGCCAGGCCGCGCGCACTGCGGATGGCGATTTTGGCCGCGCCACCATTCACATGGGCGTGGTCGCAAATGATGATAATGCGCATGGTGGTCCGCAACAGGGTGGCTCGCCCGCGTCTTAGCCGTTGCGTGTTGACGAAACTTTGCTGCCGCAAGGCCTCTTGCAGACGGGGTTAACGGCGTGCTGCGAAAAAATCGCGGAGCAGGCTGGCGGATTCCTCGGCACGGATGCCGCCATACACTTCTGGCGCGTGGTGACAGGTGGGATTGGCGTAAAACCGCACACCGTTTTCGACTGCCCCGCCTTTTGGATCGGCCGCAGCAAAATACAGCCGCCGGATGCGCGCAAACGAGATCGCCGCCGCACACATCGGGCAGGGTTCGAGCGTGACATAAAGGTCGCATTCCGGCAGCCGCTCCGATTCAACCGCCAGACACGCGGCGCGGATAGCCACGATTTCGGCGTGGGCTGAGGGGTCGTGATCCGCCAGTGTGCGATTGCCCGCTGTGGCGATGATGCGGCCATGGCGCACGATAACAGCCCCGACCGGCACCTCGCCACGCACAGCCGCTGCCCGCGCCGCATCAAAAGCGGCGGCCCAGGCCCGTTC
>JBOFCU010000134.1:0-10146 GCA_051646285.1 Beijerinckiaceae bacterium
TGGTGACCCGATTCACCGCCACAGGCAGGCCACGCCAATGCGGGTTGCCCCTGCGCTGGAGACACGCTAAACGGCAAACCTGATCTGTCAGCACCCGTAGCTCAGCTGGATAGAGCGCTGCCCTCCGAAGGCAGAGGTCACAGGTTCGAATCCTGTCGGGTGCGCCAGCCTCTGCTGGCGAGATAGGCTTCTGCGATATCAGATGCGATAGGCCGATAGCATGGTGGCTCCGTCATCAGGCTCCGGAACAGGTGCTGACGAATCGGATGTGCGCTTGCGCCGTCACCACCAAAGCGACAATCAGAAACGCCGTTTCGGCGGCAGCCAAATAAAACGTGGGCCCGCCCCGTGAGATGGTTGGCTCGACGGTTTCAGCCCAGCCACGTCTTGATTGAAGCGGCGATGGCGTGTGCCGAAATGCCGTAGCGGTCATGCAATGTCGGCAAAGCGCCTGCCGCCAGAAATTCATCGGGCAAGGCGATGTGGCGGAAGGCAGGGTGAATGCCCGCTTTCATCAGATGCCGTGCCACCGCTTCGCCAAGCCCGCCAATTTCCGTGTGGTTTTCGGCCACGACCACCAGACGCCCTGCCTTCGCAGCATGCGCTTTGATCGCTTCAACATCCAGTGGTTTGATCGTCGGCACATGCAGAACAGCGATGCCGACACGGTCTTTGTCGAGCAGTTTTGCTGCTTCGAGTGCGCGCATGGTGAGAAGGCCTGTGGAAATAACCAGCACATCATGTCCGTCACGGATCAGTTTGGCTTTGCCCAACTCGAACTGATAATTATATTCGTCCAGCACAAGCGGCACGTTGCCGCGCAACAGCCGCATGTAAACAGGCCCTTTATGCGCTGCAATAACGGGCACAACCTGTTCGATTTCCAGCGCATCGCAAGGGTCGATCACGGTCATGTTCGGCATGGCGCGGAACAGGGCTAAATCCTCCGTCGCCTGGTGGCTCGGGCCATAGCCAGACGTCAGTCCGGGAAGCGCACAGACGATTTTCACGTTGCGGTCCTCTTCCGCAATTGTCTGATGAATAAAATCATAAGCACGGCGTGATGCAAAAACCGCGTAGGTTGTGGCAAAAGGCGTAAATCCCTCTGCCGCCAGTCCCGATGCTGCCCCAAACAGCAATTGTTCAGCCATCCCCATTTGATAAAAACGGTCAGGAAATTCTTTCGCGAAAATATGCAGGTCTGTATATTTTCCCAGGTCTGCTGTCATGCCGATAATATCGGGGCGCTGGCGTGCCGCTGCCACAAGCGCATGGCCGAAAGGGGCGGGCCGCGTGGCCTGACCTTCTGCCGCAATCGATGCGATCATGGCGGATGTGGTCAGGCGCGGTTTGCTGTTGGCTGACGGTATTGCAGGTTTCATGCGGATCTCCCGGCGTCCAGCGCTGCGAGAGCAAGCTGCCATTCATGGGCCTCGACGCGAATAAAATGATTTTTTTCACGGGCTTCCAGAAATGGCACGCCTTTGCCCATCACTGTATCAGCAATAATCATGCGCGGCTTCGGCTCGGGATGATGCTTGGCCGCATCGAAGGCCGCGACGACGGCGTCGCGGTCATTGCCGTCAATGCGTTGCACAAACCAGCCAAACGCCTGCATTTTATCGGCCAGCGGTTCAAAGGCCAGCATCTGTGCTGATGGCCCATCAGCTTGCATATTGTTGACATCGACAATCGCAATCAGATTATCGAGTTTATAATGGGCGGCAGACATAATGGCTTCCCAGACCGAACCTTCATCAAGCTCACCATCGGAAAACAGCGTATAGACGCGCGATGATGCTCCTTTGCGTTTCAACCCCAGGCATTTTCCAACAGCGATGGATAATCCCAACCCAAGCGATCCGCCGGACATTTCCATTCCCGGCGTATAAGCGGCCATGCCCGACATGGGCAGCCGGCTTTCATCGCTGCCATAGCTTTCAAGTTCCGATTCCGGAATAAACCCTGCCTCGATCAGGGCCGCATACAGCGCAATGGCGTAATGGCCGTTTGACAGGAGAAAACGGTCACGGCCTTCCCACTCCGGATCGTCCGGGCGGTAACGCATGGCGTGAAAATAGGCGACAGCCAGCACATCGGCGATATCGAGGGCTTGTGCGATATAGCCTTGGCCTTGCACCTCGCCCATGCGCACGGCATTGCGGCGAATATGATAGGCGCGGTCTGCCAAAGACCGGTTTGGTCGGTGCGTATCCGCCATGACTCAACAGGCCTCCCGTTACATCAATCACCCTGGCTGCGACATAAGCAGAAAAGACCGGAGCGAGAAACAGACAATACCAACCGGCGTCATGGCGTGTATCGGCAGTTTTTCGTTTCGCCGCATCAGACGGTGCGGCGAAATCCTGTCACGCCATTTTTGCCATGCAGTTCTTTCACGCAATAAATAAATGTAGCGGGCATGATCTCACGCCCTTGTCATCTCGCTCATGCAAGACACAAGGGCTGTCTGCTCCGATGAGCGGCCTTCGGTTCCATCGCCAGTGCCAAGCGTCTGCCTCAGTGCACCTGTGCAAGCCAGCCCGGAAAATAGGGCTAGACATAGGCAGGGCGAGACGGTTGGATTAAAGACAGGACAGGCCCGGCCAATCGCGGTGACCCAGTAGCCAGTATTCCATTGTTATAAAAAGAAGAAGTGGAAAAGAACCGTGATCAATCGCCGTCAGACACTTCATGGCGCTTGCCTGCTGGCTGCACTGTTGCCGTTCGGTCTGGGTCGCGCCTTTGCGGCAGAACAGGCCGGACGTGTCGAGGACATGTCGGGTGAAGCCTTGGCAGAGTTGCTGGCCAAACGACGTCCGCTGGCGTCCGGAGAATCCGTTTTTGTGGGTGATACGGTGATGACGGGCGAGGCCAGCCGTATCGGCATGATGATTGGCAAGGGCACCACGTTGCGGCTCGGGGCCATGGCGCGGCTGACGATTGACCGGTTTTTGCTGGATGCAGGCGGCGTCGTCTCGCTGAAGGCGGGGCCAATGCTGCTTGATCGTCCGAAGGCTGCCGGCGCGCAGAACATTCAGATCCGTGGCGCGTTCGGTTTGATCGCTGTGCGCGGCACGCAGCTTTTTGCCGGCCCCAGCAGGGGCAAGATGGGTGTGCTTGTGCGCCGTGGCAGCGTCACCGTGACATCGGGCGGCAGCACTGTCGTGCTGAATGCAGGTGAAGGCACGGATGTGGCGGAGGCAGGCGCAAGACCCTCAGCTCCGGCGCCATGGGGGCAGGAGCGGATTAACGAGGCATTGGCCAGCGTGAGTTGACAGCGTGATAAAGGGCCGCGCGCTTTTGCAGCAGCCACCGCGCTTTTGCCAAAGGCAAACGTGATGCAGGGGGAACGGCAATTACAAGCGCTGCTTCAACGCACGGATTTTTTCGGAACCATTTTTGCGGCTCTCGATGAGGCCGATATCCGCCCCGTTCTCGCCAGTTTCAGGCCGGAACGTTTTGAGGCAGGCCAGCAGATATTTTCCCGTGGCGATCCCGGCAACCATATCATGGTTGTGGCTTCGGGCCGCATCCGCATATCCGTCATGAGTGATGATGGGCGTGAACTGTCGGTCAGGCATGCAACGGAAGGCCATGTGATTGGAGAAATTGCCACACTGGATGGCGGCCCGCGCAGTGCAGAAGCGGTTGCGCTCACACCTGTGCAGGCTTTTCTTTTCATGCGGGCGGATTTGCAGCGTCTGCAATCCCGGTTTGCGCATGTGGCACCCGCCATGGTCACGTTTTTATGCAAGCGCCTGCGCGACACAACCGAGCAGCTCGAAGCCATTGCTCTCTATCCCATCGAGGTCAGGCTGGCGCGGTTTCTGCTGGTGGCATTGCAGGGCCGCGCCGCCGAACCTGGCAAGCGCATTCCGCTCGAACTGGGATTTTCGCAATCAGAGTTGGCCCAATTGCTTGGCGCCAGCCGCCCCAAAGTCAATGGCGCGCTGCGTATGCTGGAGGAGATGGGCGCAATCAAACGCACGTCCGACAGGCTGTTTTGCAGCCCCGCTCTTTTGATGAAAGTCGCTGGCCGCACCGATGACGTTTGATAAAAAAGCACCCCCGCGCTCGCATCATGTCACAGTGCCAGCCCGGCGCAGCATGGTGATTGCCGCTCTTGTGCTGAGCGCGATAGCGCTGTTGCCGGCTGCATGGCGCAGCAGTTTGACTGAGCAATCCTATGATGTGATCGCACGTGCTGGCATGGCGGTCAGACCGCAAACACAGCTGCCGGTGCGGATTGTTGTGGTTGATATTGATGCAGCAACATTGGAATTGCACGGCAGCTGGCCATGGCCACGGAACCATCTCGCCACACTGGTCACACAGATTGCATCAGCGCAGCCTGCTGCTTTTGCGATGGATATGCTTCTTGCCCATGCTGATCAACGCTCGGCATCAGCGCTTGCGCGGCAACTGGCGCAGGAGACAGGGCGGCAGGATATTCAAAATCTTGCGGGCACATTGCCTGACGCAGACAACGCACTGGCCAGCAATCTGGCGCGCATGCCATCTGTATTGGGCTTTGTGCTTGATCCTGAAAAGCCGGGCCGCATCGCATCCGTTCCGCTTCTGATGCGTGACAATGGTGTGGTGCAACCCTTGTGGAGCGGCGCGGGCGCCATCGGGCCGCACACGGCCTTTCTGCCTGCCATGTCTGGCCTGGGCATGATCGGCTTGCCCGGCGACGAGGATGGAACGGTGCGGCGCGTGCCGCTGTTCGTCAATGCGGGAGGGGATATTGCCCCGGGTCTGGCGCTTGAGGCTGTGCGTGTCTGGCAAAAGGCATCAGCTTATATTGTTGATGGCAAAATGCCTTCGGTGCAGGTCGGCAATTTAATCCGCCCCTTGCCGGACGATGCCATGCTGCGGCTGGTGCCAGCGCGGGCCGGCACATTCGAAGCAGTGACGATCAGCGCCCGCGATATATTGTCAGGACAGGCCGGTGCGGCTGTTTTGAGCAACGCCATTGTCTTTCTCGGCGGATCCGCGCCGGAGCTGGGCGGCTTGCGCACAACCAATGGGGATGCACTGATTGCCTCTGTGAGAATACAGGCGGATGCGGCGGCGCAGTTGATCCATGGCATTGTGCCGCGCCCTGTTCCAGGCGGCGTGGCCGTTGCTGTTGGGCTAACGTTTATTGCATCCTTGCTTGGTGTATCAGCGACACTTTTATTTGGCCCCTTGGCGGCAACACTGACAATTCTGGCTGCATGCAGTGCATTTTTTGCAAGTGCGGCCGGGTTATTTGTCTGGAAAGACTGGTTGATGGACCCATTGTTTCCGTCGGTGGCTGCCGTCGTTACATTCGGCATGTCCTCACTGGTCGCATTTGCCCACACACGCCAGCAGGAAGCGCGGATCCGCCGGCGTTTCGAGCAGCATCTGGCACCACAGGTTGTGTCGCTGATTGTCGCCAACCCGCATGTGTTGAGGCTGCGCGGCGAAAGGCGGGAAATTACCGCCATGTTCACCGATGTTGAATCCTTCACACCCATGACAGAAAAGGCTGCACCGGAAGAATTGGTGCAGGTGCTTGATGATTATTTCGAGGGCGTCACGGCTCTCGTCATTGCCCATGGCGGCATGGTGGATAAATTTGTGGGTGATGCGGTCCATGCCATGTTCAACGTGCCGCTCGATCAGGATAATCATGCGCGCCAGGCGGTGGCTTGCGCCTTGGCTATAGCGACATGGACAGAAACATTTCGCCAGACACCGCTGGCCCAAAGGCTCGGATTTGGCCGGACACGTATCGGCATCGAAACCGGTGAGGCAATCGTTGGCGATATCGGGCTTGGATCGAAACTCGATTATACCGCCCATGGTGTCGTGATGAACACGGCAGCGCGCATGGAATCGGCCAACAAGATTTTCGGTTCCACTATCTGCCTTGGGCCGCAGGTGGCGCAGCGATGTGTCCCTGACAGCGTGCGCCCACTGGGCACAATCGATGTGCGCGGCCTGTCAAAGCCACTCACCATTTTTGAACCATGGCCCGAAAAAGCGGATGCCCGCTGGCGTCTGGCCTATCAGGCTGCCATGGCCTCAATCGACAAAGATCGGCAAGCCGCACTGGCACAATTCGAGGCACTGGCGCACGCCTTGCCGGACGACAGGGTGGTGCGGCAAATGGCCGATCGGCTTCGCGCCGCCAATGGGATGACCAGTGAATAAATGGCAACGGCGTGAGTTGCGGCCTTTGATCGCTGGCTTGTAAAAAATACCACCAGCGTTGATAATTCTGCGAAGCAATGGAACGGCCGGAAAACAGGGCAACAGTCTGGAGAGCGGATATGCACACGCCAGCCATCAGCAAGGCCAAGGCCGCACTCATGAAAAAACCATTTTCAGATTTTGTGGAAACGATCCGCATACAATCGCCATTGCGTGCGGCTATCACCGCAGCCTATCGCCGCGCAGAACCTGACTGTGTCGCACCCCTGCTCGATCTCGCAGCATTGCCTGAAAAATTGGCCATGCACGTCCGTGATACCGCCCGCACATTGGTGATGGCCCTGCGTGCCAAGGCACAGGCCGGTGGCGTTGAAGGGCTTATTCACGAATATTCGCTTTCGAGTCAGGAAGGCGTGGCCTTGATGTGTCTTGCGGAAGCCTTGTTGCGTATTCCTGACAATGCCACACGCGATGCACTGATCCGCGATAAAATAGCATCCGGTGACTGGCGCGCGCATGTTGGCCACAGCCCGTCACTTTTTGTCAATGCCGCCACATGGGGGCTGGTGGTCACAGGAAAATTGACGGCGACAAGCAGCGAGGCAAGCCTTGGTGCTGCGCTGACGCGGTTGATTGCCCGCGGCGGTGAACCGGTGATCCGCCGGGGCACTGACTTGGCGATGCGCATGATGGGTGAGCAGTTTGTCACCGGGCAAACCATTGCCGAAGCGCTTGCCAACAGCCGCAAAATGGAAGCGCGCGGCTTTCGCTATTCCTATGATATGCTTGGCGAAGCGGCGATGACCGCTGCTGATGCGGCCCGTTATTATAGTGACTATGAAAATGCCATTCACGCGATTGGCAAGGCCGCAGCTGGCCGTGGCATTTATGAAGGGCCCGGTATATCCATAAAATTATCAGCGCTGCATCCGCGTTACACGCGCGCGAAAATGCATCGCGTCATGGATGAATTGCTGCCACGATTGAAAGCGCTGGCGTTGCTGGCCCGGCAGTATGATATTGGCCTGAACATTGATGCGGAAGAATCCGACCGTCTCGAAATATCACTCGATCTGCTGGAATCTCTGGCTTGCGATCCTGATCTGGCTGGCTGGAACGGCATCGGTTTCGTCATTCAGGCTTACGGCAAGCGCTGTCCGTTCGTCATTGACTGGCTGGTTGATCTTGCACGCCGCTGCAAGCGCCGCATCATGGTCCGGCTGGTGAAGGGCGCCTATTGGGACAGTGAAATCAAGCGGGCGCAGGTTGACGGGCTGGAGGATTTTCCCGTCTTCACCCGCAAGGTGCACACCGATGTGTCCTATCTCGCCTGCGCGCAAAAATTGCTGGCGGCTCCCGATGCCGTATTTCCGCAATTTGCCACCCACAATGCCCAGACACTGTCAGCCGTCATGGCCATGGCGGGTCCAAATTTCTATCGCGGCCAATATGAATTTCAGTGTCTGCACGGCATGGGCGAACCGCTGTATGATGAGGTGGTCGGCAGTGACAAATTCAACCGGCCATGCCGCATTTATGCGCCGGTTGGAACGCATGAAACTTTGCTGGCCTATCTCGTGCGGCGGCTGCTCGAAAATGGTGCCAATTCCTCCTTTGTCAATCGCATCGCAGACGAGCATGTGCCGGTTGAGGATTTGATCATTGATCCGGTTGCCATCGTGCGGGCGATGCCGATACCTGGGGAATCTCATGAAAAAATAAAACTGCCGCGTGCGTTATATGGATCAGCGCGCATCAACTCTGCGGGACTGGATCTGTCCAACGAAAACAGTCTCGCCTTTCTGGCTGCCGGCGTCCGCAAAAGTGCGGAAATGCCATGGGCTGCCACGCCGCATGGCCAGAGCGGCGGCGAGCAGGTGCGCAATCCTGCTGATCATCGCGATCAGGTCGGCACGATGCGCGTTGCATCGGAGGCCGATATTGCAGGCATGATGGCAACGGCAGCGAACGCTGTGTCTGCATGGCGTGCGACCAGCGTGGAGACGCGGGCAGCAGCGCTGCGCAGCGCGGCCAACGCCATGGAAAATGCCATGCCGGTTTTAATCGGCCTGATTGTGCGTGAAGCGGGAAAGTCCTTTGCGAACGCCATTGCCGAGGTGCGCGAGGCGGTCGATTTTCTGCGCTATTATGCCACTGAAGCCGTAAGAACACTGGCTGGACAGCACTATCAATCCCTTGGGCCGGTGGTGTGCATTTCACCATGGAATTTTCCATTGGCAATTTTTACCGGACAGATCGCTGCGGCGTTGGTGGCTGGAAATGCGGTTTTGGCCAAGCCGGCAGAAGAGACACCGCTGATTGCAGCAGAAGCTGTGCGCATTTTGCACGCGGCCGGTATTCCTCTTGCGGCGCTGCAGCTTGTGCCGGGAGCAGGCGAAGTGGGTGCCGCTCTGGTGGCAGATGCGCGCACCATGGGTGTGATGTTTACGGGATCAACGGCCGTTGCGCGGTTGATTCAGAGTCAGCTTGCGCAACGCATTGGTATGAACGGCCAGCCTATTCCACTGATCGCCGAAACAGGCGGGCAAAACGCAATGGTGGTTGATTCATCGGCGCTTGCCGAGCAGGTCGTCGGTGATGTCATCGCGTCGGCGTTTGATTCTGCTGGCCAGCGCTGCTCGGCACTGCGCATATTGTGTTTGCAAGAGGATATTGCTGATCACACGCTGGCCATGTTGAAGGGCGCCATGCGTGAACTCGACATCGGCAATCCTGACAAACTGGTAACCGATGTCGGTCCGGTCATATCGGCAGAAGCGCGCGACGGCATCACGCAGCATATTGCTGCCATGGCATCGCGTGGATTTGCGGTGCTGCAACTGCCCCTTGATCCAGAAACGGGCTACGGCACATTTGTGCCGCCGGCGCTGATCGAAATCAAACGCATTGCCGATGTCGAACGCGAAGTCTTTGGACCGGTATTACATGTGCTGCGGTTTGCGCGCAAAGATCTCGATACATTGATCGCCGACATCAATGCGACGGGTTATGGCCTGACCTTCGGGTTGCATACGCGCATTGATGAAACAATTTCACGCGTCGTGAGCCGTGCCGATGCAGGCAATATTTATATCAACAGGAATATCATTGGCGCAACAGTTGGCGTCCAGCCTTTTGGCGGATCGGGATTGTCCGGCACCGGGCCAAAAGCTGGCGGGCCGCTGTATCTGGGCCGCCTGTTGCAACGCGCCCCTCTCAATGCAGTCTCAGTGCGCGATGCGTCCGGCGCTGTGCTTGCACCTGCACGTCTGTATACGGACTGGTTGAAAACAATGGGCCACGACGCTGAAGCCGAATGTGTGGTAGGCTACATGGCACGATCCGTGCTGGGGGCATCCATCGAATTATCCGGCCCTGTCGGCGAACGGAATGTATATATATTGAAACCGCGTGGCCATATTGCTGCTTTGGCCAGCGCGGAGAATGAACTGCTGGTGCAGATTGGTGCTATTCTTGCCACAGGAAATACGGCGGTGGTCGAGAGCGGAAATCCTGTTGCTCTTCTACTCGGAAAATTGCCACCAACACTCACAAACCATATTATGCGGGTGGAAAAAATTGGTCCTGCCCTTGGGCTGCGGGCCGTTCTGACGGATGCGCAAGGACAGGCACTCATCAAACTCAATCAGGCACTGGCAGAGTGGGATGGGCCGATTGTTGCCGTGCAATCCGTTTCACCCTCATCGCGTGCAAGTGGCGCTGATTATGATTTGACGCGGTTACTGGAGGAGGTGGCGATTGCCACCAATACGGCTGCCGCAGGCGGCAATGCCAGCCTGATGTCGATCGGCTAGACCTCACTCTATCCGGCCCGAAAAATAATCGTGTTTCAAACCGGATAAAATTCAAAGCGGCTTGAATACGATGGATCGCGTTGCCCCAAGGCGTGGGAATGAAAAATCAATTCCCTGCGCGTTTTCTTCGGCGCTCTTTTCGGCC
>JBOFCU010000183.1:0-1955 GCA_051646285.1 Beijerinckiaceae bacterium
GCAAGGCGATGGGCCGTTTCCGCATCCAGCGCATGCACCAGCGGGCGGGCGAGAGAAAACAGCGAACCAAGCATCAAAGAGGATCCGGAAAAAGATGGCCGCCATCCGTGCCGAGTGGCAAAGGCTTGACCCACAGCACCCGTGACAGGGTCAGCGGCGCATAGAGATGGGGGAACAAGGCACCGCCGCGGGACATCTCCCATTTCAGGGCATCACCCAGCGTTTCCGCTGCAACTGCCACAAGCAGCAGGTCATGCTGCCCGGCAAAATGTTTGGCGGCTGTCTCGCGCGCCTGTGCCCCAGTGGAGAAATGGATGTAGCCGTCCGCCAGATCAACCGGCGCGCCATCGAAACGGCCGGCGCCCTCCGCCGCCTGCCACAGGGCGGCGGGCACGATTTTATAGATGGCCGTTTGTGCACCGGGCCATGTCGTCGAACGTGCGGTGATGGAATCCGTCATGGCGCGGGCTGTAGGCGCAAGCGCCAGCGGCTGCAAGCCGGTTTATAGGGGGGGCCGGCATCATGGCGCGCCATGGCAGGGTGGCAACCGCTTCGGCGCAAACATCCGCCTGCGGTTGCGCAGGGGTTGCATTTTCCCCATGTAGGAGATATTTCCTACAATCCTCACGCAACATGAGTGCATATCCCATGCTAACCCACGATCAGGTTTGGGCGGCCGTCGATGCGCTGGCGCAGCGCTACAGCCTCTCCGCATCCGGACTGGCGAAGAAGGCGGGGCTTGATCCGACGACATTCAACAAGTCGAAGCGGGTCACTGCCGAGGGGCATAAGCGCTGGCCTTCCACCGAATCGATCTCGAAAATTCTCGAAGCCACGGGTGCAAGCTGGGATGCGTTTTCGTCGCTGCTCGCCAGCCACGGCCCTTACAAGCAGGCCACGCGCACGCTGCCATTGCTGGGGTTTGCCCAGGCCGGGCAGGGCGGTTTCTTTGACGATGGCGGCCATCCCGCCGGCACCGGCTGGGATGAGGTGTCACTGCCGAATATGGATGAGGGGCAGGCCTACGCGCTGGAAGTGTCCGGCGATTCCATGCTGCCGCTGTATCGCGATGGCGATGTGGTCATTGTGTCGCCGACCGAACAGGTCCGGCGTGGCGACCGCGTCGTCGTGCGCACCACTGATGGCGAGGTGATGGCCAAGGTGCTGAAGCGCGAGACCGCCAAACAGGTGGAGTTGCAGTCGCTCAATCCTGACCATCCTGACCGGACGATTGAGCGCAGGAATATTGCGGCGATGCACCGCATCATGTGGGCGCAGCAGTAGCGGCGGAAGAATTACGCCGCCCGCTGTTTCAAAAATGCCTCATGCTCCGCTTTCAGCGCCCCCGACAGTGCCTTTTGAATCAGCGCGCGTGTGTTGCCGACACCGTAAAGCGCGGCGAATGAACCGAAGCGTGGCCCGCGCGCTTCACCCAGCAGAATTTGATAAATCGCATTGAACCAGTCGCCGGAAACGCCGGGCCGTTCCGGCGTCGCGCCCTTGGCCTTCAAATCCTGATACCGCGGCACGGACCGGCCGACATCATAGATTTTTTCCTGCACGAGTTCGGGCGTGACATCTGCGCCACTGGATTCAATCCCTGCCAGCGCGGCATCCAGCGCGCGCAGCGCGTCAGCCTCAACCGCATCGGCGAGGCGGTATTGTTTTTGCGGCTTCACGAAATCACGGAAATAGCGCACGGCATAGTCAGCGAGTTTTGCCAGTCGCGGATGATTTTCAGCCGAGACGCCCGGCGCATAGCGCTGCAGAAAGCTCCACAGCACATCGGGATTTTCCGAGTTGGCCACAGCGGCGAGATTGAGCAGCATGGAAAACGACACCTGCGTTTTCGGTGCATGTCCGCCAGCATCAGGCGCGTGATGCTCCAGCGTTTCCGGCTCTGGCGGTGTGCCGCCGTGAATATGAAAAACCGGATTGCCAAGCCTGTTTTTCCA
>JBOFCU010000230.1:0-3912 GCA_051646285.1 Beijerinckiaceae bacterium
TCAATGACGCGGCGGCCGTGCAGGTGATCGCCGGTCATTTTGCTGCGGTAAGCGCGGCGTGGGATCAAGCCTGAAGCATCCTGCGTCATCACACTGCCATCAAACGCCGCATGTGCTAGTCACTAAATATCTGATCGCGCCGGGGCGGGTCGGCTCCGATACGTGTGCAGGTTATCGCCGCAGCATTGCATGCCATCGCCAGCAGCGGCTTCAACTGGGCAGGCTGAAGGGCAGACAGTTTATCCCTGTGCAGCAGGCCTTTCTCGGCAAGGCCGGCCATCAGTGCGGCAATGGCCGTATCGCCAGCACCCACGGTGTCCTGCACCAGAACAGGAGGGGGGCGGTGGTGCACGCTGCCATGGCGCGCAAAAATCCGCGCACCTTTTTCCCCTTCTGTATAGAGAATGAGCGAGGCACCGCTGGCGAGCAGGCGTGCCGCCAGCGCATCCGGCCTGTCATCAGGAAACAGGGCAGAAAAATCTTCGCTGCCAATTTTTATAATATCAGCCAGTGCGGAAAAATCTGCAAAACTCTTGCGCCAGCGGTTGATGTCCGGCTCGATCGACAGCCGCACATTCGGATCATAAACAACCACACGCTGGCCATGGCCGCGCCGCACCAGCGCAAGCAATGTTGCCGCTACCGGCTCCTGCACCAGTGGAAAACAGCCCACATACACGGCGCTGCATGCGTCAGGAATGTCTGGCAGGTCTGAGGCCTGCAAGTCGCAATGGGCCGGGTGCTCGCCATAAAAGGAAAATGCGGGCGTGCCCTGTGCATTGGTGCCAACGATGGCCAGCGCCGTGGGCCACGCCGAGCGTTTGACAAATGATGGATCAATGCCCTCGGCCACCAGCGCCTGATGCAACCGGCCGCCCATGGCATCGCTGGAGAGTGTGCCGAAAAAAGCGGTTGGCTGTCCCATCCGTTTCAGCCCAACCGCGACATTGAAGGGCGCGCCGCCCGGCCGTGCCGCAAAGGTGACAGCGCTCCCATCGGCCTTTTGCTGGAAGAAATCGTATATGGCCTGACCGGCAACGAGAATCATTGCAGTTCCTTTCCAGCGGCGGCCGCACACCCTGTTGGCCGGTCAGCCTGGCGCCGGCTGCCCCGCTTGTCATCCCCTGCCATCGGCCTTTAATAACACAGACCCCCAACGGCAAGCGCCGCACACAGGCGATGGACTTTCTGATGACGGCTTCCAATCATCTCTTTGATGCAATCTTCGCCAGCGGCTTTGATCGCGGCCGGGTTTTTCTGTATCTGCCTTCGGGTGAAACGCTGACCTATGGCGCGCTTTATGATGCCAGTGGCCAGATGGCGAACGCCTTGCGCGCTGCCGGGGTGACAGCCGGTGACCGTGTCGCCGTGCAAGTGGAAAAAACCCCGCAGAAATTGATGCTGTATCTGGCCTGCTTGCGCACCGGCGCGATTTTTCTGCCGTTGAATACAGCCTACACCGCTGCGGAAGTTTCCTATTTTCTTGGGGATGCCGAGCCGCGGATTTTCGTTTGCGACGGCGCGAAACATGACGCTTTGCAGAATGTTGCGCAGGAGGCCAAAGTCTCCCATGTCGCTACGCTGAACCGGGACGGCACAGGCACGCTCGTGGATGCCATGCAGAAGCAGCCGGCCGCGTTTGAGAATGCCCTGCGCGGGCCGGATGATCTGGCAGCCATTCTCTACACCTCAGGCACCACTGGCCGGTCCAAAGGTGCGATGCTGAGCCATGAAAATCTGCGGTCCAATTCGGCCACACTGGCAAAGCTGTGGCAATTTACCGGCAAGGATGTGCTGCTGCACGCGCTGCCGATTTATCATACCCATGGCTTGTTTGTTGCGACGAACATCTCGCTGTTGATGGGCGGCGCGATGGTGTTTTTGCAGAAATTCGATCCTGACGAAATTTTCAAATTCATGCCGGTGGCAACGGCGATGATGGGGGTGCCGACATTTTATGTGCGGCTGCTGGCTGATCCCCGCCTGACGCATGATGCAACAAAAAATATGCGTCTTTTTGTTTCCGGTTCGGCGCCGCTGCTGGCTGAAACGCACCGGGAATGGAAAGCCCGCACGGGCCACGCCATTCTTGAGCGTTACGGTATGACCGAGACGAACATGAACACCTCAAATCCTTATGATGGAGATCGGGTTGCCGGCACCGTGGGCTTTCCTTTGCCCGATGTGGCTCTGCGCGTTGCCGATCCTGAAACGGGTGCCATTCTCGCGCAGGGCGATATTGGCGTGATCGAGGTCAAGGGCCCCAATGTGTTCAAGGGCTATTGGCGGATGCCGGAAAAAACGGCGAGCGAATTTCGCGCGGATGGTTTCTTTATCACGGGCGATCTCGGCCTGATCGACGCGCGTGGTTATGTGCAGATTGTCGGACGTGGCAAGGATCTGATTATCACGGGCGGCTTCAATGTGTATCCCAAGGAAGTCGAAACGGAAATTGATGCGATTGCGGGTGTGGTCGAGTCCGCAGTCATAGGCATTGCGCACAAGGATTTTGGTGAAGGTGTCACGGCTGTCGTTGTCAGGCAGAAGGGTGCTTCACTGACGGAAAAGCAAATCATGAGCCAGCTTGAGCAGCGGCTGGCAAAATTCAAATTGCCGAAACGGATCATTTTTGTTGATGATCTGCCACGCAATACCATGGGCAAGGTGCAGAAAAATGTACTGCGCGACAATTACGCTGCAATATTTGCGGCATGATTCAATAATAACCTGAACACTCACGAAGGAAACGTCCTGTCATGAAACTCTGGATTGCTGGCGCACTGGCCGCCGCTGCTTCACTTCTGCCACAGGCCCTGCATGCGCAGGCGTGGCCGGAGCGCAATTTGACCTTTATTGTGCCGTTCGCTGCGGGCGGCGGAACGGATGCTTTTGCCCGCCCGCTGGCGGCGCAAATCGACAAGCAGCTGAATACGCGCGTCATCGTTGAAAACCGTGCAGGGGCTGGCGGCACAGCAGGGGCAAGTGCGGCGGCAAAGGCCGAGCCGAATGGCTATACCTTTTTTATTGGTGCGGCCCATCATGCCATTGCGCCAGCACTTTATCCCAAGCTCGACTATGATTTCGAGAAGGATTTCATTCCCGTTGCGCTGATCGCCGCGCCGCCTCAGGTTGTGGTTGTCAACCCTGACAAGGTGCAGGCCAAAACATTGGCGGAGTTTATTGCGTTTGCCAAAGCCAATCCCGGCACGCTCAATTATGCCTCTGCCGGCGCTGGCACCACGCATCATCTGGCCGGCGAATTGTTCAAGCTTTTGTCGGGCGCCAATCTGAATCACGTCGCCTATCGCGGTGCCGGTCCGGCGATGCAGGATCTGGTTGCTGGGCACGTTCATGCCATGTTTGACGGGCTGGGAAGTTCTGCCGCGCAAATCAATGGCGGCCAATTGCGCGCCCTGGCGTTGGCGTCCCCGCAGCGGTCACCGACGATCGCGCATGTTCCGACCGCCAAGGAAGCAGGCCTCGACGGGTATGAGGTCACGACATGGTACGGCGTGTTTGCACCCAAGAATACGCCACAGCCTGTTGTTGATCGCATGCGCAAGGAGGTCGCGGCGGCGCTGGCATCCGATTATATCAAGGAGGCCTGGGGCAAGGCTGGCTCGCCCATTCCCGATATGACGCCGGATGCCTTTGCAAAATTTGTTACCAGCGAAATTGGCCGCTGGGGCAAGGTTGTGAAAGATGCGGGCGTCAAGCTGAATTGATCGGCTGATTTTCATGGCGTTATCGCCTGTGCGCGGTGCAATGCCGCGCATACTGCGTGCAGAGTGACAACGTGCCAGTGGCCGCATGATGTGTGGCCATGGCGGCTGGAATGAAAATGAAAACAGTTACGATTGAAGATTACGCCACGCGCGTCGGGCAGGAAATTGGCGTGTCGCGCTGGTTTGT
>JBOFCU010000281.1:0-8069 GCA_051646285.1 Beijerinckiaceae bacterium
TGATGATATTTTCCTGGCCTTGCGTGGCAGCGAGAACCACAGCCTGAGCAGCATAGACTTTGTGGTCGGTGACCGTGCCCTGACTGGCGATCAGAATATCATTTACAATATCAAGACCGGTGGCCTGTTTTATGATGCCGATGGGGCTGGCGGGCAGGCCGCCTTCAGCATCGCAACACTCACACGCGGGCTGGCGCTAACATCCGATGATTTTGCCATTGTCTGATTGTCAGACCTCACTCTTCCCGTTGACGCAGGCTGATCTTCAGCCTGCGTTTTCTTATGAAGATGCGATCACCTTGACAGGTCAATGTTCCTTTGATAGGAATAAAGACCTCTTCAAAGGGAGATTGATATGCCAGATATTTTTGCCGATACGTCGTCAGGCTTAACCGGCCCGCTTATTGGCGGCTTTGCTGTCACCCCGCATGACACCAATGATTTGCCGCAGGTGACACGCCAGCTCCGCATCACCGGCACTGCCGGTTTCATCGCCGTCATCTGGAAAGATGGCACCGAATCCACCGAGCCGGTCAGTGCCGGTGACGTTCTGGATTGGAGGCTCAGCCGTATCAAGGCAACGGGAACCACAGCGACGGGTGTGCGGGGATATTACTGATGATCGGCACCGGTTCCCGTATTGGCAGACGGCACAGACCAGGCACCGGCGCGGTCATGCCAGCACTGATTGCTCTGAACAGCCGTATCGCCTTTCTTGGCGACAGTCTGACGGCCGGGAGTGCCGGCCGCGCGCCTCGTCACTGGTGCATGTTCGCCAATCAATCCCGGCTTTATCCTGGGCCGGGCACTCATCTGGGCGTCGGTGGAGAGCGATTGGACCAGATGCTGGCGCGCATCGCACAGGCGGTTAATCAGAAGCCCGCCGTCACCATTTTCAATGGTGGTACCAATGACCTCACGGCCAACCGCACGTTGCAACAGATGCAGGATGATGACGTGGCGATCACCAATGCCCTGATTGCCGCCGGCTCAAAAGTGATCCGCCAAACCATTCCCCGGTCCACATCCATGGCTCCCGCCAAAGAAGCGCAACGCCTGAGTTTCAATGCCTGGCTCGCCGCGCGCCCCGATATCAGTGTCGCTGATCTGGAAAGCTATAACCCGGCGGATGCGACGGTGTCCTATGATGGCACCCATCCCACCGCCAAAGGGGCCAAGCTGTTTGGCGATCTGACCGCAGCGGTTCTGAATGCGCAAACCAGTGCCGGCTCGATTCTCTTTGCCGATCAGGCAGAGGCCACAGCCGCCGGCAATCTGGAAGCTGACTGGAATTTCGCCGGCACCAGCGGTGCCAAGACCGGCAGCGTGCCGCCCACGGGCGAAGTGGCCACGGGCTGGACGCTCCAGAACAACACCAGCGCAACGGTCACCGCTGCGAAAACAATGTTAGGCGGTGCGCCGGCCCAACGGTTCGATGTCAGCGGCATGGTGACAGCAGAAAACACCATCCGTCTGTTCAACACGGTCAGTGTAGCGCTTGTGCCGGGGCAGTATTTTTCCGCCTGGGCCGATCTCACGATCACGCGGGCGGACGGCGTTTCAGCCCCCCTTCTGTTGAAGGGCCTGGGGCTGCAACTCGGAGCCTTGGGATCGAGCATGACCGCAACGCCGGATGGCTCCTCTGGACCGCTCGATTTTGCACCCTTGTCGGGTGTGCTGCGCATGATCCCGGCCCCCCTGTCCGGCACCGGAGCGAGTGTGGTTCTGGAACTGGCCATCCGCGTCGGGGCGGGCGCGCCGGATATCCGCGTTACCGTTGCCCGCATCGGCGTGGTGCGCGCCGAGCAGGTTGCCTATGGCGTGCCGACGCGGATCACCACAGGTGCGGCACCGGCCACCAATGGCACGGCGGCTGTCGGCAGCACTCTCACCTGCACACTGGGCACATGGACGGGCGGGGCGCTGGCCTACAGCTTCCAATGGCAGCGCGATGGCGGCACGGGGGCGTGGACGGCTATCAGTGGAGCAACGGCGCAAAGCTATGGGGTCACGGCGGCGGACAGCGGATCGCGCCTGCGCTGCGCGCTTGGCGTGACCAACAGCTTTGGCAGCGGTTCAGCCACAACCCTCGAAACGGCGCTTGTGGCGTGATGGATCAGTGGCGGCATATGTGTGCCGCCGCTGCCCTGCGCCATCGGGCCATGGCCAGCCGCACCATTCGTGCCTAATATATTTTCTTTCTCTGGAAACCAGTTGTCATGACGGGTGCGATCAAATTTTTGGGCATGCTGTCGGCGTGGATTATTCCGTTGTATGGCGGCGCGCTGGCGCAATCCCTGGCGCCGGACGATGCTGCTGCATTGCTGCCGACCTGTGAGAAATTGTGGCGTGGCGACAGTGAGGCCACACCTGACATGGTTGGCCAGTGCCGGGCGTTGTGGGCGCTGCGCCTGGAAGCGGCACAAAAGAGAGTGCAGTCAGAACAGAATGATTTTGCCCGCCGCCAGCGCGACACACGTCATCACGGCTCGGCTGGCGTGCCTTCGCTTGACGATTTCATGGCCGATGATCTGCGCTATGGTGATATTATTTATACCCGGCAGGGTCCGCGCGTTTTTGTCGGGCGCGATCCTGAAAAAATCAGCCGTGCCGATATTGTGCCGCTGACGTCGCCGCGCTCACCCTATCGCGGCATGGCTGATCAGTATATTCGCGCTGCGCCGCCTGCGGATCAGTGATCACGGCAATCGCTCATGTCACGGCACGGCAGATGATACCGCAGGCTGAAGGGCAGCAATGACTGTGTGTTGTTTTGGCGCCGCCTGGCTGACCACTGCGACACTGGCCCGGGCAGGGGCCAGCCAATAACCGGGATTGAGCGCAGACTGAATCTTGATGATGGGACGCAGACCCTGATGCGCAGGGCGGACCTGGGTATGAAGATTGTCGAGAATAAATTCACCTTGCGTGGTGCGGACTGTCAGCACCAGATGATCCTCGCCACTGGCGGCCGTTGTATGGGTCAGCAACAGCGCGCTTGATGGCCACCCCATCGCCAGCAACTGGGCCCGTTTCGTTACGGCAAAATCATCACAGTCACCGGCGCGCGGTGCCAATGTCCAGACATCGGCACGATCGGGCCGGTCAGCGCGCGGTTTGATGGAACGATTGACGCGGCTGTTGACGAGCTGCATTTGCTGCATCCGGCTGGCCGTGAGTGCAACGCGCGGTTTGCGGATGGAAACACGCTGCCGCTGGCATTGATCCTCATGCGCGACGCAGAACCGGATATGCGCCATGGGTGCCATAACCGGTTGCCATGCTGTCTGCTTTTGGCCGGGACGTCCGGGAGGCGTATTGGCAGAATACACGTTCGCCGAGGCTGCCGTGCCGCATGCCATCATCATCAGCGTTGATAAAATGTAAACAAGACGCACGGCACATGTCCTGACCGGAACCATGTCACCGTTGGTAATAGATGCGGCTTAAATCACGCTTTGGATTGGCCCTGCAATTGCAGTGATGATTTTAATGGTTGATTCACCAGAGCACGTTCAGCGATTGCCATCTGAAGCTGCGCGGGGAATGCTGAGTTTTGAAACATCAACGCCTGCCTGCAACGCAGCCGATTGATAGTAGCGCTGGGTCTGAAAAGGCAGTGCCGCAATGCGTGCAGCAATATCGTGCTGGAATGCGCGCTCCGTATTCCGAAGAATTTGTATGGCGGCTTGATGAGCGCCGGCATCAACCAGCCCAACAATATCACTTATCAAATTGCCGCGGTCAGTGCTGCTCAGAGATGCGTGCAAGGAGACAAGAATGCCTGCACGGATTTTCATGACCCAGGTTTCGCGCGGCGCGAGTGTATAGGTATGGCGAATATCGGAGAGGGCGGTATCGCTCGCGCCATGCGTCAACATATGAAAACGCGCGCGCACCAGCCAGCCGAGCGGATGCAAGGGATGACACCGAATCGCCGTGGCCGCATATTGAATGGCGTCCTGCTGCAATATCTCGAGCAGCTGCGGGCGTATTTGTGCTGCGCTGTGATCTGCCAACCAGGCGGCTATCATCACTTGCGGTGCCTCACCATCGGGCTGACACATCGCCGGAGTGCCGCTTTTGCGAAACTCGCCCTGCAAAGCGAGAATATCATCAAAAGGGTAGGGCTGATCATTGAGCAGGTTACGCAGGACCGTGCGTCCCCGGTCAATCCGCCGTGCGTCGGGCAAAAGGGTCGCAGCAATTAAAAAAGCCAAACCCGCCACGGAAAAGATCGCAAGGCGCAGCATTGTTTGCATCACATCACGGCGCTGCGTTTATTGCTTGGCCCGCCCATCATCGTAATAAGGATCGTGATAGGCACTGAAGGTGCGATAGGCTTTCAGATTGGCCTTGGTCAGAACTGTGCCAACCAGTTTGGGATGAATGAATTCTGATCCAGCCACGCGGCGCACTGCATCCATTGTGGTCACGCCCCATTCCGCCACCATGACGAAACCATCCACCATATGTGCGAGCGCGCGCACATCAACGGCTGGTCCAACGGGGGGCGCATCAATCAGCACGTAATCAAATTTTTCTGCTGCCTGTGCCAGCAAATGACGCATCGCATCAGATGACAGGAAATGCGTCGTGTCATCAGGGCGGCGGGTCACGACGGCAGGCAGAAAATTCAGGCCTGTGACACGGTCCTGATGAACAACGCTCATCAAATCTCTGGTGCCTGTGAGCACTTCAAGCAAACCGGCCTCCGCCTCCGGCGCGAGCAATCGCGTGGCCTGTGGTTTGCGCAAATCACAATCAATCAGCAGCACGGTCTGTTCCGAACGCGCCATGACAAGGGCGAGATTGACGACAGTTGTGGTTTTGCCTTCGCCGGCATTGGATGACACCATGCAGATGGTCTGCATCCGGCGTTTCATGCGCATGGTCTCAATCGCCACCTTGATGTGGCGTATTGTTTCGGCAAATGTCGAAAATGGCTTGTGCAGCGCCATCCAGAGAATTGGCCGCCGCTCGATGATGGAAAAGAGCGCACGCCCTGGTGCAAGCCGGGCCGATGTGCCCAGCAAGCCAAGATAATATTCCGCTGGTTTTTCGAGCCGGACCGTTTCTGCTGGCAGAAGTCCAAGCGTGTCCACACCGGTCAGCTCATTCATTTGCGCGGCAGTGCGGACGCGGCGGTCCAGCATTTCGCGGGCCAGGGCCAGCGCGCCGCCAAGGCCAAAACCGAGCACCAGTGCACCTGCCAGGATCAGCATGCTTTTGGGAGCGCTTGGCTGTGCCGGCGCTGTTGCTGGCGTAATGATGCGTGCGTCACTGATCGGAAATGATTGCTGCTGCACAGCGGCGAGATAACGCTGCACAAAATTGTCGTGCAGGGTGCGGTAGGATTGCGCAGTGCTCTCAAGCTCTTTCAGTTCAACCTGTGCCTGCCGCGTCGAGGCCCAGCGCGACATCAGATCGGTTTTCTGATTATCCGCCGACAATTCACGCGCCTTGGCAATTTCATAATCGCTGCTGTAGGCCTGTTCGAGACGGCGCAATTCTTCAAACATCGACCGCTCAACGCCCCGCGCCTCGGAGCGCAATTTTGTCACCTGCTCATGGGTGGGGCCATAGCGCACGGATAATTCATTGGCGCGCTGAATTTTTTCCAGGAAATCCTGACGCAATTTCGTGAAGAGTTCATTGCGCAATATATCGGTGACGCTGGCATCGGCAACGCCCTTTTGCAGCACATCCCTGATCTGGTTCAGGCGCGCCTGTGCTTCTGCCGTTGCGCCACGCGCCTCGCCCAGTTTCGTGTTCAATTCCGTCAGCTGCTGCTCATTGACGAGGCGGCCGCTGGCATCAACAATTTGCTTGTCGGCTTTATAATCAAGCACCAGCCGCTCGGCCTCACTGGCCTGCTTTTGCAGATCGCGGATGCGGCCCTGAAGCCACGATCCGGCGCGGTGGCTCAATTCAAATTTCGCTTGCACCTGATCGAGCATATAGGCTTCGGCGATTTCATTCGCGATGCTTGCCGCCTTGGCTGGTGAAGTGGATGTGTATGAAATCGACAGCGCATAGCTCAGGCCCACGCGCCGGGCATCCAGATTTTCCTTGAATTTGCCAATCGCCCGCCGTTGCAGGGATGTCTCGCTGTCTGGATCGGGACTCGCAAACAGGCTGCGCATGGCAGAGATCAGCATGCCCAGCGGATTGATGGAAGCTCCAACAAATTCACTGTCCTGCGTTAATTTCATGTTGCGGATAACAGCCAGCAAAACACCTTCCGATTTCAATGCTTCAAGCTGGCTTTCGACGGCTGAGGTGTCGAACACGGGATCGGCAGATGCGAGATCCTGCCGGAAAATCTGCGAGCGCTTCGGCTCGATCATGACGACAGTTTGCGCCGTGTATTGCTTGGGCGTGAACAGGATATAGCCGAGCGCCAGGCCAGCCAGAATCCCCATCGTCGTGAGCACGGTCCACTTCTTGCGGCGAAGAATGGCAAAAAGCTCGGAAACTTCCAGCCGCCGGGGCTCCGCCATGTCATAGGAAAGCGGTGCTTCAGGGAGCACGGGTCGAGACATATTCATAGCTAGCTCGTCTGCGCGCCGAACGCGTCAATTCTGTGACTGGATTACGCTGCCTTCTGATCGAATCATCAAAATGCAGATACCGTGATCGATTTCAAAAATGTGCGCATGCTGCCAGTAATTGGTCATGCCGTTTGCAGCATGATCTAGGGACTGACGCTGGAAAACAATGTTTGTGCTGCTGTGCGCGGGGTAATGCTGGCACTGCTGGATGCAAACGAAAATGGTGCAGAGCGCGATGGCGTCGCAAAAGCGTTCCCGCCTTGCGAGCCTGTCGTCACTGCGCCGCCATTGACTGAGCCGCCGCCACCGGGAGAGGCTGGCCCAAAGGCTGGCCCGGCGAATGTGGCAGCCACGGACCGGTCGCCCGTGATGGCGCGGAATGTTCTTTCAATATCTGCGTCGAGCTGGGCCACGACAAAGCGCTGGATGGCCTGAGCAACCTGGGGGGCCAGCAATTCGCAGGCATTAGCGGCCTGCGCCAGCCCGGCCGCAACGGCTGTTTTTTGCAATGGCGTTGCCGAAGAGGTGATTTTGCCAAGCGCTGCGATGACAGAGTCATCGGTCATGACAAGGTTGCGGATGTCATTGGTCATGCCCGGCCCGCCGATGGGGTGCTGGGACAACAAAGAAGCGGGGTTGGCGGAAACGTCACGCACGGCTTCTGGCGTTGCCGGTGCTGGTCCCACATAGCATTTTCCACCACCGCCTGTGCCGGCTGCCGGTGCAGACTGTGCTGAAGTTGCCGCCTTCGCCAAGATCGAAACGCCCGAGCCGGCCTGAGCGATCACAAATTCGCGCATCGCTTCGGGATCGCCGCGCTCGGCCACCATGGTGCGCAGATTCAGTGCCGCTTGCGGGTGATAAGGCTGGCAGTTGGCGGCGGCCAATCCAAGTCCGCGGGCCAGACTGCTTTTCTGGGCCGGGTTGGCGCTGTCCAGCAATTGCAGCACCTGCGGTGCCGCATCAACATTCCGCACAATAGCATCGCGCGCGGCGCCAGACAGCCCCAGGCCGCCAAAGCTGTAACGGCTGAGCAGTTCTGCAACAGGCTCATTCACCGGAGACAATTTTGCGCCCGATGTGTCATCAAGGCAGGATTTCGCCATGGCGGTCCCGCTGAGACCGGCCAACGCCAGAACACAGGGCAATGCAACTTTTACAATGCGCATACGCTAACTCCGCAAGGCCTTGATAGCCTAGCAATGATTTCATGCATTTCCATACAGTATCTCAAACGTTTTGGCGACTCTCGATGGTGGCATGAAGGGGGCGTGGCGTCCGCTTTGGAATGCGCTGGGAAGCGCTGAAACAATAGCCAGTGATGATGGCGCAGGGGATGGCAAAGCCGGCGATCTGCATGGGGTAATCAAACATGGCATGGGCTGCCGCCATCAGCACAATGCACAAGCCCAGAATACCGGGCCGCCGGTCCTCGCGATGGCGGGCTGCGTCAAGCAGAGTGAAGCCGATCAACGCCAGCGCAGACAAACCAATCAGCACAGGCACCACGCCGGT
>JBOFCU010000293.1:0-3627 GCA_051646285.1 Beijerinckiaceae bacterium
GCCGGCGCTGCCGCTTGTGGCATGGCGTGCGGCTGTCGCAGCAGCCGCACCGCCTCCATCGATTCGGGCCTGTCCTCCGGCAGCGGTTGCAGCATGGCGGTCAGCGCCGCCCGCAGCGTATCCGGTACGCCATCCAACACTGGCACCGCGCGGCGGCGGTCAATCGTTTCCGCATGGTTGGCGCCCATGTCGAGGCGCGCACCGCGCGCAGCCTCGGCGACCAGCAAACCGAGGCTGTACATGTCCGAGCGGGCCGTCACGACCCCGCCATACAGCCCGAGCTGCTCTGGCGAGACATAGCTATATTTGCCGGCAAACCCATCGCCGATCACCGTCGCAGCACCCAGCGCCATCGACTTGGCAATCCCGAAATCAATGATCTTGGCCCGGCGCACATCGCCATCCGGCACAATGACGTTATCGGGCGAAATATCCCGGTGCACAATGCCGATCTGGTGCGCGGCACCAAGCCCTGCCGCCAGCCGGTCAAGCAGGAGATGGCATTGATCGGCCGGGAGCGCCCCCCGTTTCAAGATTTCCGAGAGCGGCTCGCCATCAACAAATTCCATAGCCAGATAGGGCCGCTGCAGCCCAGGATCGATGGCAACCACGAAATACCGGATGATGGCTTCATGGTTGAGCCGGTGGAGCGCCGATGCCTCCTTGCGAAACAGCGCCAGCGCCGCCTCATTGGCGGCCATATCGGCACGGATGACCTTGATCGCCACCATATCCCCGGTTTCGAGGACATGGCCGCGATAAACCTCACCCATGCCACCCGTCGCGATGAGGCTGTCGATGACATAGGTTCCATTGAGCACCAGTCCTGCCGGCAGACGCCCGGACGCATCCGGAGCAGGCGATATAGCCGGCAAACCTTCATCCGTGGGGAAGCCGGGTTCAGCCATGGGTTGCCTTTCGCGGAATCAGCTGCACGGTCTTCTCGCGCAAATCCGCCCGCTCTTCCGCACTGCCACGCCGCAACGCGCCAATCACGATGGCGGTGACATTGTCCCTGGCCCCGCGCCGCAGCGTTTCCTCCACCAGCCGGTCCGCAGCCCTGTCGATGGGGTAGCCTTTCAGGGTGTCCATAATGTCGTTGTCACTCAGATGGGCGGTCAGTCCGTCTGAGCATAGCACGAACACGTCATCATCCTGCACCACACCGGCGCGCACATCGAGATCCGCGCCGCCTTCAACGCCGATGGCCCGGGTGATGACGTTGCGGCGCGGCCATGTCAGCGCCTCGGCCGGCGTCAGCACACCCTGCCTGATCAGCGCATTGGCCTCTGTATGGTCTTCCGTCAGCAACGCAATCCGTCCCGCCCGCAGCAGATAGGCCCGGCTGTCACCAGCCCAGGCACAAACATACGCATCCTGATGGATCAGCAGCGCCACCAATGTTGTGCCAAGGGACACATGGCGCGCCTGCGCAAAGCGCACGAGCTGTGTGTTGGCATCGGCAACTGCCGTTTCAAGCCGCTGCTGCAAGTCCGCCAGACTGGCGGGCTGCGTCATCTGTGCCAGCGCATCCACCACGGTGCGGCTGGCATGCCGGCCATCGGAAAGGCCGCCCACCCCATCTGCCACCGCCCAAAGCCCGATGTCACTGCGCACCAGACAATCATCCTGATTTTCTTCCCGCACCCGCCCGACATGGCTGGCGGATGCGGCCTGATAAATGCGCTGCGCACGCCCCTGTCCTGCCGGATCGGTCATGCCGCATCCTCCATGCCAGACCCGTCAAACACGCCCGTGAGCATGGCCGTGAACAGGCCTGCCGGAGGCAGGCCATTGCACGCGGCCATCCGCGCTGGAAAACCATCCCCGCCAGCTGTCCACCACACACTCACCCCGGCCCGGCCCTGCGCCGCCAGCCAGCCATCAATCCCGGCGCGCTGGCCCGACCAGTCCCCATCACCATCGCCCAAATCCAGAAGGGGGGCCCCGGTCCATTCCTCAGCCTTGGCAAACGGCTCCGGCTCCGGCACCGCAAGCGCGCGCAGGGCGGCGCAAAATTCATCGAATGGCACTGTGGCATCCAGTGCATGCAGAAGCTTCGTTTCCAGCGCCTGATAGGCGGCTGCATCATGGGGCCCGTCAGGCGCGGGAAAAACCGTATCCGTTCGCGCCACCGCGAGCGCTGTGAGCGGGAAATAACGCCCGACACCATCGACACTCGGCATCAGGACCCCCGTCAGCGCCTGTCCGGTAACAGCCGGGCCACACCAGAAACGCCAGAGCGGCGCTTTCAGATAGGCTCCCAGCCAGGCCGTTCCCAGCGTCTGGCGGCTCTCCGCAACCACCTGCTGAAGCCAGCTTTCCCACGGCAGCAGCACTTTCTGGGGAAGGTCGAGCGCAATGAAATCCCGCTTTGCCGGCAACTTGCCAAATAATCCGTAGCTGGCTGAGCTTTTCATAGCAGCCGGCTCATGATTGGCCCGGGCAGCGAAATTCACGCAGCAATGTCGAGGTGATCGGGTTGACGCCCGAGGGCGCGTTCAGACCATAGGACACATCATTTCCGGAAACATTGAAACGCACCATCACCGTCTCGCCAGCGCGCTGCACACTGGCGCCATCAAGCAGCCGGAACAATCCCCACGGCCCGTCCTTCTGCTGCGTCACTGTGCGCCCTGACGTATCGCGCACGATGACAGCCGCCTTTTGCAGACCAGCAGGGCCGGGCCATTGCATCGGCGTTGGCGCGACGGGCGGCTTGGGCACGGGTGGCGTCACAGGCGCAGGCGGGGGCGGGGGCGCACCAAAAATCGACGCCAGACCGGATGCCACGGGCGAAGGCGGGGCCGGCGGCAGCTCCGGCGCATCGGTTGCGGCGATCGCGCCATTGATTTCCAGCCGCACCTGGGCGGCCGAGGGCGGGATCGTCATGTTGCGTGCCACGAACGCAAAGCCGGCCGCACCCGTGCGCAGATAGGTTTCGCGGATGGCGGCCGCACGCTGGAAATCGCGCAACAAGGCCGGAGACAACTGGCGGCCCACCGGGCTGGTCTGGTTCCAACTCCATTCCCGTTTGGTCGTGTCGGCATAGCTGGCGTAATTGACGGCAAAGAAGCGGTCGATGATGCCGTTGGTGGCAAACAGCTTTTCAAAATCAGGGATGGAAATGTCATTCCCGGCCCCGCGCGAGAACGGATATTTGCCTTGCGTCGCCACCCGGCAGGGTTCCGTCACCTGCTCGGCCAGCGCCCGGTTGAGCCGGGCGATGGTGGAGCCGGTCGCATCAGCATCAAACGCATTGGCGGCTGTTTGCAGCATGGTCGAGAATGGCGGCGGCAGCCGGGTTGTGTTGCCGCTCAGCGACTGGAGATGCACCCGGAACATCTGTGCCGCCCCTGCCGCCTGAGCGGGATCGGACATGCCCATCAGGCTCTGGTGAATATCATTCAGGTTCTTGATCACATCATCAATGATCCGCCGCCCGCCCTGCGCCTCCACCACCACATGCATCGGCCGGAACGCAGCCTCGATCTCCGCACCCGGAACGATCCCCGGCGGAAACGGGACTTTTGGCGGGTCATTGCTGGCTGGCGCAGCGCCGCTGCCGCCCGCAGGCTTCGGTTTTTCACGGGTCAGCTGCGTTTCCAGCTTGATCGACTCAAACAG
>JBOFCU010000297.1:0-3870 GCA_051646285.1 Beijerinckiaceae bacterium
AAGGATATTCCAAAGGGATTTTTCCCGATGGAGGATACCGGATTGCTGCGCGGCTTTACCGAGGCTGCACCTGACACATCATTTGAGGCGATGGTGGAACGGCAAAAGGCCGTTGCGGAAATTGTGCGGGCCGATCCGGCTGTCGATTACATGACCTCGGCGATTGGTTTTGGCGGCGTCAATCAGGGCTTCATGTTCATCGCCCTGAAACCGAAGGACAAGCGCGAACCGCTGGCGGCAATTTTAAGCCGCTTGCGGCGCACCACGGCGGCTGTGCCGGGCATTACATTCGTTGCCCAGCCCGTGCAGAACATGAACCTGAATGCGGGCCGCGTATCGCGCGCGCTGTATCAATATACCCTGCAAAGCGGTGACTTGCCGGCGCTGTTCGATTTCGCGCCGAAGATGCTTGCGAAGTTGCGCACGGTTGAGGAATTGCGTGACACCAGCCTTGATCTGCAATTGTCGAACCCGCAGGCAGTGGTCGATATTGACCGTGACCGTGCCGCGACATTGGGCGTGACCCAGGAAGCCATCAAGCAGACACTCTACAACGCCTTTGGTTCGCGCCAGATTTCAACCATTTTCACCCCGGCGACGGATTATCAGGTGATCATGGAAGCCACGCGCGAATTCCAGTCTGATCCCACTGCTCTGTCACAGGTGTATGTCCGCTCCAGCACGGGCCAGAATGTGCCGCTGGATGCGGTTGCCACTGTGCGCCGCGCGGTCGGGCCGCTGGCCGTCACGCGGGTTGGCCAGCAGCCTGCTGTTACGATCTCATTCAACCTGAAGGATGGTGTTGCACTGGGGACCGCGACGGATGCGATTCGCAAGGCTGAACGTGAAATTGGCATGCCGGGTGCTGTCACCAGCACATTCTCCGGCACGGCACAGATTTTCCAGCAGGCTCTTGCGGGACAGGCGCTGCTGCTCACCGCCGCTGTGCTGGTGATCTACATTGTGCTTGGCGTTCTCTATGAGAGCTTCATTCACCCGATCACCATTCTCTCCGGCCTGCCCTCTGCCGGCCTTGGCGCGCTGCTGGCGCTCAAATATTACGGCATGGATCTCTCGATCGTGGCGATCATTGGCATTCTCATGCTGATCGGCATCGTGAAGAAAAACGCCATCATGATGGTGGACTTTGCGCTGGAGCGGCAGCGCCACGGGGATGACGCGCTGACGGCGATCCGGGAGGCGGCGCTGGTGCGATTCCGCCCGATCATGATGACATCCTTTGCAGCGGTGTTCGGCGTGCTGCCGATTGCCCTTGGCCATGGCGCCGGTGCCGAATTGCGCCAGCCGCTCGGTATCGCCGTTGCCGGTGGCCTGATCGTCTCGCAGCTGCTGACGCTCTACATCACACCCGTCGTGTTCTTCTATCTCGACAAGGTGGACCGCCGCTTCAAGGAAAAAAGCCGCGACGAACCAGCTGCCGCTCACCCTGTGCAGGTGCCGGCGGAATAGCCGCCAGCACTTCGTCGACACAATCGTAAAAGCCCGGCTTCCCAGCCGGGCCTTTTTCATGCTGGGGCAGCGGTAGCGCCCCCTGACTTTATTGAAATCACTGCGTTTCCCGCCCTGCTAAGGTTAATGCAGGATGAAATTTGACAGTTAACAAACCGTAAACTACCTGTTTCGGGCGGACGAGACAGACAGGTGTTGGTATGCGTGGAACTCCATCCGGAGTCCGCCAAGTGATTGGCGATTCGTCCTTTTCCCCGGCAGACAGTGAGCGCCGTGCAGCCATGGTTCGCGCAGGCGCGGTTGGTGGTTCAGGGGCTGTGCTTGGTGTTCTCGCCTGCCTGACGTTCGCACCCTCCTTTGTATCGGCCAATGATGATGCCGGTATCCGTGGGGTGCAGATGCAGGATGCGCGCGAGCGGACCTATCGCAGCCAGCCGGTCTATGCGCCCGTCGCGCGCCCTGCTGTTGCCCCGCGCCAGCGGGAGCGGTTCGAGATATTCCAGCCAGTGGTGCGCAGCTTCGCGCCGCAGCCGAAGCCATCGCGCGCGCTGCCTGATCCCATCCAGTTTGGCTATGGCACACCGCCATCATCAGCCGCCAGCGATCAGCTTCGCCCGCTCGGCCCCCTCTATCCGAGCCTGCAAGAGGCTGTCGCCAAGCGTAAGGCCAAGAAGCGCGATGATGCGCCGCTCGCTGACCTAAGCGGCATTCAATCCACCCGTACGGTGTGCGTGCGCCTGTGTGATGGCTACCATTTTCCCGTTGGCAATCTTGGTTCGGGCGGGGACTGGGCGACGCACAGCGCCATGTGCAAGGCCGCCTGCCCGGCTGCCGAAGTGCGCCTCTACAGCCTCGCGCCCGGCGCCAAGGGGATCGAGCAGGCGACATCCCGCGAGGCCCGGACCTATGCCTCACTCTCGACGGCCTTTGCCTATCGCAAGGGGCTCGACCAATCCTGCACATGCCAGCGCGAGCGTGCCGGCCAGTATGTCTCCCTGCTGCGCGATTTCACCTTGCGCGCGGGTGACGCGGTGGTTGTCGCTGGCAAGGCCAAGGTGTTTCGCGGCGCGGCGCAGTGGCCGTACCGGGCCAGCGATTTTGGTGATTTCCGCAAATCCTACCAGCTCAGCAAGCAGCAGCGCCGCCAACTCGATTCGATGACATCCGCGAGCCTGAATGTGGAATTGCTGAAACCGTTCACCGTCGCCCAGGTGCAGCGCGCTGCTGATGATGTCGCGGTGCTGCGCCCGGAGCCGCAGGCTCAAGGTCAGGTCCGCACGGTCCACTCCGACGCTGGGCGGCCGTTGCTGCGCCCGACGCAAGGGTTTGTCGCCGTTCAGGCATCCGCCCCGCCCGTGCGTATGGTGCAGAACAGGGTGCCGGGATTTGTTGTCCGCTGATCGCTTCACCACACCCGGATAATGCCGATCATCACGCGGCCTTGGCATAACCTGCTGAGGCCGTTTGCATATTCAGGTTCAGGCAAAATGCGCATCGCCACAACGCGGCTGCGCTCCTCGCGGGTGCGGATGCCGGCGCATGCAGTTTGGAAAAGCTCCATTTTAGAATTACTATAAATTATTGTTTTTGCTGGATTTTTCATTGACCCGTGGAATGGCTCACGGCATGAAGCCGCCTGCGATGAAGGGCATCGCGCTTCTGGGCAGGGCCTTGAACCCTGCTGCTTGGAGACTGTCATGAAAAAGACGTTGCATACGGTGCTTGGCTGCGCCGTTCTTCTCACCACCGCCGCTGCCACACCCGTGCATGCGCAAGAGGTGAATATCTACACAACGCGCGAAAAGCGCCTGCTTGCGCCGATGCTTGACGCATTCACGAAACAGACCGGCATCAAGGTCAATGCAATTTTCATCGAGAAGGGCCTTGAAGAGCGCGTGAAGGCAGAAGGTTCCGCCAGCCCTGCCGACGTGATTGTCATGGTCGATGGCGCACGCATGGCGCTGGCCGCACGCGAAGGGCTTTTCCAGCCCGCCACTTCCGACACGCTGACCCAATCGGTTCCCGCGCATTTGCGCGATGCAGGCGGCCTCTGGCACGCGCTGACATTGCGCTCACGCATTGTCTACGCCTCGCGCGAGCGCGTGAAGATTGAAAACATTGCCTATGAGGATCTGGCTGATCCGCAATGGAAAGGCCGCATCTGCATCCGGTCTGGCCAGCATGGCTATAACAACGGGTTGTTTGCCGCGCTGGTCGCCCATCATGGGGAACAAAAAGCCAGCGCAATCATCGCAGCCATCAAAGCCAATCTCGCCAAAAAACCGTCTGGCGGCGACCGTGATGTGGCGAAAGATATTGCCGCCGGTGTTTGCGATATCGGGATCGGCAACACCTATTATCTGGGGCTGATGGCCGCGAGCCCCGATCAGAAAAGCTGGG
>JBOFCU010000303.1:0-11527 GCA_051646285.1 Beijerinckiaceae bacterium
TGATTGCCGATGTCATGATGATGCTGGCGGTCCCGCTGGATGAAACGCTGGCGCGTCTGGCCGCACCCGGTGTTGGTGCCGCGCCCCATCAGGGTGATTGGGTCTAGCGATGGCACAGCTCACGGATGATTGCTTCGCAGTTGGTGGCCCCATGCTGACCATTGAGCAGGCTGTGGCGCTGATGCAGACGCGGATCACGCCCGTCACGCCGGTCCTGTCGCTGCCCCTTGGCGAAGCCGATGGACATGTGCTGGCCGAGCCCGTTGTGGCGCGCCTCAACGTGCCGCCGTTCGACAATTCCGCGGTTGATGGTTTTGCCGTGTCACAGGCAGAATTGAATCAGACGGGCGAGACCACGCTGCCGGTTGCTGGCCGGATCATTGCGGGTGCTGCGTCAATGCCGCAGCATCAGCCCCAAACAGCGGCACGGATTTTCACCGGCGCGCGCATGCCAGCCGGAGCCGATACGGTGTTCATGCAGGAGGATGTGCGCGAATCTGATGGCCACGTTAGTCTTCCGGCGGGATTAAAGCGCGGGGCCAACGCGCGCGCATGTGGCGAAGATGTGCAGAAAAATACCGTGGTTCTGGCGGCAGGGCATAGGATGCGCCCGCAGGATTTGGCATTGGCCGCAGCTGTTGGCGTGCATCATGTCACAGTGCGCCAGCCCCTGCGCGTTGCCATTTTTTCCACCGGCAATGAATTGTCGGATCACAATGCGCCGCTGGATGACACAGCCATATATGATGCCAATCGCCCGATGCTGATCGCCCTGTTGCGGCGCATGGGTGCCAGTGTGTCCGATCTTGGCATTGTGCGTGATGCGCGCGAGATCATGACAGAGGCGTTGCAACAGGCCGCGCGTGATCATGATCTTGTTCTCACCACGGGCGGGGTTTCGACCGGTGATGAGGATCACGTCAAGGCGGCAGTTGAGGCGATTGGCTCGCTGGTGTTCTGGCGTATCGGCATCAAGCCGGGCCGGCCGGTCGCCCTCGGTATTCTGCGCGGCGGCGGAAACGATGCCGTGTTTTGCGGCCTGCCGGGAAATCCGGTCGCGGCTTTCGTGACATTTACATTTGTCGTGCGCCCGCTGATCGCGCGGCTGATGGGGGCTGATCCGGCACCGGTGTTTCCGGTCAGCGTGCGGGCCGGATTTTCCTATAAAAAGAAAAAGGACAGGCGCGAATTTGTCCGCGTTTCGCTCATCCGCCAAGGCGCTGACTGGATCGCAAAAAAACACCCGCAGGATGGTGCGGGTGTGATCACCTCAATGACGGCAACAGATGGCCTGATCGCCTTGCCGGAAGATGTGACGCAGATCGCTGAAGGAGAAGCGCTGGCTTTTTATCCCTATGCGGTCCTGATGGGCTAAGCAGGCGTAATGGCCTGCGCGCGCCAAGAAGCCGCCGGCTTAGTGGGCGGTTTTGGCAGCATCCAGCCGCACAGACGCGCGCGCGAATTTTTCATCCACGGTTGCCTGCCGCGTTTCGAGAATGGAGGCGGCTGCCACGGACAGAAACACGACGGCGATGCAGGCCATGACGAACGATTTCATTGATATCCTCCCGGAATTTTCATGATTTTTAGGCTGCCAGGCCTGCGCGGTAAAGGTCAAACCTGCGGATAAAGTGCCAAAAGCTGCTCGGCCTGCGCAATATCTTGCGGTTCGTTGGCATTAAAGAATGGATCGGCCGGCTCAACCGGCCATTCTGCCGTGGCAACGCCGTAGCGCGCGGTCCAGCGGTCGATTTTCCGCATGTCCTCATCCACCAGTGCGCGGCGCAGATCACTGGCCAGTGCGACGGGCCAAAGGCCGATGACCGGATGGGTCCAGCCGCCGCTGGCTGCACAGGCGAGGGGTGTATTCCCGGCCAGCCGTGCGTGATGCAGCCGGACCACCAGATCGCGCGGCAGAAATGGCCCGTCGGCAGCGGCACTCACCAGCCATTCCACGCCGGGGCGTGTGTCACGCGCCCATTCCAGCCCGGCAAGAATGCCAGCCAAGGGCCCGGCAAAGCCCGGCACCGTGTCGGCAATGACCGGCAAACCATAACCGGCAAACCGCGCTGCATCGCCATTGGCATTGAGCACAAGTCCGCTGCACTGGGGACCGAGCCGCTCCATCACGTGGGCGAGAATGGTTTTCCCGCCAATGGGGATCAGCGCCTTGTCACCCCCGCCCATGCGGCGCGCGAGGCCGCCAGCGAGGATGAGGCCGAGGGGTTTGCCGCCAGCCTCACGCATCATCGCGCGCTCCCTTGCGCCGGTGCCTGGCACTTTCATCTTCGACATAGGATAAATCCTGATCGAAAAGAATGCGCTCCATGCCCGCCAGCGCGACAAATCGCTTGCCGCGGGCGCGGCCAATGAGCGTGATGCCGGCCTTTTGCGCCAGCTCCACGCCCCAGGCCGTAAAGCCGGAGCGGGAAACAAGCACGGGGATGCCCATGCGCACGGTTTTAATTACCATTTCCGAGGTCAGCCGCCCGGTGGTGTAAAATATCTTGTTCGCGCCGGAAATATTCCGGCGATACATGAACCCTGCGATTTTATCGACGGCATTGTGGCGGCCCACATCCTCCGTATAAATCAGCGGGCGATCCTCTTCGCACAGCACGCAGCCATGAATGGCCCCGGCTTCGAGATAAAGCGACGGTGTCGTATTGATGACAGTGGTCAGGTGATAAAGCCAACTGGTGCGCACCTGCGTTTGCGGCAGCGTCACACCTTCAATCACATCCATCAGGTCGCCGAATGCGGTGCCTTGCGCACAGCCGGAGGTTTGTGTGCGCTTTTTCAATTTCTGCTCGAAATTGGTTTGCGTATCCGTGCGCACCACAACGACCTGCAAATCATCATCATAGTCCACGCCGGTCACAGTGTCGGTGGCTTTCAGCATGCCCTGATTGAGCAGATAGCCGATCGCGAGTTCTTCCGGGTGATCGCCAATCGTCATCATGGTGACGATTTCCTGCGCGTTGAGATACAGCGTGAGCGCGCGCTCCACCGTCACGCGCGTGGTCACCGGCGCGCCGGTCTGGTCAATGCCGCTGACAGCAACGGTCAGGCGCGGATCATCAGGGTTGGGAGCAATCAGGTATGGGCTTGTCATCCTGCGCAGATGGGTTGTCCGCCGGTTCCCCGTCAAGCCGTTAATGCACTCTTAATGCGAGTCGCAGACCATCGGGCGCATAGCGGGAGATGTCATGTCGCTTGCGACCCCCATAGCGCCGGTGGCGCCGGTTCAGGCTGCGGCTGTCGCGCAGGATGCACTGGCGCGCCTGCTGGCTGGCGGCGTCGTCGATGCCCGTATCGTGCAGGCCAATGCACAAGGCGGATTGCTGCGGCTGATGCTGGCGAGCGGCGCGCTCGATTTGCAGGCCGATGGCGTCACCCTTCCACCCGGCACCCGCGTTGCGCTTCAGCAGACAGGCGCAGATGCCCAGGGCCGCATGTTCCAGATCGTGCCGCTGGCACAGGCCATGACGGCCGATGCGGCAGCATTTTCACCACGCCTCCAACCCTTCATGGCGCGTCTGATGCAGGCTGTGCCGGGCGAAACCGCCGGGCGGGCACAGGTTGCTGTCTCAACCGGCGCGGATGTGAAAGGCCAGACCGCACCCAACACTCCACAGGGAATGGTCCAGCCACCGGCCGCGCAATCACCGCTGGCGCGGGCGCGCGAATTGCTGATGCCGCTGGTGCGCAATGCGCTGGCGCGGCAGGGCGGCTTTGCGCCGCTGTTTGCCAATCTCGAAGCGGCGATAAAAGCACCGTTGCAGCAGGTGCCTTTTCCCGTGCGTGTCGCGATTGAGAATGTGCTGGCGCTCCGGCTCGATCCCTCACAGCCGGACGATCTGGCGGAGGCCTTGAAAAATGCCGTTACCCAGTCAGGTATTTTTCAGGAAGCGCATCTGGCCAATGGCGGGCCGGCCCCATCGGCTGACATGAAGGCGCAGTTGCTGGCTCTGCGTCATGTCCTTGCCGGGTGGTTATCGCAGGAAGGCGCGGCTGTGGCGCAATTTCCCATGCAGGATCATGCCCGCCTGCGTCCGCCCTTGCGCGGTGAAATGATTCAGGCGCAGAAGCCGGAACATGCTGACATAGCGGCGGACATGAAGCCGTCAGAGGTTGCGGCGCATCTGCTGGCTGAAACGGAATCCGTGCTCGACCGTATCCGCCTGATGCAATTTGCCGGTATTTCAGACCGTGTGGTCACACAGCCCAATGATCAGCAAAACCGCCAGTGGCTGACGGAAATTCCCATTCAGATGCCCAATGGCACAGCCGTTCTGCCGCTTGCCATTGAACGGGACGGCGGGTCAGGTGCTGGCGGGGCTGTATCAGAGGCGCGTGTCTGGCGGATGCGCTTTACACTGGAGACCAATGAACTCGGGCCGCTCGATGTCACCGTGGCGCTGCGCGGCCAGCATGTGGATGTGCGCTTCTGGGCCGAACGGCCATCGACGGCCCATCTGATTGAAGGCGAACGCGAGGCTTTGTCGCAGACCTTGAGTGAAGCCAATCTCGCGGTCGATGCTGTCACATGCCAACCCGGACGCAGGCCGGATGCCATCAAGGCCGCGCCCAAAAAACCCGGCCAGTTTGTGGATTATAAATCATGACCTCGCTGGCGGACCGTCTGGCGATTGCCCTTCAATATGAGCGTGGCACGGATCATGCGCCGCGCGTTGTCGCCAAGGGCAAAGGCGAATTGGCCGAGCGTATTGTCGCGGTCGCGCGCGAACATGGCGTCGTGATCGAAGACAATCCCGCACTCGCAGCGGCGCTGAGCTTTGTCGATATTGATGATCCGATCCCGGAAGAATTATACAAGGCGGTCGCGGAAGTGATCGGTTTTGTGCTGCGCTTGCAGGGCGGCCAAACGCGGCGGTAATGCCGCTTGCCATGCTTGGCGATGGCGGCGCCGTCATGGTAGGTGATGGGCTTGCCCACAGGAAAACCATTGTGATTGAGCCACGCGACCTGCGCTTTTCCGTTGCGCCCATGATGGATTGGACAGACCGGCATTGCCGGTTTTTCCATCGCCTCATGTCGCGCCGTGCGCGGCTCTATACCGAAATGGTGACGACCGGCGCAGTCATTCATGGTGATCGTGAGCGGCTGCTGGGCTTTGATGCTGCCGAACATCCCGTCGCCTTGCAGCTTGGTGGCTCGGAGCCGGAGGCCCTGGCGCAGGCTGCCCGCATCGGCGAAGATTTCGGCTATGCGGAAATCAATCTCAATTGCGGCTGCCCGTCCGACCGGGTGCAGAATGGCAGTTTTGGCGCCTGCCTGATGCGCGAGCCGCAGCGTGTGGCGGATGGTGTGGCAGCCATCAAGGCGGTGGTGAAAATTCCGGTCACGGTGAAATGCCGCATCGGTGTTGACGATCAGGATCCGGAAGAAGCGCTCGATGCGCTCGTCGCACTGTGTGTGCAGGCGAGGGTTGATGCGATCATCGTGCATGCGCGCAAGGCGTGGTTGCAGGGCCTGTCACCGCGCGAAAACCGCGATATTCCTCCGCTCGATTATGCGCGTGTATTTCGCCTGAAGAAAAAATACCCCTCACTGCCGGTCGCGATCAATGGCGGTATCACGACGATGGCGCAGGCTGCTGACTTATTGGCCCCGCACACGGATGCGGCGCACGACGGCGTTATGCTCGATGGTGTGATGATTGGCCGTGCCGCCTATCAGGATCCCGGTATTCTGCTGCGGGTTGATCCGCAATTGTTTGGTGAGGATGCGCCATTGCCAAGCGAGCGTGCTGTGGTGGAAGCGATGATTCCTTATATGGCAGCGCATCTCCGGCGCGGCGGGCGGCTGTCGCATATCACGCGGCATATGCTGGGTTTGTTTGCCGGTCAGCCCGGCGCGCGCGCGTTCAGGCGCACGCTGGCAACGCGGTCTGTCATTGATGGGGCCGGTGTGGAGGTTGTGCGCGATGCGCTGGCTTGCGTGCGCGAGCGCCCGCACATGGAGGCCGCAGAATAATGACCCACGGCTTTGTTTCAAAAGACCCTGAATTTGCGGCGCGCGTGCGCGACAGCTTCAACCGCCAGCAGATGATGCACACCATTGGTGCAACCATCACCCATGTTGAACCGGGCAGCGTCATCATTGAAATGCCATGCGTGGAAAAAATCGGCCAGCAGCATGGCTTCGTGCATGGCGGCGCGGTGGCGACGATTGCCGACAGTGCCTGCGGTTATGCGGCCCTTTCGCTCATGCCATCGGATGCCGGAGTGTTGACCGCAGAATTCAAGAATTATGCATCGCGCGGACGATAGGATTTTCCCTTTTGTGGCGGCGCCCGAAACAGCTAGACTGACGAGAAAATAGCAAGAGAGAAACAATGCCAGATTTCCAGACCCTCATGCTTTTCAGCATCGCTTGCTTAGCGCTTACCGCGACGCCCGGGCCCGACATGCTCCTAATCGCTTCGCGCAGCGTCAGCCAAGGTCGGTCGGCGGGCTTTGCGTCGCTCGCCGGGATACAGGCGGGAACCTACATCCATGCCTTGGCGATGGCGCTAGGGTTGTCACAATTGTTCCTCATCGTGCCATTGGCCTACGACATCGTGCGCTATGTCGGAGCCGCTTATCTTTTGTATCTCGCCATTCAAGTATTCCGCTCGTCTGGTCAGCCAGCGTCGTCCGCTCCTGACGCGCAACGATACGCTGCCGCTGAAATGTTTTGGCAAGGCATGCTCACGAACTTGCTGAACCCGAAAATGGTTCTGTTCGTTCTCGCACTCTTCCCGCAGTTTGTTAGACCAGAAGCAGGTTCGATTGCGGTTCAAATCCTTGTCCTTGCAACCGTCCTCAATTTTATTGGCTTGCTCGTCAATGGCATTGTCATTCTGATGGCAAGCCGCATGGGCCTGATGTTCGCAGGACGAAGCCGATTTCGCCGCGCTTCACAGCTATTTCTCGGAACCGTGTTCGCGGGCCTCGCGGTTCGTCTGGCGCTTGAAGATCGGCGTTAAGGCATAGCTTCTGTTGCACATTTCAAGATCAATTTTCTGGCCCCCTCGACCGGGGATTATCTGGTCGCCACAGGCCGTGTCGAAAAACCGGGCCGCAATCTCATGGTCACGGCGGGTGAGGTGGTGGCGGTGAAAGACGGTGTGCGCCGCAAGGTGGCCTTGATCGTCGCGACCGTGATGGTCGTCAGCGGCAATCATTCCGTTCAGAATTAATTAGGGCGGAATGAATCTGGCTTGTCTGTTGGCGGCGCGGTGAGGCGGGATGGCAAGGCTGCCATGATGCGCTCACGCGCGGTGGCGGAATAATTCAGCCAGTTGGCAATTTCATCCAGCGTGCGCCCGCAGCCCGTGCACAGCCGCGTGGCAGGATCAATGGCGCATATTTTCTGGCAGGGTGTCGCGATCTTTGTCATGATTTTACCAGGCCAGCACGCGCATCAGCGGCAGCACATAACAAAAGGCTTCAACAATTTGTTGTGTTGCACCGGCGACATCACCGGTTTGCCCGCCAATCATGCGGGCTGAAAGCCATGTCATGCCGCCAGCAATGAGGATGGAAAAAACAATCATCACACCGGCCATCAGCAGCGGCCATCCGCCCAGATGCGATAACGCGCCGGCGAAAAATGCCGCCAGCGTGTAGGCGATGACCAGCGTCTTCATCGACGGGCGTCCAACGGCAACGCCAGCGCCATCACTGCGCGCGGAGGGCAGGGCGCCCAGCGGCACAAGCCCGGCCACCCGCGAAACGATGGCGGCGGCCAGCATCAGTGTGAGCGCCATTGGCAATCCGGAATTTTGCAACACGGTTCCAAGCGCGCTGATGCGCAGCACAAGGCCAAGGCACAGGGCGGCGGCCCCAAAGGTGCCGACGCGGCTGTCCTTCATGATCTCCAGCCGCCGCGCAGGGGTCGCGCCGCCGCCGAAGCCATCGGCCGTATCGGCCAGGCCGTCCTCGTGAAATGCGCCCGTCGTCATCACCAGCGCGATGATCGCCAGCGTTGCCACAACAAAGGCAGGCAGGCCCAGCAGCGTCGCGGCCCATGTGGCCAGCAGCGCGGGGGCGGCAATCAGCATCGCCGATACCGGCAGGGTGCGCGCCATCGCCGCCCCGTCAGGCGCGGCAAAGGCATCAGCCTCGCCCGGCAGGCGCGGCACGCGCAGGCGCGAATAGAAGCGCATGCCCTGCGCAATGGCTATGATGGGGTTTACGGGCGGCGGCGGTGTCATCTGTTTCCTTTGGGCGGGCCCGCCCGCTATACGTGGCCCGCTTTTCTCCCGCTACCCGGATTCGCCATGTTGCCGCAAAACCCCACAGCCCTGCCGTTCGATGATATGCGCGCCCTGTTTCCTCTCATGCCGGGGCCGGACCTGAAGGCCGCAGAGGCGGTGCGCCGCCGCGAGCGTGATCTGACGAAGCCGCCGGGCAGCTTGGGCCGGCTCGAAGAGATTGTGGAGTGGCTGGCGGCTTGGCAGGGCACGGACAAACCCGCCGTATCGCGCCCGCAGGTGTGCATTTTTGCTGCCAATCATGGGGTCGTGAAGCGCGGCGTATCACCATATCCGCAATCGGTGACACGGGCGATGATGGATAATTTTTCCGCCGGGGGCGCAGCCATCAACCAGATTTGCGAGACATTCGGGCTGGGCCTGAAAGTTTTTGATCTCGCGCTTGATGTGCCGACTCCGGATATTACCGAAGGTCCGGCGCTGGAAGAGGCAGCCTGTGCCGCCACCATGGCGTTCGGCATGGAAGCGATTGCGGGCGGCACCGATTTGCTGTGTCTGGGTGAAATGGGCATCGGCAACACCACCATCGCGGCTGCCATCTACGCGGCTCTCTATGGCGGCCCTGCCAGTGAATGGGTCGGGCCTGGCACCGGCAGTGACCGGGCCGGGATGATGCGCAAGACCTTGGCCGTGGAAGACGCATTGGCCCGTCATGCCGGCACATTGTCTGACCCGCTGGAGCTGCTGCGGCGCATCGGCGGGCGGGAAGTTGCCGCCCTGTGCGGTGCCATTCTGGCGGCGCGGATGCAGCGTATTCCTGTCGTGCTTGATGGCTATGTCGTCACCGCTGCGGCTGCGATCTTGCACGCCATTGATAAATCCGCGCTTGATCATTGCATCGCCGGTCACCGTTCTGCTGAAGGGGCGCACGGCGAAGTGCTGCGGCGTCTGGGCAAAACGCCGTTGCTGGATCTTGGTATGCGGCTGGGGGAAGGATCAGGCGCGGCCATGGCCGCAGGCATCATCAAGGCTGCGGTGAATTGCCATCGCCAGATGGCCACATTCGAGCAGGCCAGCGTCTCCCGGCAGAATTGAGAGACGCGCGTGCAGCCATTTTCGCACACGGATATTTTGGCAGCTCTCAGGCGCATCGCAGCGCGCAAGCCGCGCGTGCAATGCCTCACCAATACGGTGGCACAGACGCTCACCGCCAATGGTCTGCTGGCTGTCGGTGCCGATGCCTCCATGGCCACCCATCCCGGCGAAATCATCGCCATGACGCAGGGCGCACAGGCCTTGCTGATCAATCTCGGCACGCTTGATCCGCAGCGGGAGGCTGCGATTGCCGCCTTGCTGCCTGTGCTGCCGTCACTCGCAATCCCCGTGGTGCTTGATCCTGTTTTCGCGCAGGCATCGCCCTTGCGCCTTGCACTGGCACAGCAAATTCTGGCGGCGCGGCCCCTTTTCTTGAAAGCCAATGGCCGCGAAATGACAGTGCTGCCGCCCCGTGAAAAAAACGGCGGCCATATTTATATCACCACCGGCCCTGTCGATAGGATCAGCGGCCCGGACGGAGAGTATACCGTCGCGCGCGGTCACGGATTGATGCGGCAGGTGACGGGAACGGGGTGCGCGGCCGGCGCATTGATCGCGGCCTTTGCCAGTGTGACGCCGGAGCCGGCGCGTGCCGCCGCCATGGCACTGACCTGCCTTGGCGCAGCGGCGGAAGCTGCGGCCAAAATCAGCGCCGGCCCCGGCACATTTGCCGCAAATCTGATCGATTGCCTCGCCAATATGGATGAGGCCATGCTGGCGGGAATAAAACCATGACGGGTGCAAATATTCTTTTATATGGCTTGCTCGATCCGCAAATTGCGCGCGGGCGTTCGCTGGCGGATCTGGCCAGGCAGGCCGCAGATGGTGGTGTCACGCTGCTGCAATACCGCGACAAGGATGCAACCACGCGCGATATGCTGCGGCATGCTGAAATGATTCTGCGCGCGCTCGAAAAAACGGCAGTGCCATTGCTGATCAATGATCGCGTTGATGTGGCACTGGGTGCAGGCGCGCACGGCGTGCATGTCGGGCGGGATGATATGCCGCCGGAAAAAGCCCGTGCCTTGATGGGTCCGGAGGCCATCATCGGCGCAACGGTCAAGAACAACGCTGATCTTGATAGGCTGCGGGATGCACCCATTTCCTATATCTGCATTGGCGGCGTTTTTCCTACAAACCATAAAAATAATCCGGACGCGCCGGTTGGCCTGTCCGGATTTTCTGCGTTGCGTGACCGCGCCAAAATGCTGTGGCCGCATCGCCTGGTCGGTGCGATTGCGGGTATCACGGCAGACAATGCCGGTGACGTCATCCGCGCTGGGGCCGATGGTGTGGCCGTGATCGGGGCGCTGTTTGGCGCTGATGATGTTGCGGCACAGGCCCATAAAATGCGCACCATTCTTGATGCGGCTGCCGCAGAAAATAATCTGGCGCGGTCATGATATCCCGCCGTGCAATTTTTGCAGCTGCTGTGATGGCGCCGCTGGCGGTTCCGCAGATTGCACGCGCGCAAACGCGGCGCTGGCGGTGTATCACGTCATGGACGCGCAATCTGCCGGGACCGGGCGTCACCGCAGCGCGGCTGGCACGCCGCATCACGGAGATGAGTCAGGGCGAATTGGTGGTCGATCTATTTGCTGCAGGCGAAATTGTTCCTGCGTTTGGTGTGTTTGATGCGGTGGCCACCAATACGGTGGAAATGGGCCACACAGCCGCATTGTTCTGGCAGGGAAAAATGCCGGCTGCGCCTTTATTCACGACTGCGCCGTTCGGATTATCACCGCTGGCCCACGCGGCATGGATGGAAGCGGATGGGCAGGCGCTGTGGGAAGAATTATATGCGCCGCATGGGGTCAAGCCTTTTCTGGCGGGCAACACGGGTCCATCAAGCGCAGGCTGGTTTCGCAAGATGGTTCAGTCGCCCGCCGATATGCAGGGGGTGCGGATCCGCGTCACCGGCCTTGGAGCCGAAATTTACAAACGCCTCGGTGCGGTGCCGACTGCCATTGCGCCCGGCGACACATATCCGGCGCTGGAGCGCGGGGTGATTGATGCGGCTGAATTTCTGGCGCCGGCCAATGATCTGCCCCTCGGCCTGCACCGCATTGCACCGCATCTTTATTTTCCGGGCTTCAACAAACCCAATGGGGCCAGCGAATTGCTGATCGGTGAACAGCACTGGCGCGCATTGCCGCCGCATCTGAAGCTGATCATCGAGATGGCCTGCCGCGCCGAGCATGGGCAGTC
>JBOFCU010000309.1:0-8561 GCA_051646285.1 Beijerinckiaceae bacterium
CCAATCGCGGGCGGATGCGCTTCCAGCGCCGCAAGTCCGCGCTCGATTTTTCCATCATGATGCGCGAGCCATGCCGCATTGTGCTGGGCTGCATCACGAAAGCGCCCCTCATAAACCTTCAGCAGCGCCGCTTCCATGATGCCGTCAGCAAGCGCATGCAATGTAAGCGCATCAAACCGCGCTTCACCGGCCGGAATGACCTTATGTCCACCGGCAATATAATCGAGATATTCAACAATGACGTGGGAATCATAAATGACTTTGCCGGTCTCGGTGATCAGCGCTGGAATTTTTCCAAGCGGATTTTGTTTCCGCAACGCCTCGTTCGGGTCCATCGTATCAGCCACGTCAACGCGCACCTTGTCTTTCAGGCCCAGCAGCGACAGCGCAATTTTGACTTTCCGGCCAAAGGGCGAGGCGGGAGACGAACGCAAAATCATCATGGAGAATTTCCTTGGCGGTGGGACAATCAGGGTTGGGCGGCGCGTTCCGGCACAAGCCAGTCACAACGCCATGCGCCTTCACCGATCGCAAGCAAACGGGTCAGTTCAGGCAGCAGTATTTCCAGTTGCGCCGGCAATGTCCATGGCGGGTTGATCATCAGCATGCCGCAGGCGTTCATGCCGGGTATGCGTGCTGCGGCAACGCGCAATTCGGCACGCAGGATGCGGGTGATGCCGGAGCCGGCGATGGTCTGACAAAACCCTTCTGCCAGCCCCGCCTGCGTGATCGGATACCAGATGGCATAATGGCCGGTGGGCCATTTTTTCCATGCCGCGTGGAGCGCGCTGGCGAGGTGCGCAAATTCATCCGCTTTCTCAAAAGCCGGGTCGATCAGAACCAGGCCGCGATTTTCCTTCGGCGGAATATTGGCTGACAGGGCGGTCCACGCATCCAGTTGCACACAGCGGGCACGGCCATCACGCTGCAAGGTCTGGCGCAATTTCGCGAAGGTATCGCCATGCGCGTCATTGGCGACGAGGCGGTCCTGTTCGCGCAAATGCCGCCGTGCGATTTCTGGCGAACCCGGATATATGCTCTCGCGGTGATAGGCCCGCACATCATGCAGCATGGCCCGGAAGGGCGCTGCGATATCCTCAGCCGCCTTGCTCATGCGCTTGGCATCAAGCCGCGCAATGCCATTCACATATTCGCCCGTGCGGGCAGCGTCCTCGCCGCCAAGATCGTAAAGGCCGGCACCAGCATGGGTATCGACGACGCGAAATGGCGCTGGCTTCAGCCGCAGGTGCTGAAGGATCAGGACAAGGATAATATGCTTGAAAACATCAGCAAAATTACCGGCATGGAAAGCGTGTCGGTAATTCACAGGGCTTAGCGCATCGCAGGAATGGTAATATCCGTGGAGCGGCACTCATTGCGGCCAACATCCGGGCAGGCAATAAATCCGCGCACATCCTTGCTCATGCACACGCGCACCTCTTGCAAGACCTGACGCCGGCAGGAAATGGCGACCATATCCGCGCGCAAGCCCGGATTGGCGGCAATGAAGGCGCGCTCGATTTCGCGCGGGTCCATCACAAGGTCGCGCGTCACATTGCGCATGGTTTCGGGAATGGTCACGCGGTCGCGGGCATCGCGGGTATGATCAAAATAGGCTTGCGGTGACAGGCCCGAGCAGGTGCCATGCTTGCGCCATTCATAGCGGGCGAGCTGCTCGTCGGGGAAAACCCCCTTGGCCGCTTCCATAGCCATGCGGGTTGGCGAGCGGTCCATGCCGCAATCACTCGGAAAACCGCGATGATATTGCGGCCAGAGGCCGTGCACGACAAAGCCTTTGCGCGCACCAATATCGCATTGCTCGCGGCCCTTGCTGCGGCCGCTCAATTCGCAAAAGCCCGGCGACCAGGACAGTGCCAGCACATAAAAATCAAAATCTCCTGGCGTGCCGCCGCGCCGTTGCGCGTGCGCATCCGAAACGATGGAGATCAGGCCAGCACAAGCGGCGGCAACAACAGAAACGAGGACAGCAGCAAGACGGGTCATGATATTTTTCCGTATCAAAAGGCTCATGGCCCTGCGGCTTTGCAGTGCGGAGCAAAGGCATAATGCCGGTCAAGGCCGGCCACGCACCATTCAACGCCCCACGTCGCGCCAATGATGCCGGTGTCTTCACCAATGCTGTAGGTCACTGTGCGGTAGCGGTGATCGCTGAAATAGCCGCGCAGCTGGCAATAGCGGCGCGGAATGTAGCTCGATCCCCATGGCCGCAAGGCAATCTGCCGGATGCGGTCAACCGACGTCAGCGACAGCGGCGACTGCCAGAACTCCCGCTCGCGCTCCGCAAAACGGCCGCCGATTTTGGCGATCACAGCCGGGTCATCGCAGCGCGGCATGGTCCCTGTCCAGGGAAGTGTGCGTTGCTCAGCGGGGATGACGCGCCCATGCTGGGGCGGCCCAAGGGCGCAGCCTGCCGTGACAAGGGCAAGTCCGGCACTTGCGGAAAGCAGGAGAGAACGTCGCATGGCATGATCCGCTTCGGTGATTCCAGCCAGTGAACCATCACTGAGGCTGGCACCCTATCGGGCCAAGCGCGGGCTGTCGTCAATCTTCTGTTGCGACCAATTCATCATCTTCGGCGCTCTGGCCATCGAGCGGGGTGCGCCCGCTCAGGGCAAGCGGCGCGCCGATGGCGGCTGGCGGTGCGACGCGCGGGCCTTGCGCGATGGTGGAACGCGGCATGGGTGCCAGTGCAGGCTGGGCATAGACCGGGCGCGGCGACTGCATCACCGGCGATGGTGCGCGTTGCAGCGAGGCCTGACTGGCAGGGCGGTCGACAATGCCTTCATAGGGCACAGGGTCGAATTTCAGGATGGGCTTGCACACCGAGCGCAGGCCGCGCGGATCATGCATCGCCAGATCAAGATGCAGGTGGTCATAATGGAAGGCATCAGCGCCGGGGCCAAGCACAGTGCGGAACTGGCGGCACGCGCCGGTAAACACGGTGCGCAGGAAATGCTGGTCTTCAGCCGCGCCTTTCCAGCCGCCCTTGATCGTCACATCACGCCCGTCCGCCAGTCGGAACGAGAAAATATCAGCGCCATTGCCAAAGCTGTGCTCGGACAACCGCGCACCTGCCTGATTGTTGCGCCCCCGGCAGGCATAGGATCCGGTTTTCATCTCTATGACTGGGACGCCATACGTTGATTGGGCGGCCGGTTGCACTACCTCGGCCAGCCACTTGTCGAGAGTCGCGACCATCGGGCAGCCCAGCGTCTGGCGCGAGGTGAGAGTGACCTGGCCATTCTGTAAGCCCGTGACACGCAGGCCCTGATCCATCCCGCAGGTGCCGGGACCGTTCACTTCGCCGATAGGCTGGATGAAGGATGAGCGTTTCACGGCGCCCGAACGCATGCATTGCGCTTCGGCCTGGCTGCGCCACGCGGCCCGCTGCTCCTGATGGAAGATGTTCTTGCCGCAGCCGGCCAGCACCGCCACCAGTGCGGTGACGGCAACAAACGGACCGACGCGATACAACCTGCCGCTGTTCATTCCCCGACAATGTGAGCGATTGTGTTAACCGCTCCTTGACTTTCTGTGGCGGCAATGTGGCTGCTTGCCGGAGTTGGCTGTCACGGTTACCGAAAGCTGAACAACGGAGAAGGGCACGATGGACGGCAAGGCAAAGTATATATTTCCGGCGCTGATGGGCGGCATGATGGCGTTTTTCATGACCGCCATCATCACCATGATCAATTTCGGCGGCATACCTGCCGGCTTCTTTGGCAAGTGGATGACGGCATTCATCATCGCCTGGCCGCTGGCTGCGCTGGCAGCGTTCATCGCGGGGCCGATTGCCCGCCGCTGGACCGGGCGCATTGTCGCCGTGCTGGACAACCGCTGATGATGCTCCCGCTGCTCCAGCTTGTGCATGCGCGCGCCAAGGGTGGAGCGGCCGATGCAGCCATCCGCATGGCGCTGGAAGCGCTGGCCGCGCGCGAAAACGATGTTCAGGCGTTTGTTGGCCATGCAGGCGTCCCAGCGCCGGGCGCAGCAACCGCCAGGCAGGGGCCGCTCGCCGGTATGCCGGTTGGGATCAAGGATATTGTGGATGTGGCCGGAATGGCGACGCAGATGGGTTCGCCGATCTATGCTGGCTGGATGCCAAAGGCGGATGCGGCCATCACCATGGCCCTGCGGCGGGCAGGCGCGGTGATTGCCGGCAAAACGCACACCACGCCCTTTGCCTTCCTGGACCCCGCGCCCACGCGCAATCCGCATAATCTGCACCATTCGCCGGGTGGCTCATCCGCAGGCTCAGCCGCTGCCGTCGCCGCAGGTATGGTGGCGCTGAGCGTCGGTACCCAGACTGGCGGGTCCATGATCCGTCCCGCCTCATACTGCGGGGTTGCAGCGATCAAACCATCCTTCCGCCTGCTGCCGACCGTGGGGGTGAAATGCTATTCTTGGAGTCTCGACACGCTGGGGCTTTTTGCAGCATCCGTCGCAGATGTTGCATTCGGGCTGGCTGCCATTTCTGGACGCCCGGAATTGCGCGTGGATGAAACGAATCCGGCGCGCTTCAAGTTTGGGGTGACCCGGCAGGCATGGGCCGGGGAAGCGGAAGCCGCCTCGCAGCAGGCGCTTGAGACGGCGGTTGCGGCTTTGGTCCGCGCTGGCCATGCCGTCGTGGAAATCGCCATACCGCAAGCCTGCCATGAGGGATGGCAGGCCCATCAGTTGCTGTCGGATTATGAGGCCCTGAGTGCGCTGGCATGGGAGCGCGATTATCACCGGGCGGAAATGCCGCCAAAATTGACAGCCGCATTGGATGAGGCGGAACAGTTTTCTGTTGCTGACTATGATGCCGCACGGCGCACAGCCAAAAATGCGCGGCGTGCCATTTTTGATGTCTTTGACGGGTGCGATGCGCTGCTGACCTATTCAGCGCCGGGCGAAGCGCCAGCCCTTGCCGCCAATTCCACCGGCACTTCGCAATTTAATCGGCTGTGGACACTTCTGGGTATGCCCTGCGTCAATGTGGCGGGATTGCGCGGGCCAAACAATCTGCCGGTTGGTGTTCAGGTCATAACGCCATTTGCGCGCGATGCGCGGGCACTGGCTGCAGCCTTCGCATTGGAATCTGCGATCACAGATTAGGCTTGTGCAGCAGGTGTTTTGTGCGGTGCAATATAGATGGGGGGTTGCCAGCGGTCGATGTGACGGCCAGACTCCGGCTATCGAAAACAACCGTGAGGCTGACCGGATGGGAATCACAGTTCGACTCGAGCGTGTTTTGATGTGGATTGCTCTGGGATTTCTTGGCGCGATTCTCCTTGGGGCAATCTGATCTGGAAATTGACTGTTCGTGTTGGCAGTTCATGCGGAGCTGCTGCCGTTGCGAGGGGAAACCTCCGCAGCGGTTTTTTTTCAAGAGAAGCGGCGATAGCGTGCTGGAATATGCGGGGATATCCCCTGTAACACTGGACGGGGTTTGATTTTTCCCGTTTGGTGCCTTTGAAAGCAGTAACGCAGATCAACTGCGCTGCAAATTGATAACCGCTTGATGGCGGGGGGAACGGCGATGGACGAGACAAACAGGCACAGCGGCCCTGTTAAAGCGCCACAGGATCTGGTGGCTGGGCTGTTTTTGATCGGGCTGGCATTGCTCGCATTTTGGGCAGGGTCTGATTTGAATGCCGGGACGATGCGGACCATGGGTCCGGGCATGGTGCCGCGCGCTGTGGCAACGCTGATTCTGATTGTTGGCATCGCCCTGGTTGTTGGCTCATTTGTCTGGCACGGCCCGCCGCTTGATCCGGTGCGGTTTCGCGGGCCAATTTTTATTGTGCTCGGCATTGTGGCCTTTGGCCTGACCGTGCGCGGTTTCCGTATTCCCCTGCCGGGCGGCATGGGAATTCCGACCCCGGCGCTGGGTATTTTGGGGGCAGGCCCGCTCGCCATTTTAATCGGCGGCCTTGCGTCTCCTGAAACGCGCTACAAGGAACTGATTATTTTCACCATCGTCATGACCACATTCTGCTGGGCCTTGTTCAAGGTTGCGCTTGGTCTGCCGATTCCGCTCATGCCAATCATTTTCGGATACTGAGGGCGGCCATGGAAATCCTTGCAAATCTTGCCACGGGGTTTGGCGTCGCCCTGACACCGATGAATTTATTCTTGTGCCTGACCGGCTGTCTGGTCGGCACGCTGGTCGGTGTTCTGCCCGGCGTTGGCCCGATCGCCACCATTGCGATGCTGATGCCGCTGACCTTCAAGGTCGATCCGACCGGCGCGCTCATCATGCTCGCCGGCATCTATTACGGCGCGCAATATGGCGGTTCCACAACAGCCATTCTGGTGAATATTCCCGGCGAGGCGACGGCCGTTGTGACCACGCTCGACGGGCATCAGATGGCCAAGCAGGGGCGCGCCGGTTCTGCTCTCGGCATCGCGGCCATCGGCTCCTTCATTGCCGGATGTTTTGCCACCGTGCTGATTGCGGCGCTGGGGGTTCCGCTGACCAAGCTGGCCTTGCTGTTTGGCCCGGCCGAATATTTTTCGCTGATGGTCATGGGTCTGGTGTTTGCAACCGTTCTGGCGCGCGGCTCGATCCTCAAGGCGGTGGCGATGATTCTCGTCGGCCTGTTGCTGTCCACCGTCGGGCAGGATCTCGAAACGGGGCAGGAGCGGTTGACGTTCGGTTGGACCGAACTGGCTGATGGCGTGGACTTTGCCGTGCTCGCCATGGGCGTGTTTGGCTTTGCCGAGGTTATCCGCAACCTCGAAAATCCGGAAGCGCGCGACGTGGTGCGCGGCAAGATCGGCTCATTGCTGCCGACGCGCGCTGATTTCCGGCAATCGGCCAAACCGATCATGCGCGGCACGCTTGTGGGGTCAATTCTCGGCATCCTGCCCGGCAATGGCGCATTGCTCGGGCCGTTCGCCAGCTACACGATGGAAAAGAAACTGGCGAAGGATCCGTCGCGCTTTGGCCGCGGCGCGATTGAAGGCGTGGCTGGCCCTGAATCGGCCAACAATGCCGGTGCACAAACCTCCTTCATCCCGCTGCTGACCCTTGGTATTCCGCCAAATGCCGTGATGGCGCTGATGGTCGGCGCCATGACGATTCATGGCATCGTGCCCGGCCCGCAGGTGATGACCAAATCACCGCAGCTGTTCTGGGGCATGATTGCCTCGATGTGGATCGGCAACCTCATGCTGCTGATCATCAATCTGCCGCTGATCGGGTTGTGGGTGAAACTGCTCAAGGTGCCGTATCGCCTGATGTTCCCGGCGATCATGATTTTCTGCTGCATCGGCATTTATTCCATCAACAACAATCCGGTGGAGGTCATGTTGACGGCCAGCTTTGGCATCATTGGCTATCTGCTGATCAAGATGGGGTTTGAACCCGCGCCGATGCTGTTGGGCTACGTGCTGGGCAAGCTCATGGAAGAAAATCTGCGCCGCGCCATGATTATTTCACGCGGTGACATGATGACGTTCATCGAGCGTCCAGTATCGGCAGGGCTATTGGCTGTTGCGGCGTTGTTGCTGGTGATTGCATTGCTGCCGTCGATCAGCAAAAAGCGCGACGTGGTCTTTACGGAGTGAGAGGCGGGACACACATAACCCGCCATCCAGATTTTCAAACAATGGCGCTGAAGCGCCCGGAGGAGAAACGCATGAAGAAGACATTGACGCTGGCAACGGTGGCCCTGCTGGCATCGGTTGCATCCGTTGCAGCCCAGACATTTCCAAGCAAGCCCGTGACGCTGGTTGTGCCCTTCGCCGCTGGTGGCCCGACTGACGTTGTGGCGCGCATCCTCGCCGAGCCGATGGGCAAGGCGCTGGGTCAGAACGTGCTCGTTGAAAACGTCGTTGGTGCTGCCGGGCAGACCGCCGCTGGCCGCGTCAAGGATGCGCCGGCTGATGGCCACACCATCATCATGGGCCATATGGGCACGCACGCAGGCGCTGTCGGCCTGAACCCGAATTTGAAATATAATCCGCAGACGGATTTCGCGCCGATTGGCTTGGCCAATTCATCGCCGATCGTGGTCGTTGCCAAGAAAGATCTGAAGCCGAATACGCTGAAGGAATTCATCGATATGGTGAAGGCAGCGCCGGACAAGGTCACACAGGCTCATGCCGGCGTTGGCTCTGTGTCCTTCACCACCTGCACCCTGCTCAATGCGCAAGCCAACTACGGCAAGGTGACGGCGGCTGCCTATCGTGGCACCGGTCCGGCCCTGAACGATCTGCTCGGCGGACAGGTCGATTTCATGTGCGACCAGCTGACCAATCTGGCCCAGCAGATTTCGGCGGGGTCCATCAAGGCTTACGCGGTCGCATCCGACAAGCGCTCGCCAGCGATCCCGAATGTGCCGACCACCACGGAAGCCGGGTTGCCAGGCTACAAGATTGAAAGCTGGAACGGTCTGTTTGCCCCAAAGGCAACGCCGGCTGATGTTGTGGCGAAATTGCAGGCAGCCCTCAGCGCCGCGCTGGATGATGCCAATACCAAGAAGCGGTTTGAAGAGTCCGGCTCGATCATGCCGTCAGCCACAGACCGCACACCGGCTGGCCTTGCTGCCATT
>JBOFCU010000326.1:0-24369 GCA_051646285.1 Beijerinckiaceae bacterium
GGCTTTGATGGTCAGCGGCTGGCGCGGCGCTTTCAGCGTGACGGATTCTCCACACACCGCTTGGGCTCGCGGCATCAGCGGCTTTTTGCCGTCGTCAGGTCCCGGCATGCGCCTGCCGATTTGCTTATTCTGCCATCGCGTGACCGCACCGTGTTGCATGCGATTGACGCAACTGACCCTCAGAACCCTGAAAAAAAGATGTGGCAATTGCCCTCACCGGCCGATGGCGCTTTTCGCGCGACCGCGCTGCCCGATGGAACAACGCGCCTTGTCGTGCCTATGGAAAATGGGGCGCGTCATTCCCTCACCAGTGAATAAATGCGCTTTACCCGTCCGCCCGTGTCCAAATCCACGTTCCGCCAATGGCCGCTGCTGCGAGTGGAATGAGCGACACCGGAAATGGTGCAAACACCAGCGCAATCGCCGCGCTGACGCCAAACGCCAGCAACGCCGCGCGCTTGCCTTTCCGGCTGATGGCGCCGCGCTCACGCCAGGCGCGGATGTGATGGCCAAAGGCGGGATGGTTCAGCAGCCACGCCTCAAGCCGCGGGCTGCCTTTGGCAAAACAGAAGGCGGCGAGAATCACGAAAGGTACAGTCGGCAACAAGGGCAGCACGATGCCGATGGCACCGAAAAGCAGTGCCAGCCAGCCAGCCGCCAGATAAAAGCCACGCGTGATCATCACCGATATGTAAGCGATGCTGCGCAAATGGCGAATGACAATGTCCCGTCCGCAAGCATGCCTCAACCCCGGCCTGCCCCGGCCATCGCTGACCCGTCCTGACCGGTGCCGGGATCAGGCCGGGCCTGCCTCATCCAGAGGGGCAATCACCCGGCGATAGAGATGCCATGAGGCATGGCCAAGAACGGGCAGGATAATCAGCAAGCCCATAAAAAAAGGCGCGATTCCGATCAACAACAGCACCACGATCACGAGCGCCCAGACCAGCATGACCAGCGGATTTTTCATCACCGATTGCACGCTGGCGATCATCGCTGTGATGAAATCCACATCGCGGTCGAGCAGCAGCGGAAATGAAATCACCGTCAGCGAAAACAGCATCGTCGCCAGCGCAGCCCCGACAAGGTGGCCGACGGCCAGAAAGGTCCACCCCTCCGGCGTGGTCAGCACCACCTGCATGAATTCACCGAAGGTGGTGAAGGCGTGATAGCCGAGAAACAGGGCAATCAGCAGCCGCACCTGATAGAGCCACACCGTCATCATGAAAAAGGCGGCAAAGGACATCCAGCCCATTTCGCGCCCACCCTGTTTCCACAGCACGGCGAATATGCTGGCATCAATCGGCAGGCCCAGTTCGCGGCGGCGGCTGATTTCATAAAGCCCGGTGGCGACAAAAGGCCCGATCAGCACAAAGCCGGCGATCAGGGGATAAACCAGATAGCCAAGGCCGAGCCGCGTCATCATGGCGACCAGCATCATGCCACCAGCGGCATAAACGGCACCGAACAGCAGGGAATATTTCGGCGCGGCCCGAAAATCATCAACGCCCAGGCGCAGGGATTCGCGCAGATCGGCCAGCGTGATCGTGCGAATCACCGGAAAGGGCACAGGCGGGCGCGCCTGCTGGTTTGCGGATTGCTCGCTCATTGTGTCCCACCTTGATTGCCTTGTTTTTTTGGCATCAGGCTCGGCTTTGCAACAGGCAAATGCATTGCGCGGGATCAAAACCTGCCAGCAAGCCAGCACAAGCCCGCTACCGGCATCGCCACAATGATGGACATCCCCTCGTCGTGATTTTCCTCAATGCAGGGTTTGCGCTACACATCCGCCTGATTTGGCAGTCAGCCGCTGCCTAAACCTTTTGTTTCCCGGATGCAGCCGCCCGCCAGCACCCTAACCCCGGATCTTTCCATGCGTCTTCTCAGCGTCTGTGTCGCTGCCACCGCTCTTGTGCTTTTGCTGATGGGATTTCGCGGCCCTGTGAATGCGGTGACGCTTGGGCTTGGCGCTGTTGGCCTCGCCCTGGCCTTCGTGACAGCGCGTGCGCCGGCCATTTCCACGTTCCTGCGGATTTTTGCCGGCATCTTTGCCGTGGAATATGTGTTGACTGGCTTGGCCTATGCGGTCGTGTTTGCCGGTTTCTGGCCCGCTGGTCTGGCTGAGGCCACGCCGCCAGCCAGCCTGCCCTTCACCATCGCGGCCTTCGGCCTGATTGTGTATGGCATTTCGTTCATCCCGGTCATTCGCCAGATTACGCGGCTGGCTGATCCTTATTTCGAGGCCCCCGAAAAACTGGAAGGTCAGGCGGGGCTGTTCAGGCGCTGGTTTGCCAGCGAGCGGACGCTGGCGCACGCCCTGCTGGTTGCAGTGGTGGTGATCAACCAGATTCAGGTCGGCATCGGCCTGCGCATCAGCTTCGTCAACCGCGACCTGTTCGATGCGCTGAACAAAAAAGACTCAGCCTCATTCTGGTACCTGCTCGGCGTCGTGTTCGTGATGTGGGCGATCATTGCCGTCATCAGCAACCTGATCGAATATTATGTCGAGTCTGTGCTGAAAATCCGCTGGCGGCGCTGGCTGACCGAACGCTATTATTCGCGCTGGCTCGATAATGGCACCCATTATCGCATGGGCCTTGGCGGGGTCGATACCGACAACCCCGACCAGCGAATTGCAGAGGACGTGCGCGGTTATCTGAACAGCACATATGCCTATTCCATCACGCTGTTGTCGCAGATCAGCAACCTTGTGTCCTTTTCCATTCTGCTCTGGACCATTCCAGCACAATTCGCGATTCCCGGCACGGATATTGTCATTCCCGGCCTGCCCTTCTGGGTGGCGCTCGCCTATTCACTGATCGGCACATGGCTGACGCACAAGATTGGCCGCCCGCTGGTGAAACTTGATTTTGCGCAGGAACGGTATGAGGCGGATTTCCGCTACTCCCTCGCGCGTCTGCGGGAATATACGGAACAGACAGCCTTGCTGCGCGGCGAGACGGTGGAAAAGCGCCGGCTTGCTGATACATTTTCTGCCGTCATCGACAATTTCTTCCGGCTTGTGTCGCGCAATCTGAAACTGAGCGCATTCACCTCAAGCTGGTTTCAAGCCAGCGTGGTGTTTCCCTATGCGATTGTAGCGCCATATTATTTCTCCGGTGCCCTATCGCTTGGGCAATTGACGCAGACCGCCGGTGCCTTTTCGCGCGTTGAAGGCGCACTCTCGTTCTTTATTGCACGCTATGCCTCGCTGGCGAATTTCAAGGCGATCATCGACCGCCTGACGACATTCGGCGCAGCCATCCACGCCGCGCAGGCGCTGGGCACCACACCGCCGCGCATTGATGTTGTGCAGGCCCCCACCGATGCATTGAGTCTGAAAAAACTTGCGCTGCATCTGCCAAATGGGAAAACCATTGTGCGCGTGGAGGATATGCATCTGCCGTCAGGCGGGGCCACCCTGTTCACGGGTCCGTCCGGCTCGGGCAAATCAACGTTGTTCCGCGCCATTGCCGGCATATGGCCTTATGGCGAAGGTACGATTTTAACGCCGCAGGGAAAATCCGTTCTGCTTTTGCCGCAGCGGCCCTATCTGCCCACCGGCTCCCTGCGCGTTGCCGTTTCCTATCCGGCACTGGAAGGAAGTTATCCGGACGCTGCCATTGCTGCCGCACTGGAGGCCGTGAAATTGCCGCATCTGACAGCGCAACTTGATCATGATGACATCTGGGCGCAACGGCTGTCGGGAGGCGAACAGCAACGGCTTGCCATTGCGCGTGCGCTTCTGGCCAAGCCGGATTGGTTGTTTCTGGACGAGGCCACGGCCTCACTGGATGAACCGCTGGAAAAAGCCATTTATGAGACGCTGCGCACGCTGTTGCCTGGCACCACCATTATTTCCATCGGTCACCGGTCCACGCTGATCGACATGCATGGCGGACGCATTGTGATGGAACCCAACAGCGACGGGACTTTCACACCCAGCCTGAAATAAAGAGATGGCTGCACGTCCATCACATCAGCGCATCAAAAAAGGCCGCATCAAGCGGCCTTTTTATTCTGTTGAGGTGCGCACTCTCAAATGCCGCGCTCGAATTTCAACACACCGCCCTGTCCTTTCAGAACAAGGCTGCCGTTCTCAAGGTCCCACTCCGTTGCCGTGCGGAAGGCGACAAAAAAGCGGCGCTCGACCTCAGTCAGTCCCTTGTCACAACTCTTGCGGGTGTGCGCAATCGGACCAACCGCAAATTTCTGCTGGCGCAGCGGAAAAGCCGTCACAGAAAAGGAGTTGCAGCCGCCATGGCCACGGGCGCGCAACTGTTCATCCAGATAAAAACTCGGCCTGTCCGGGCCATTCGCCAACGGTTTGCCGTTCAGACTGACCGCCACCCAGTTCATGCTGGAGGGGAAAACCTTGTCATTCTTTTTCGTCGGCACATACTGGCTGTCCTCGCGGATCTGTTGCTGACGCGACTTCTCTTCACTTTGCGCCTGCGCGCTGGCAGGCATCGCAAGGCCGAGCAACACAGCTGTTGCAGCCGTCAGCCCCAATTTCATCTGCATACCATTCATCACGCGCTTCACCAGGCGACTCCTCTAAAATTTTGCGCACCATAGGCAAACGCCACTACGCCTGCAATCGGGAGAAACAATGGCCGATCAGCGCTGCAAGGCACCAGCATCGGCTAGCCGGCCCATCAGCCGGTCGATCAGCGGGTTGGAGGCTGTGAACAGATACTGCACGGCGGTGATGCTGGCCTGCTGTGCACCGGCAGCCACCAGCGCCTCGGCCAAGGCTGCGCCCTTGTCCTTGCTGCACATCAGCGACAGAACACCGCTTTCCGCTCCGCCGAACGGTGCGTCGGCCGCATGGGCCTGCGCTATCGCCTGCCATGCGGGGCTGGCGCTGCGCCAATCCGCCCGCACTTCCACGCGGCTGCGGGCACTGTCGGCGGCGGCAATGCGCGACAAGATGTGCCGCACAGCCTTTTGCGCCCGCGCGCCCCATGGCGCACGCAGGGAAGCGACCAGATTGGCTTCGCTTTTGAGCATCACACCATCATCCAGCACACGCAGGCCGTTCGAGACCAATGTCGCGCCCGTGCTGGTAATATCGACAATCAGTTCGGCGGTGCCGGCTGCCGGTGCACCTTCGGTCGCGCCATGGCTCTCAACGATCTGATAATCGGCAACACCATGAGCTGCGAAAAACCGGCGGGTGAGGTTGATATATTTCGTTGCCACGCGCATGCGGCGGCGGTGACGCTGATGAATATCTGCCGAAACATCATCGAGATCAGCCATGGTGCGCACATCAATCCACGCGTTCGGCACCGCGACCACGACATTGGCATGGCCGAACCCCAGGGGACTCAGCAAATCCACCGCATTGTCGGGATCGGCAATATTCTCGCGCACCAGATCCTCACCGGTGACGCCCAGATGCACCGCGCCCTGCGCCAGCTGCTGGGTAATTTCGGAGGCCGAAAGAAAAAGAATTTCCACATCATCAATGCCCTTGAGCACACCGCGATAATCGCGCTCACCCCGGGGCTTCACAAAGCTCAACCCGGCACGGCCAAAAAAGGCCGTGGCATTGTCCTGCAACCGGCCTTTGGAGGGCACGGCCAGAATGAGCGGCATACCGGTCATGATGCGCCTCCGCTCTGTGTGTCAGCGAGCCGGTCAAGCCACATGGAAAAGCCGATGGCCGGGGCCGGGGCTGTCGCACCAAGCGCAACCATCAGCCCGTCATAGCGTCCGCCGCCACATACGGGCTTGCCATCGCGCCGGGCGGCGTCGTGAATTTCGAACACGAAACCTGTGTAATAATCGAGGTTGCGGGCAAACCGTGTGCGGAATGTCAGGCGGGCAGGGTCAACGCCGCGTGCTGCAATAAACCCATTGCGGGCCTCCAGCCGGTCAATGGCATCATTCAGCTTGAGGCTATGGATGCGTGCCATGGACCGGACGGCCACCAGCGCTGCATCAGGATTGGCCTCAATCGCCAGAAATTCGCTGACAATGGCGCGGCTGCGCTCGTCCAGCGCATCAGCCCCGCGGGCTGCTGCCTGCCGCAAGAAGCGGTCAGCAATTTCGCCTGCGCTGCGGCCGCCGACCTGCTCGATGCCAGCGATGGCCAGCACATCCCTGACAAAGGCACGGGCCGCCTTGGGGTCCTGCCCCTCGATGGCGGCCAGCAAACCATCATAGTTGCCGCCATCACCGCCGCCCGGGCCAGAGCTGTCACCAAGCAGGGATGACAGGCGGCCATTGGCATAGGCGCGGCGCAGGCGGCGTTTCACGCCATCAGCCAGGGCCAGCGCATCCATCAAATCATTAAGAAGGCCGGCATCACCCAGCAGAACCTGCGGCGCATCAAGCCCAACGGCGGCACAGGCCTCAAGCGCCAGTGCCAGACTTTCCGCATCCGCCGCCTCGCGGTCGCGCCGCCCATAGGACTCAACCCCGGCCTGCGGAAATTCGCCGCTTTCGCCGCTGCGTTGACGGAACACCGGCCCGGCATAGCACACATCGCGCGGGCCAGCGCTTTCCAGACCCGCCTGAATGTGGTCGCGCGCCAGGGGAATGGTGAATTCCGGGCGCAGGCACCATTCCGTGCCATCCCCGTCCGCTGTCAGAAACAGGCGGCGGCGGATATCCTCGCCCGACAAATCGACAAACACCGACGCCGGTTGCAGCACCGCCACATCGGCACGCGCGCAGTCTGCCCCGGCAAACAGGGGCAACAGCGTTTCAATGAGGGCGGCGCGCGAAGTCGGCATGGCATCCTGCTGCGATAATGGCGCGCTCATAGCAGCGCTGGCGCAACCGCGCGACCCCTTTTGCGTCATGCCCTTAATGGAACGCTTGATGGAACGCTTGGCTACTCCGCCGCCAGCAGGCTGGCCGGGCCGGGGCGCGGCACAAGGCCCGCCTCGCGCAGCGCCACCGGCATTTCGCCCCCAAGCGCCCAGTCCACCAGTTCAACCGTGTGGATGATCGGCACGGCACTGCCGCGATCAGCCAGCCCTTTGCCGATCTGCGTCATGCATCCGATATTACCGGTGGCGATCACATCCGGCTTCAGCCGCTCGATATTGCCGACCTTGCGCTCGCGCAGCGCACCGGCAATTTCCGGCTGCATGATATTGTAAATGCCCGCCGAGCCGCAGCAGATATGGCCTTCCGGCACATCTCTCACGCGAAATCCCAGCGCGCTCAACAGGCGCTTGGGCGCATCCGTGATTTTCTGGCCATGCTGCATTGAGCAGGCCGAATGATACGCCACGGTCAGGCCTGTTTCATGCGCCGGCTGCAATTCCAGCGTGGCGAGATATTCGGTAATATCCTTGGCCAGTGCCGAGACACGGGCCGCCTTCTCACGCATCACAGGATCGTCACGGAACATGAAGCCATAATCCTTGATGGTGGTGCCGCAGCCCGAGGCGGTGATGATGATCGCATCAAGCCCGCCACTCGCAATTTCGCGGTTCCACACTTCAATGTTGTTCGCCGCCTGACGATGGCTTTCGCTCTCGCGCCCCATATGGTGCACCAGCGCGCCGCAGCACGCCTCGCCCTTTGGTAAAACCACCTCAACCCCAAGGCGGTTCAACACCCGGATCGTGGCTTCGTTGATGCCCGGATTTAAGACCGGCTGGGCGCAGCCGGTGAGCAGCGCCACACGGGCGCGGCGCGGCCCTGTTGCGGGAAAATGATGCTCGGCCTCATAAGCCAGGCGATTGGGAAATTGCGCCGGGGCCAGATCCAGCATGGCCCGGATGCGGGAAAATAATCCGGCCCGGCGCGCCAGCGGCCTGCCGATAAAATGTGCAGCCGAAGCACCGGCGCGCACCGTTGACGGCCACAGCCGCAAAGCTGTCATCGCCACCTTGCCGATTTTTGCGCCGGCCAGCGCGAGGCGGAAACGGTTGGGGTATGGCAATATTTTCGCCAGCATGGTGCGCAAAAGCCGGTCGGACACAGCGCGGCTATGCGTCTGCTCGATATGAGCGCGGGCATGATCAATGAGATGCATATAATGCACGCCTGACGGGCATGTGGTCATGCAGGACAGGCAGGACAGGCAGCGGTCGATATGGGTGACCACCTCTTGTGTCGCAGGCCGGTTGTTTTCCAGCATATCCTTGATGAGATAAATGCGGCCGCGCGGAGAATCCAGCTCATCTCCCAGCAACAGATAGGTCGGGCAGGTGGCGGTGCAGAAACCGCAATGGACGCAGGTGCGGAGAATTTTCTCCGACGCGGCCATCGCGGAGTCTTTCAGTTGTTCAGGCGTGAAGTTGGTTTGCATTGTTACGCTCCAGCCTGCCAGGCCTTGATCGAGTCCAGCGGATAAACCAGCATGATGATGTTGAGAAGAAGATTGTCGCGGATCATCATGAAGACACCGATTTCCATCACCAGCGCCAATGCAATTGTCAGCGCAACCGGCGCAAGGGCGGCGAAGAAAAATCCGGCGATCATGGACAGAATATCAGCAACAGAGTTGAGCACGCTGTCACCGAAATAATCGAGTGATACGGTGGCGGTTCGGTAACGCTCGATGATCATCGGCGTATTTTCCAGAATTTCCCACGCGCTTTCGACAATCACTGCACCAAGCAAGCCGTAGAACAGCGCCAACCGGCGGCCCGTGATTTTTTGTGCCAGCCAGTAGGCGCTGTAAAACAGGAACCCATGGATGATGTGGGAAAAGGTATACCAGTCGGTAACATGCTGGGAATTTTCGGAACTGTTGGTGACGCCATGCCAAAATTTAATGGTGCCGCATTTGCAGATTGGCACGCGGCCCATGGCGTAGAGAATTACAGCGGCAGCAGCGATGACCACGGCGATCATCACGATACCAACGGGGCTGATCGCGCCGGAAGGCGCAGCAGGCGCGCCTGGAACAGATGCACTCATGCCTCAAAACTCCGCATGCATGCGGCCGGGGTTGAGCATGCCATCCGGGTCAAAGCTGGCTTTCAGCCCCTTGTGCAACGCCGTCAGCGGCGCGGACAGGGGCTGGAAGACGCTGACCGCCGCGCGCACATTTGGTGCCGCACGCACCAGCGTGGCATGGCCTGACCCATGCGATGCGATGGCCTCACGGATGATTGCGGCACCGGCATCGCCTTTTTCTTCTGCCGCCAGCCAGATCAGGCCGCCGCCCCAATCATAAAAATACCGGATGGCAAGATGCGCACGGATATGAGCGGCCACCTGCGGGCCACGCATGGGCGCAACGGAAATGCGCCAGACCGCGCCCGTCTGCGGCGCAGAAAAATAATCGGCATCCCGCACACGCTGCCACAACGCCTGTGATACCTCTTCACCGATTTTTTCCAGCGCGCCAAAGCGCGCCAGCAAAGTCTGCAATTCGCCACTGCGATAGGCCAGTGAATCGGCAAATCCTTCAAGGCGCAGCAGCGTGCGCGCCGCACCATCAAGGCCTGCGGGAAGATGTGCCGCCGCTGTCGGCTCAAATGGCGAGCCAAGCGCCGCCGCAAGCGCTTCAACTGCTTGCGCATCCTCAAGGCCGTGCAATGCCAGTGTCATCTGCGTTTCTGGTTGCGGCAGAACCTTGAAGATGACCTCGGTGAGCACGCCCAGTGTGCCCCATGCGCCTGCAGATAATTTCACCAGATCAAGGCCCGTGACATTCTTCATCACGCGGCCGCCATTCTTGATGATGTCGCCAGCCCCATTGACGAAGCGCACGCCGATTAAAGAATCGCGCGCGGCGCCGGCCTGAATGCGGCGCGGCCCGGACAGGTTGCAGGCGGCCACGGCACCGATGGTCGGCTCGCCGGTCGAGGCCATCAGCCGGCGGTAATCCAGCGGCTCGAAAGGCAGGCGCTGGCCTTTTTCGGCAAGTGTTTTCTCAACCGCCGTGAGCGGTGTTCCCGCCTGTGCGCCAATCACCATTTCCGCCGGCTCATAAAGCGTGATCCCGGACAGTCCGCGCATGGACATTTCCTGCGCTGTCTGCATCGGGCGGCCAATCCTTCTTTTCGTGCCGCCGCCGGTAATGTCCAGCGGGGTTTTGCGCGCGCGTGCTTCCTTGACCTGAGCCGCGACGTCCCGTTCGTTGGCAGGATTCAAAACACTCACGCTGCCACCCTGCCTTCGAGCGGGAAAACCTTGGCCGGATTCAACAGCCACGCCGGATCAAATACAGCGCGCACGCGCATCTGCTGCTGCAAATCAACTGCATTGAACTGGTGTGTCATCAGGTCCCGCTTTTCGATGCCGACGCCATGCTCGCCGGTGAGGCAGCCGCCAACATCAACACAGAGCTTGAGAATATCATTGCCGGCATCTTCCGCCTTCTGCTGCTCCACAGGATCATTGCAATTATAAAGAATCAGCGGATGCAGGTTGCCATCACCGGCATGGAATACATTGGCGACGCGCAGGCCATAATGTTTGACAATGCGGTCCATTTCCTTCAGCACCAGCGGCAATTGGCCAGTGGGAATGGTGCCATCCATGCAAATATAATCGGCGATGCGGCCTGTTGCCCCGAAGGCTGACTTGCGGCCTTTCCAGATCAACGCTGCTTCCATGGCTGATTGTGATTCCTTGACCACTTTCACACCATGCTGGCGCGCGGTCGCAACAATCTTCCTGAGCTGCGAGTCCATTTCGATTTCGGAGCCTTCGACCTCGATAATCAGCAGCGCTTCCACATCGAGCGGATAGCCAGCCTTGGCATAGGCCTCGCAAATTTCAATGGCAGGCTTGTCCATAAATTCCATAGCCACGGGAATAATGCCGGACGCGATGATGGCGGCCACGCACGCGCCCGCCTCCTCGCTGGTATCGAATCCAAACAGAACAGGACGGGCCCCTTCTGCCGCGCGCAGCAAGCGCACGGTTGCTTCGGTGACAATACCAAGCTGCCCTTCCGAACCGTGGATCAGGCCCAGCAAATCATAGCCTTCGCTATCGAGATGATCACCGCCCAGGTCCACAATGGTGCCGTCATTCAACACCATCCTGACGCCGAGCACATTGTTGGTGGTGACTCCATATTTCAGGCAATGCGCGCCGCCGCTGTTCATGCCGATATTGCCGGCGATGGTGCAGGCCAGCTGCGAGGACGGATCGGGCGCATAAAAAAATCCATCCGCCTGTACTGCACCGGTGATCGACAAATTCGTCACGCCGGACTGCACGCGCGCGACACGATTGGCGTAATCCACCTCAAGAATGCGGCTCATTTTCCCGACGCCGATAATAACAGCATCTTCCTGCGGGATCGCACCGCCACACAGGGATGTGCCGGCGCCGCGCGCGACCACCGGCACGCCTGCGGCATGGCAATAGGCCATCACGGCGGAGACCTGCTGCGTGGTTGCCGGCAGCGCCACCGCCAGCGGCATTTTGCGATAGGCGGTCAGGCCATCGGTTTCATAGGGGCGGCGTTCATCATCCGATGTGATGAGCGCATCTGCGGGCAACAGGCGGGCCAAATCGGTGATAATCTGGTCGCGGCGCGCAATGATGGCCTGATCGGGGGCTGGAAATGCGATGGCACTCATGGCGTTCGCTCCTGTTCTTGTTTGTGTGCAGCATAGCCATTGGCGGCGGAAAGGAAAAGCACACTGCAATGACCGCGCCTGCGCATGAAGGATCAATCTGCCGCATGATGTTTTCTGATCCGGCGCACCATCATCCAGACCAGCATCATCGCCACCGGCACGGACAAGGCCGTGGCAATTGACGGTTCAAATGGCAGCGCGCCCGCATCTTTCATGCCCTTGAAGACGTAGCCGAGCAGCCCGACTGCGTAATAGCTGATGGCCATCACCGAAAGGCCTTCAACCGTTTGCTGCAGCCGCAATTGCAGGCGCGTCCGGTCATTCATGGATTGCAGCAAATCACGATTCTGCTGCTCCATTTCCACATCGACGCGGGTGCGCAGCAGGTTTGCAGCGCGCGTGAGCTTGCGTGACAGGTCCGCCTGCCGGTCGGCCATAGCAAGGCAGGTGCGGATGGCCGGTGCCATACGCCGGTCCAGAAATGCCTTCATCGTCGGCACATCGGGGATGGGCTCTTCGCCGATGATCTCCAGCCGCTGGTGCACAATCTCGTCATAGGCGCGGCTGGCGGCAAAGCGGTAGGAGGACTGGGCCGCTTCCGCCTCTGCCTCCGCCGCCATGCTTGTCAGCCGGTCCAGCAATTTGCGGTTGGCTTCCAGCCCTTCGGCCAGCGTCATGGTGCGGCTGATTTCAGCAACTTCTTTTTCAATGCGGCGCACCGTTGGCGCGACGCGCTGCGCCTCCGGCAGCCCCAGCAGCGCAAAGGTGCGGTAAGTTTCAATTTCCAGCAGGCGCTGCACCAGCGCGCCGAGCGCCCGGTTGCCAAGATCGCGCACGGTGAGATCCAGCCGCACAAACCCGTCCGGACCGGCGGCGAAATCCGTTTCTACCCGCGCGGCCGACTGCATTAGCCGCGAAGCTGCCGCAGGAAGTGCCGCTGTTGGCGGATGAGGCACTGCATCCGTCCAGACATGAAGGTCGACCGCGACAATCACCGGACCTGGTTGCTCCAGCCCCGCCGCGCAGGACCGGTACAATGTGGAAGCGCTGTCAGCCCGTCGTGCCGCCTCACCTTCAAAAAACCAGGTAAAGGTCGAGAACTCCGTGTGCTGCTCCCAGCTCAAAGCGAAATGGGCGGTGGTGATGCGGTGATGGTTCGCCTGCGGTTGCGGCTGCGGCGCGCCGTTGGCCAGACAGAATGCGCTGAGCGCCTCATGCGCTGCGGCGCGGTTTGCCTTGCTGTTCATCAATCCGAGATGGAGAACCCGGCCCGGTGCAGCCACGGCGTGGAATGGCCGGGCGTGAAGCTCGCCGAGTACCGCGTTGCGCAGGCGATATTCAACCAGCCCGGTGTTGCCGGCCGCCGGGGATGCCGGTTCGTGTGTATCGCTCATCATGTTCCGCTGCGTGGAGAGATGCCACACTCGCCGGTTCATGGCTTGCCCGCAAGGGCGCAATGACCGTAAGGTGGCCAAGGCCCCTGCGGCATGCCTACGCAGCCCCGTGCGATGCACAGGGCGCAGACTGAAGGCCACTTGTATGGGGCGGGCGGGTGAGTCATGACTCTCCCAGCCTGAAAAATGATGTGGGAGCATTCGTGTCCGAGATCAGACCTGAGATTGTCCGCCCGGCCAAGCCGCGCGTGGCCCTGCTCGTCACTTGCCTTGTTGATTTGATGCGGCCGTCAGTTGGTTTTGCCGCCGTGAAACTTCTGGAAGATGCCGGCTGCGTTGTGGATGTGCCGGCACAGACCTGCTGTGGCCAGCCCGCGTTCAACAGCGGTGACCGCAAGACCGCGCAAGCGCTGGCGGCGCAAATGATCGAGGCCTTTGCGGGCTATGATTATATCGTCGCGCCATCCGGTTCCTGCGCCGGGCACCTCGCCAAGCATTATCCTGAATTGTTCAGTGACGACCCGCAACTTTCCAAGCGCGCCAATGCCCTTGCCGCCAAGACCCATGAGCTGACCAGTTTTCTGGTTGATATTCTTGGTGTCACATCCGTGAACGCCACCTGCCCCGCCACCGTGACTTATCACGACAGCTGCTCGGGCTTGCGCGAAATGGGTGTGAAGATGCAGCCGCGCCTGCTGCTGACCAGCGTGCAGGGGCTGACCCTGAAAGAAATGAACGAGAATGAAACCTGCTGCGGTTTCGGCGGCACCTTCGCCGTGAAATATGGCGAGATTTCTGACGCTATTGTTACGAAGAAGACCGAAAATATTGTTGCGGCCAATCCGCAAATGCTGCTCGCCGGTGATCTGGGCTGCCTGATGAACATGGCCGGTAAATTGAAGCGCGAGGGCAAAAATATCGATGTGCGCCACGTTGCCGAAGTGCTCGCCGGCATGACCGATGAACCGCCGATTGCCGCGTCTGCCAAAAGCACCGCGCCTGCTGGAACGGAAGGAGCGCGCTCATGACCGCGCATGCCACTACACCGCAATTCAAGCAGAATGCGACGCGTGCCCTGCATGATGACAACTTGCAACGGGCGCTCGGCAAAATGCGCGGCGGCTTCATTGACCGGCGGGCGGAGGCTGCGGCGCGCCTGCCGGAATTCGAGGCCTTGCGGGAAAGCGCGCGCGACATCAAAAATCACACCCTCGCGCATCTCGATCTTTATCTGGAAAAATATGAGAAGGCCGTTACGGACGCTGGCGGGCATGTGCATTATGCCCGCAACGGCGAAGAAGGCTGCAAGATCGTGCTGGAATTGTGCAAGAAATTCGGCGCGAAGACGGTGACCAAGGGCAAGTCCATGATCTCGGAAGAGATGGGCTTGAATCAGGCACTGGAAAATGCCGGGATGACTGCGGTTGAAACCGACCTTGGCGAATATATCATTCAGCTGCGTGGCGAAGCGCCGTCACACATCATTGCACCAGCCGTGCATGTGAATGCCAATCAGGTCGAGGCCGATTTCCGCCGTGTGCACAAACACCTTGAGCCGCAGCGTGATCTCTCCGACCCGACATCCCTGTTGAGCGAAGCGCGGCAGGTGTTGCGGCAGAAATATTTCGAGGCTGACGTCGGCATCACCGGCGCGAATTTCCTGATTGCCGAAACCGGCTCATCGATCATCGTTACCAATGAAGGCAATGGCGATCTGACACAGACTTTGCCAAAAGCGCATATCGTCATTGCGTCCATCGAAAAGCTGGTGCCAACGCTGGAAGACGTATCGCAAATTCTGCGCGTGCTGGCCCGTTCTGCCACCGGGCAGGATATGAGCGTTTACACCACCGTATCGACCGGCGCACGCCGCAGTGCGGATGTCGACGGACCTGGAGAATATCATGTTGTCATTCTCGACAATGGCCGCTCATCCATGCTCGGTACGGATTTTCAGGACATGCTGCGCTGCATCCGTTGCGGCGCATGCATGAATCATTGCCCGGTTTATCATGCTGTCGGCGGCCATGCCTATGGCTGGGTGTATCCCGGCCCGATGGGCGCGGTGCTAACGCCGTCGCTGATCGGTGTCGATCAAGGCGGGCAGCTTCCCAATGCCTCGACATTCTGCGGGCGCTGCGAGAGCGTTTGCCCGATGAAAATTCCGCTGCCGAAAATGATGCGGCATTGGCGTGAGCGCGAATTTGAGCGCCACCTTTCGCCGGCCACCGTGCGCGGCGGCATTTCTGTGTGGGCTTTTTTTGCAAAACGCCCGAAATTGTATGCGCTCACCATGCGGGCTGCGATGGCTTCCCTCGCACTCGTGTCAAAATCAAAAGGCTCGCTCGGCTGGCTCCCGTTCGGAGCGGGCTGGACGAAATACCGCGATTTTCCTGCGCCGCAGGGTCAAACGTTTCAGGCCCGATGGAAAAAAGAGCGGGGAGGAAAAGCATGAGTTCCGCCCGCGATGAAATATTCTCCACCCTCCGCCGCTCTCTCGGCGTCACCGGCCAGGAAGCGCCGCGCCGCAGCGTTGTCGAACAACGGCTGGAGCGGGCGCCGAAGGGACTGATCCCCAAGCGCGGGCAGGTTGCCGGTCAGGAGCGGGTTGATCTCTTCCGTGCCCAGGCCGAGCGCGTATCCGCGACCGTTGTGGAGGTTGCGTCCAGCGGCGATGTGCCCGCCGCCATCGCAGCCTATCTGCGCGACAACAATCTTCCAGCCGCCATCCGCATCGGGGCCGACCTCCGGCTCAAGATGATGCCGTGGCAGGACACGGCCCTTGAGGTGAAGCATGGCCCGTCCGATGGCAACGACCTTGCCGCTGTCAGCCATGCCTTTGCCGCGATTGCCGAAACTGGCACCGCCGTGATGACCTCCGGCCCGGAAAATCCGACAACGCTGAATTTTTTGCCCGACCACCATATTGTTGTGCTCGCCGCCAAAGATCTCGCCAGCGATATGGAAGAGGTGTGGGCCAAGGTTCGCTATGGCTATGGCAAGGGCGATATGCCGCGCACGGTGAATTTCATCACCGGCCCTTCACGCTCCGGCGATATCGAGCAGACCATTCTGCTGGGCGCGCATGGACCGCGACGGGTGCACGTTATCGTTGTGAAAGAATAACCGCCGCCGCACCGTTGCGCTTTCGCCACATCCCACGCGGTTCGCATGCTTGTGACTCGTCAACGCCACATTTCCCGGTCAATAGTCTGGGTGAATTGGGGTTTTGAAGATGCAGCTTTTCCGGGACAGGCAACAGGCGCGGCGGCGCACACAAGGGCTGGCAACGGCCGCGATGCTGGCGCTGATGTCTGGCCATGCACAGGCCCAGAGCCTGCTCTCACCGGCACCCATGGGCACTCCGCCAAGCGCGCCGGTTGTACCACCTGCGCCTTCTCTTGCCCCCGCTCCTTCTCTTATCCCTGCACCCGCTGCGCCATCGGCTTCAGCGCCAGCATCGCTCCCGCAAGCATTACCCAAACCGAAACCCGTGGTTCGCAGCGTGCCGCCGGTGACGCGTGAAACCGTGGTCAACGCCTCAGACCCGCGCCCGAGCTTTTCGCCCGAAACATTCGAGCAGACGGGCAAGGCTTATGAGCGATATTTGCGCATTGTCGAGACGGGGGGATGGCCAACGGTTCCTTCCGCCCTCAGCCCCGGGGCGAAAAGTCCGGCAGTCAGGCTTTTGCAGATGCGCCTTGCCATTACCGGGGATATGAACGGACCGGAAAGTGGCGTCTATGATGCGGCGACAGTTGAGGCGGTCAAACATTTTCAGGTCAGGCACGGCCTGAAAGCGACCGGTGCCGTCGCGGGCGCAACGCTCAAGGCGATGAACGTTTCGGCACAGACGCGCTTTCGCCAGATCGCGGCTTCATCGCGGCGGCTGGCCCTGTCGCAATTCGCGTTCGGCGAACGCTACGTGGTGGTGAATATTCCTGCGGCCATTGCCGAGACAATCGAAAATGGCCGCGTGGTGCGACGCTACACCGCCGTTGTTGGTAAGGCGGAACGGGCTTCGCCGGAGGTGGAGACGCGCATCACCACGGTGAATTTCAACCCGACATGGACGGTGCCGCCAACGGTACTGAAGAAAGATATTATTCCAAAAATGCAGAAGGATCCGGGCTATCTCGCGCGTGCCCGGATCAAGTTGCTGGATGGCAGCGGCAATGCAGTCGATCCACGTTCGGTCAACTGGTCATCCGGCGCGATCCCGAATTATACGCTGCGGCAGGATTCCGGCGCTGGCAATGCGCTGGGTCAGGTGCGCGTGGATATGCCCAACAAGCATGCGGTTTATATGCATGACACGCCCTCAAAAAAATTATTCGCCAGGGATGACCGCTTCCATTCCTCCGGCTGCGTGCGCGTGGAAGGTGTGCGTGATTTTGTAACGTGGCTGTTGCAGCCGCAGGGCTGGAGCCGCGACAAGGTTGATGACGCGATGGACGATGATGACACACGGCGCGATATCCGCATGACAAAGCCCGTGCCAGTGGCGTGGATTTATCTCACCGGCTACGCAACGGCCGATGGCGTTGTGCATTTCCGGGATGATGTGTATGGCATCGACAAAGGTCCGGGCCGCACGGCGGCTGGTGACGCAAGCCCCAAACCGCGCGGATCATAGACCGCGCTTTTGGTCACAGCGACCGCTGTAAATTGCGCATATCATCAATAACAATATGTGCACCCGCGTTTTTCAGCACGGCATCATGCCCGCGCTGGCAGTGCGAACCGCCATAAAATCCGATCACACGCATACCAGCGGCGATACCGGCTTTGACACCACTGACGGAATCCTCGATCACCACGCACTGGCCGGGGGGATGGCCCATTTTTTCTGCCGCGAATAAAAAAAGATCCGGCGCGGGCTTGCCGCGCGCGACCATTGTGGCGGAAAAAACATCTACGCCAAACAGGTCTGCCAATCCCGTTTTTTTCAAAGACACAGCGAGGCGTGGCGGCGCTGACGACGACGCCACGCAGCGCGGGGCATTGATGCCGAGAATGGCTTCGCGCACGCCCATGATAGGCTGCAACTCCTGTTGAAATCGCTGTAAAGTGCGCCGGGTCAGCTGTTCAGCAAAATCATGCGGGATGCGATCGCCAAAGGCCGCACGCAACTCCGCCACCATATCCTTCATGCTGCGGCCAATGAATTGGCGCGCGACATCATCGGCACTGAGTGGCACCGAAAGCTCACTCAGATAATCGGCCTCGATCTTGCAGGACAATGTTTCACTGTCGACGAGAACGCCATCGCAATCAAATATGAGGAGCATGATGTTTACCGCATATAAAAAAGCCGCCCATAAGAGCGGCTTTTTTTGAAATCACTGACCTGAGCGTCAGATTCAGTTCAACCGGCCCTTCATCTCATTCAGGCCAGTGCGCACCAGCGCTTCGCCGGCATTGCCAGCGACCTGTGTGCGCAGAATCGATTCAGACGCCTTGACCGCCGCATCCGCCGCCGTGGCGCGGACTTCATTGGTGGCCTGTGCTTCGGCCTGCGCGATTTTCTGTTCAGCCTGCGTGGTGCGGCGCTTTACAAAATCCGCCATTTTGGCTTCAGCCTCGCGGCCCATGCGCTCGGCATCGGCTTTGGCCTGCGCGATGATGGATGAGGCTTCAATCTCCGCATCTTTGCGCTTCTGTTCAAAACTGGCGAGCAGCGCCTGCGCCTCTTCGCGCAAACGGCGGGCTTCACCAAGCTCTGCCTCAACCTGCTTGCCGCGCGCATCAAGCGCACTGGTCAGCATTTTCGGCACGCCGGCATAGGCCAGCACTGCGAAGAAAAGAACAAAGCCGACTGCGACCCAAACGGTTTCCATCGTCTTGCTCCTTAGCGGCCCATGACCGATTTCAGTGCCGATGCGACGGTGCCTGCATCCGCAGACTTGCCGATCAGCTTGTCGAGAATGGCGCCGACAGCTTCCGCCGCCACCGCGCCGACATTTTCCATGGCGCGGTTTTTCATGGCCGCTACCTGTGCTTCAGAAGCCTGCAGCTTCGCCGCAAGTTCGGAATCCACCGCCTTGCGCCGGGCTTCCGTTTCCGCATTCAGCTTGTCACGGGTGCTCTGCGCGATGGTCTGGGCATTGGCGCGGGCATCAGCCAGCGCCTTTTCGTAGGCTTCGCCAGCCACCTGGGCCTTGGCCTGCATCTGCGCAGCCTCGTCCAGATCCTTGGCGATACGGGCCTTGCGGCCATCCACAATCGCGCTCAACCGCGGAATGATGACCTTCGCCATCATCCAGTAAAGCGTGCCAAACACGATCGCGAACCAGAACAGCTGCGACGCGAATGTCGATGTATCGAACGGCGGAAAACCGACGTTGTTCTGCGCACCATCAGCAGGAGTGGCCATATGTTCGCTCAATCTGGTCTGTGGGATGACGGCGGGCGCAACCGAGGCTGCGCCCGTCCGGCCATGCAGGATGAAAAGCGCGGCGGACCGCGCCTGCCCCGCTTATTTCAGGTACAACAGCACCGCGATGACGAAGGCGAAAATGCCAAGACCTTCGGCGAGCGCGGCGCCGATGAAGGCCCGGCCGAACTGGCCATCAGATGCGGAAGGATTGCGCAGAGCACCCGCCAGAAAGTTGCCGAAGATGTGGCCAACGCCGATGGCGGCCAGACCGACGCCGATCGCAGCGAGACCGGCACCGATGTATGCAGCAGCTTGGGGGGTCATGATATTCTCCATGTGAAATGACCTGAGGATTGGAAACGATGCAGCAAGCAGTTAGTGGCCCGGATGCAGCGCGTCGTTGAGATAAATCGAGGCCAGCACTGCAAACACGTAAGCCTGCAGGAAAGCAACGAGGAATTCGAGCGCGGTCAGCGCAACGATGGCGACCAGCGGCAGCGGCGCAAGCAGCGCGTAGGCACCACCGGCTGCGAGCAGTGAGGCAACAAAGCCGCCGAACACCTTCATCGCGATATGGCCGCCGAGCATGTTGGCGAACAGACGCAGACCGAGCGTGACCGGACGGGAGAGAAACGAAATGATCTCGATGATGACGATCAGTGGCAAGAGCCAGCCCGGAACACCTGACGGCACAAACAGGTGCAGGAAATGCGTGCCATGCTTCATCAGGCCAAAAATCACGACAGTCAAAATGACGATCAGCGCCATGGTGAAGGTGATGACGATATGGCTGGTCACCGTAAAGGTGCCGGGGATCATGCCAATGAGATTGGCGACCAGCACAAACATAAAGAGCGAGAAGACGAGCGGGAAAAACCGCATGCCTTCATTGCCAGCGGAACTGCGCACCGTGTTGGCGACAAACTCGTAGGCCATTTCTGCCAGGCTTTGCAGCCGGCCCGGCACCAGAGAATTCTTCGATGTCGCGATCAGGAAGAAGCCAATGATCACGGCCAGCGCGATCAGCATGTAAACGCCGGAGTTCGTCAGCGCGAGATCCGAGCCGCCAATCTTGCCAAGCGGGACAAGGTTCTTGATCTCAAACTGTTCAATCGGACCGGCCATGACTTAACTTTCGTTTCTGCCGCTTGTCGGCACACCACCAGGAGCATGCCGGATTAGGTCTTGTCGCTTCCACGATCCGTGGAAGAATTCATCATTTTTGGCGGGCCAAGCGCACCGGCGGCGCGCATGACATTCATCATGCCAGCCCCGAAACCCAGGAGCATGAACACAATCAGCCCCCATGGGCTGGTGCCAAGGACATGGTCAAATGCCATGCCCAAACCGACACCGACCCCCACGCCGGCAACCAGCTCTGCAGACATTCGCAAGCCCTTCGCCAGACCGCTCGCATCCTTCTGAGAATCGCGGGCTGCCTTTTGTTCGCTCACATCACGCTTGTCGATCTCGCGGAGACGCTCCCCAAGACGCTTCAAGCGCGCGGCCTCATCGTCTTCGCCAGATGATCTGTTTTCCAAAACCACAATCCCAAAGTCTCAAGCGCCTCATCGCGACTGACGGCGTCAGCCCCGGTGGTACCGCAAAAACAGCAGGATGTCGGGCTGAAAAGCCCCCCAGCGAAGTCGGGCGGAACATATTTTCGCCCTTGTCCGCTGTCAAGGCAAGCGCCTTACATGCAAGATATTGATATGATGTACTTTTCCGTTTTTTGACGAAGGTCGAAAGCAGAAAGCTGCGAATCTTGCGCCTAACCGGCTTCCAACACCCGCTCAGCCTGCTCAAGATCAACAGAAACAAGCTGGGAAACACCCTTTTCGGCCATGGTGACGCCAAACAGCCGGTTCATGCGCGCCATGGTAATGGGGTTATGCGTGATGACAATGAACCGGGTCTCGGTGCGGCGGGCCATGTCATCGAGCAAATCGCAATAGCGTTCCACGTTCGCATCATCGAGCGGCGCATCGACTTCGTCGAGCACGCAGATCGGCGAGGGATTGGTGAGGAATACGGCAAAGATCAGGGCGGTGGCTGTCAGGGCCTGCTCACCACCCGACAAAAGCGTCATGGTCTGCGGCTTCTTGCCCGGAGGCTTGGCAACAATTTCCAATCCCGCTTCCAGCGGATCATCCGATTCGATCAACTGCAATTCGGCTGTGCCACCCCCAAACAGGGTGGTGAACAGGGTCTGGAAATGCTGGTTGACGATATCAAATGATGCCAGCAGGCGCTCGCGCCCCTCCTTGTTGAGGTTCTGGATCGCAGACCGCAACTTCTTGATGGCTTCGACCAGATCGGTCTGTTCGGTGAGGAGCATTTCCTTCTTGGATTCGATATCCGTCAGTTCATCATCGGCGCGCAGGTTGACTGCGCCAATACGCTCGCGCTCGGATTTGAGATTGTGCAGGCGGCGTTCCACATCGGCATAAGGCGGCGTATCATCGCCGGGCTGAAGGCCGGCCAATTCCGGCAATTGCTCGGGCGTGGCCTCCAGCGCTTCGGCAATGGAGCGCACGGTGTCAGCCAATCTGGCATTGGCTGCGTCCACGCGCGCTTCGGTGCGGGCGCGGGCTTCGCGCGTTTCTGACAGGGCGGCGAGCGCTGTGCGGGCTGCACGGTCGGCTTCTGCCAGCGCCGTTTCGGCTTCTGCCAATTTATCAGCGGCAGCCTTGCGCTTTTCTTCGCCGGCTTCAAGCTCGACCACCAGCGCCCGGCGCTTGAGAATGATCTCACCGGGGACAGCATCCAGCGACTCGCGTTCGGTCGTGGCCGAAGTGATGCGAGCTTCAAATTCACTGACCTGCCCCAGTGCGCGGGTGCGGCGCTCCGTCCAGCTTCTGGATTCCGACGCGATAGTGTCGCGGCGGCGGGCCCGCATATCCGCTTCGCGCGTCAACGTTTGCTGTGTCGCGCGCGATTCGCTGGCAGCAGCACGGGCATCAGCCACGCGGGTGCGTGAGTCAGCCAGTTCCTGTTCAAGCCCATCCGAAATGACCAGCGACACCGCCGATTCGCGCATGCCTTCAAGGCGGCCTTCGGCTTCAGCGCGCGACGCCTCGACACGATTTTTGGCTTCACCCAGCGCGGACAGGCGCGACGCGACCTCATTCCGGCGGCGTTCAGATTGTGCCAGCCGCTGGCGGGCGCCATCAAGCTGCTGGCGGGTGCGGCGGACATCATCGCTGGCAGCCTGCTCCGCCTGGGCGGCGGCGCGCACGGCCAGCAGGGCGGCTTCCAGTTCCTGACGCATCTGGTCGGCGACCTTACGGGCTTCCGCCGCTTCAATCTCAAGGTCGGCCAGGCGGTTCTTTTCCGCCAGCCGACGGGCGGCAGGTGTCGGTGCTTCGGCGGCTGTGGAAAACCCATCCCAACGCCAAAGGTCACCCTCGGTTGAGACAAGGCGCTGACCGGGCTTGAGCATATCCCGCAAGCGGGCCGCATCGACACGCCGGACAAGGCCAATCTGATTGAGGCGGCGCTGCAAGGCGGCGGGCGCGCGCACAACTTCGCTTAATGGACGTGCGCCTTCCGGCAATGCCGGATCGGCATCGGCACCGGCTGTCACACTCCAGTTGGCTGGTGCCGACGCTTCCAAGGACGCATCGAGATCATCTCCGAGAGCGGCGCCGAGTGCCATCTCGAAGCCTTTTTCCACGGTGATGGATTCGACCACCGGCGGCCACAGATCCGAACCGGCATTGGCCAGCAGCTTGTTAAGGGTCTTGACCTCTGTCTCAAGACGCTGAGCCTTGCGGTCAGCCTCAGTGACCGGGCTGCGCAGGCGCTGCTCCGACTCGCGGGCAGCCGCAATCGCTGCACGTGCTGCTTCGGCATGGGTTTCGGCAGCTTGTGCAGCCTTTTCGGCTTCGAACATGGCAGCGGTGAAGGGTGCCGGGTCAGCATCCGGCCCAAGGCTTGCCTGCACCTGAGCCAATTCGCGCTCAACACGGGCAAATTCATCGGCAAAGCGGCGCAACCGCTGTTCTTCATCGGCAATGGCGCGCTGGGCCGCGTCACGCCGCGCGGCAATGTCGGAGACACGGCGCTGAATATCGCCCAGCGCCTGCTCGGCCAGCGTCAGCGCCGCTTCTGTCTCCGTCAGCTTCTGCGCTGCCTCCGCGCGGGCCGCTTCCGAACCCGCATCTTCACCAGCCAGCGCCGCTTCTTCTTCGCCCAGACGGGTCAGGGTCACCGCCGCATCGGCAGCGAGCGCCTTTTCGCGCTCGATATCTTTCACCAGCTCCGTGGCGCGGCGGTCCAGCTCCTCCAGCCGCTCCTTGGCGCGGCGCTCCTCGGAATCAAGCTGCTGGCGCGCCAATGTCAGCCGCTGCAAAGCCGCTGCCGCTGTCGCCTCTTCCTCGCGCAGCGCAGGCATCGCCGCGGCTGCCACTGCCTGATCACGGGCGGTCCGCGCCTGCTCCGCCGTGCGGTCCGCCACATCACGCGTTTCCGCTTCCAGTGTGCGTTCGGCCACTGCCAGCTGCTCGCGCGCCTCGCGATGGGCAATCAGCAGCATGAGCGATTCAAATTTACGGATGTCGGCAGCAATCACCTTGTAGCGCTGCGCCTGCTTGGCCTGCTTCTTCAGACTGTCCGACTGGGAATCGATTTCCCGCATCACATCTTCGAGGCGCTGAATGTTGTCTTCCGCAGCCTTCAACCGCAATTCCGCCTCGTGACGGCGGGCATGAAGACCGGCAATACCGGCGGCATCCTCAAGAATGCGGCGGCGCTGCTGCGGCTTGGCAGCAATAATCTCGCCTATCTGGCCCTGCCGCACCATCGCGTGGGAGCGCGAGCCTGTCGCGGCATCCGCAAACAGGATCTGGACGTCGCGGGCGCGCACTTCCTTGCTGTTGATACGGTAGGTTGACCCCTGCTCCCGTTCGATGCGCCGGGAAATTTCCAGCAATTCCGCGTCATTGAAGGCCGCAGGCGCGGTGCGGTCATCATTCTCCAGCGTCAGAGACACTTCCGCCATGTTGCGCGATGGGCGATTGGTGGAGCCGGAGAAAATCACATCATCCATGCCGGACGCGCGCATGGTCTTGTAGGAGTT
>JBOFCU010000069.1:0-26897 GCA_051646285.1 Beijerinckiaceae bacterium
CTGGCTGCACCGAAGGAATTCATCATGATGCTTGGCGGGCTGGCGATGCTGCGCGTTCTGCAAGCCGCCTTCGTCACATCGTTCCGTGAAAAATTCGCACTGGGGGCACTGGTCAGTTTTATTGTCACCGTCGCAGATATGCCGGTTCTGAATATCGGCGCCGCCTTTTGGGGGCTGATTGCTGGCGTGGTTCTTTCCCTGTTGCTTGAGCGCCCGGACTGGAGCAACTGGAAGCGTGTGCGGTCAGATGTGGGGCGTGCGTAAGCGCAGATGATCCGGCGGCACCTGCGGGCGCGCCGGATCTCTGTTTCAAACTCATTTCATTCTGCAGCGATAGCCTGCGGCGGCATTTTTTCCACACGGGCTGCGCAATATTTGAATTCCGGGATTTTGCCCATGGGATCAAGCTGCGGATTGGTGAGGAAGTTGGCCGGCGCTTCGGCAAAACAGAAAGGAATGAACACCATGCCTTCCGCCACATCATGGTCCTGACGCACGCGCAATGTGACATCGCCGCGGCGTGTGGCCACTCTGATCATGTCACCGGGATTCAAATCCATGCGCTTCATATCCCAGCGGTTCATGCCGGCAATCGCCTCCGGCTCCAGCGCATCAAGATTCGAAGCGCGCCGCGTCATGGCGCCGGTATGCCAGTGCTCCAGCAAACGGCCAGTCGTCAGCACCATGGGATATTCGGCATCGGGAATTTCATCGGGGGCGCGCAACTCCGTGGGCACTATTTTTGCCCGGCCGGACATGGTCGGGAATTTATCGATGAAAATAATATCGTTGCCCGGCTTTTCCGGTGAATCGCACGGATACGTCACGGCGTCTTCACGCAGCAGGCGCTGCCACGTGATGTTTTTCAAGGATGGCATCACCTGCGTCATCTCGTCAAATACATCGGAGACATCGGCATAATTCCAGGACAAGCCAATGCGGTGCGCCAGTTCCTGCACCAACTCCCAATCCTGCCGTGCTTCGCCGGGAGGCGGCACAACCGGGCGGGCAATCTGCACCTGCCGATTGGTGTTCGTAAACGTGCCCCATTTTTCGGCGTGGGCAGATGCGGGGAACACCACATCCGCATGCCATGCCGTTTCCGTCAGAAAAATGTCTTGCACGACAAGGTGCTCCAGCATCGCCAATGCCTTGCGTGCATGGTTCTGATCAGGGTCGGACATCGCGGGGTTTTCACCCATGATATACATGCCCTTGATTTCATGACGCTCGATGGCATGCATGATTTCAACAACTGTCAGGCCTCGCTTGTCATGTAGCTTGGTGCCCCAGACATTTTCATAGAGCGTGCGGATTTCGCTGTTTTCGACGGATTTGTAATCGGGAAAAAACATCGGAATCAAGCCGGCGTCTGATGCGCCTTGCACATTGTTTTGCCCGCGCAACGGATGAAGACCTGTGCCGGGGCGGCCAATCTGGCCCGTTGTCAGCGCCAGCGCGATCAGGCAACGCGCATTGTCTGTGCCGTGGGTATGCTGGGATACGCCCATGCCCCAGAAAATAATTGAGGCACGTGAGCGGGCGTACAGCCGCGCCACTTCACGGATTTTTCCGGCAGAAATGCCGCATAGCGGTTCCATTGCTTCGGGTGAAAAGCTCTGCACGCTCTGCTTGAGCAATTCAAAGCCATCCGTATGCGCCTGTACATACTGCACATCAACGAGATTTTCATGGATGATGACGTGCAGCATGGCATTCAACAGGGCAACATCAGTGCCCGGTTTGAATTGCAGCATATGGGTGGCATGGCGCCCAATACCCTGATTTTGGCCGCGCGGGTCCATCACAATCAACTGCGCACCGCGCTTGGCAGCGGCCTTGATGTAGGTCGCGGCAACGGGATGATTTTCTGCAGGGCGCGCGCCGATGACAATCATCACCTCAGCATCTTTGGCTGCGGTAAACGGTGCGCTCACGGCGCCGGAATTGAGACCTTCCATCAAAGCGGCGACGGATGACGCATGGCACAGGCGCGTGCAGTGATCGACATTGTTGGTGCCAAAGCCCTGGCGGATCAATTTCTGAAACAAATAGGCTTCTTCATTTGACCCCTTGGCGGAGCCAAATCCGGCCAGGGCCTTGCCGCCATCGCGCGCATGAATATTTTTCAGTCCCGCAGCGGCACGATCCAGCGCCTCTTCCCACGTTGCTTCGCGGAATATGTCCCACGGATTGGCGGAATCAATCTGCATGACCGCCGATTTTGCGACGCCATCCCTGCGGATCAGCGGCTTTGTCAGGCGGTGTGGATGATGAATATAATCGAAGCCAAAGCGTCCCTTTACGCACAGGCGATTGTTGTTGGCTGGGCCGTTGCGCCCATCAATGGCAATGATTTTATCATCTTTCACATGCGCTGTGGTCTGACAGCCAACGCCACAATAGGGGCACAGCGTATCAACGCTGTGCGTGGCATATTCCTTGCGCACACCGGCGTTATCGAGCAGGCGCGATTCCATCAACGCGCCAGTGGGACAGGCTTGCACACATTCGCCGCAGGCAACGCAGGTGGATTCGCCCATGTCATCGTCAAAATCGAAAATGATTTTCGCGCCGTGGCCGCGATAGGCCATGCCAATGACTTCGTTGGATTGCACCTCGCGGCAGGCACGCACGCACAGGCCGCACTGGATACAGGCATCAAGATTGACGCTGATGGCAGCATGAGAATTGTCGGCTGCGGGCTGTGCGGCTTTTGCGGGAAAGCGGCTCTGGGTTGCAACGCCCATGGCGCCGACCCAATTCCAGAATTTTGATTGATCATCATGGGCGGCGGATTGGACCGGCTGGTCTGCCACCAGCAGCTCCATCACCATGGCCCGGCCTTTGGTGGCCCGCTCGCTCTGGGTCTTGACCTTCATGCCTGGCGTTGGCGCACGCACACACGAGGCGGCCAGCACCCGCTCGCCTTCAATTTCAACCACGCAGGCGCGGCAATTGCCATCAGCACGGTAATCCGGCTCAGGCGTCCAGCACAGATGCGGAATTTGTGTGCCAACGCGCTGGGCGACCTGCCAGATGGTTTCACCGGCTGCGGCTTCGACTATTTTTCCGTCGAGTTCAAATGTAATGCGCTCGCTCATGCGAAGTCCTCAGGAAAATATTTCATCGCGCTCATCATGGGATTGGCAGCAGCCTGTCCGAGGCCGCAAATAGAGGCATCACGCATCACCTGTGCAAGGTCGGCAAACAAGGCCGTATCACGGCTTTTGCGTTCCATCATGGTGACGGCTTTTTCCGTGCCATTGCGGCATGGGGTGCATTGCCCGCAACTTTCATCACGGAAAAATTTCATCAGATTGAGCGCTACGGCCTGCATGTCATCCCTGTCTGATAAAATCACGACTGCGTGCGAGCCGACAAAGGAGCCATGTTTTTCGAGCTGGCCGAAATCAAGCGGAATATCTGCCATCGCAGCGGGCAGAATGCCGCCCGACGCACCGCCGGGCAGATAGCCCTTGAATGTATGACCATCGGCCATGCCGCCACACAGGGCAATCAATTCCTGCGCCGTTGTGCCGGCAGCTACCAACTGCACACCGGGATTTCTGACACGGCCTGATACCGAATAACTGCGCAGGCCCTTGGCGCCATTTTTGCCCTGCGCGGCAAACCATTCTGCACCGCGTGTCAGAATTTGCGGCACCCAATATAATGTCTCGATATTGTTTACGAGGGTAGGGCGATCAAACAGGCCGACCTGCGCCACATACGGCGGGCGATGGCGCGGGATGCCGCGCTTGCCCTCGATGGATTCAATCATCGCGGATTCTTCGCCGCAAATATAGGCACCTGCGCCGCGCCGGAGGTGAATTTTGGTATGCGGGCTGAGGCCCGCTTTTTCAACGCGGGCAATCTCGCGTATGAGAATCTCGCGCGCTGCCGGATATTCATCGCGCAGATAAATATATACGGCCTCTGCTTCGACTGCCCACGCGCCGATCAACATGCCTTCCAGAAAGGCATGGGGATTGGTTTCAAGATACTGGCGATCCTTGAATGTGCCCGGCTCGCCTTCATCGCCATTGACCGCCATCAGGCGCGGGCCTGCAGTGGCGCGCACAAGGCCCCATTTGCGTCCTGTCGGAAATCCTGCTCCGCCAAGGCCGCGCAACCCACCATCGGACAATGTCGCAATCACGGCGTCTATCGAGCGCGTGCCGTTCAAACAGTCGGCGAGAGCCGTATAACCACCTTCGCCCCGATAGGTATCGAGATCATGATAAGCGGGAATATGCGCGTGGGTTTCACCCGCTTTCACAAGGGTGTGCAATGTCTCAGGCGTTGCGTGATCGACATGATGATGGCCAACTTCTGCCGCCGGTGCCGTGTGGCAGCTGCCAATGCAGGGCGCGCGGATAATTTCAACACCGCCGGGGGGATTGGCCTGCATGTGTGCGATGAGCGCTTCGGCTCCGGCCATCATGCAGCTCAAGCTGTCACAAATGCGGATCTTCACCGGCGCCGGTTTCTCCTCACCGTCGCGAACAATTTGGAAGTGTGCATAAAAGGATGCGACCTCGAAAACCTCAGCCATTGGAATGCGCAATTCTTCGGCGAGGGCGTGCATGTATCCTGCCGGCAAGCAGCCTTCCTGATCATTGATAAGGTGCAGATATTCGATCAGTTCGTCGCGGCGCAGACTGCGATCACCCAGCAGGGCGCGCAGCGCCGCACGCTCTTCAGGCTGGATTTGCCGGCCCTTGTTGAAGGCCGGGGCTTTGCGCCGCCCGGCACCGGGGTGAATGAGCTTGCCGCCCTGTGTGATCGTGATCTGGTTCATGGGCTTCCACTGGCTGGTCTTCGGTATGCCAGCAGATCAAACGCCATGAATCAATCGCGATCAAATAGATTCATCGGAATGATTGATTGATTGTATCTATCAAAAGTCACGATCTGGCGTGTTAAACCGGCTCATGGGTGCTGCGGCAGGCGCTTCTGCCTGAGCAAACAGGGCTTCGACCAGTGCAGCCAGAGGTTCGCGCTGGGGGATAACCAGCCCGACCAGACGGCTGATCTCAGGCTCGACCAGCGGATGGGCCGCAACAGTGTCAGGCAGGCCAATGGCTCCGAGCATTTGCGCCGGCACGATGCTCGACAGCGCACCGACGGCAACCTGGGCGCAGAGCGAAACGAAGGAGTTGGTTTCAAATGCTGTCTGCGGCTTGCGTCCGATCGAGCGGAAGATGCTGTCGATAATGCGGCGGTTCTGCATATCGCTGGTGAGCAGGCACAGGGGAACATCGGCCGCCTCACTCCAACTCACGGCGGCACGGTTTTGAAAAGGGCCGGCCTTTTGCGTCAGAAAACAATAGGTCTCGCCATAAAGAGGCTTGGGCCGCACCCGTTCCAGCGGCTCATTGTCGAGATAGGTGATGGCGGCATCGAGATCGAAATCATCAAGCCCGCGCTGAATATCAATGGAAGAGCGCGATAACACCGTCATAGTTACGGCGGGAAAGCGCCGCGTGAAGCGGGATGTGATCTGGCCGACCACTGACAGGGCCGTTGGAATGACACCAATACGCACCGAGCCTGCCAGCCCCTCGCGAAATTCTGCGACATCGGAGCGCAGCATACCGCATTCAGCCAATATGCGCCGGGCGCGGTCGAGAACGCGCTCGCCTTCCGGTGTAAAGCCCGTGAAGCGATGGCCGCGCTCGACAATAAGGACGCCCAACTCCTGCTCCAGTTGACGGATGCCAGCCGACAGGGAGGGCTGCGACACATTCAGGCTCGCCGCCGCGCGGGCAAAATGCTTTTCGCGCGCCAATGCCACGAGATATTCAAACTGGCGCAGCAGCACTCGCTCGATCCTTCCTCAGTTCAGACCTGCCTGGGCCATGGATTTTTAGCCGGGCAACTCTTAAAGACAAAAAAGCCGGTGTCCAACACCGGCTTTTCTTGTTCGTTGGCGTCGCCGCATCAATATCCCAAGGCAGTTTCCAGCGGACCTTTTGGCAAAGGCACCAGAAACCAGATTTCAAACATCAGGAAGCTGATGGCCGCGATGGCAAGGGCAACGGCGAGGGATTTAACGATCGAGAATTTTCCGACAAAATACATGAAGCCCGCAATATAAATTGCGGATGCCACATAGATGCCAATGACGTGAATGGCGAGTACATATACCAGCGCTGGCACAAAAATTGTGGCCATTCGCCAGAAACCAGGCACGGTCACCAGGGTTTTGGAGCCTCTCACCGTATGCGGCAAGGCGCGGACCAGGTTCACGATACTGGCGATGCCCATCACCACAGCAATATAAAACGGAAAATAGCCGGGACCGGGGCCTTCATTCGGCCGCCAGCGGAAGCCAAGCCGCACACTGTCGATGATAACGATAGCGCAGATGATCAGGAAGAATACAGAAACAGCAATCTCGGCTGTCCTGTAGCTGATGAGCATCGGTTCTTCATTGTCTTCGGCTTCGTGCGACATGGCCAGTTGTTCCATCTTTCCCGTTCAGGCGTGATCAGTTGGTGGCGGCGAGGAAGCCCGCTTCCTTCATCAGATCACGATGCAGATTTTCATTGGTGGCCACCCATTTCTCAAAATCGGCACCGGTCATGAATGTCTGGTTGAAGGCGCCTTTTTCCATGAACTCCTTCCAGTCTGGCGTCGCCATGACTTTCTTGAAGAGATCAACATAATAGGCGATCTGGGCCGGTGTGGCGCCTTTGGGCATGAATATGCCGCGCAGCATCTGGTATTCCACCGGAAGACCCGATTCCTTGCAGGTGGGGATATCGCTCCACGCCATCGTGGCCGTCACCTTGGCTGTGTAGGTGGAGCGGTTGGAGTCAAAAATACAAAGCGGGCGCAACTGGTTGGCACGCCACTGCGACACAGCTTCAATCGGGTTGTTCACTGTTGAATTGACGTGGTTGCCGACGAGTTGTACCGCCACCTGTCCGCCGCCCTGATAAGGCACATAGGTGAATTTCTTGCCACCGGTCTGCTTTTCAACGGCGACGGTAACAATCTGGTCTTCCTGCTTGGACCCGGTGCCGCCCATCTTGAACTGGCGATCATCACCCGCCTTGACGGCTTCGACATATTCCTTGGCGGTTTTGTAGGGCGATTCAGCGTTGACCCACAAAACAAACTGGTCCAGCGCCAGCATGGCGACAGGCTGCATGTCCTTCCAGTTGAACGGCGAACCGGTTGCCAGTGGCGTCGTGAACAGGTTCGAAAGCGTGATGATCAGCTTGTGCGGATCACGCTGTGCGGCTTTGATTTCAATAAATCCTTCAGCGCCTGCGCCACCGCCCTTGTTGAGCACAACCATCGGCTGTTTCATCAGATTGTGCTTCTGGATTACGCCCTGAACAAAGCGGGCCATTTGATCTGCACCGCCACCGGTGCCGGCCGGGATCACAAAGGTCACGGGTTTTGTCGGTTCCCACGCTTGCGCGTTGGCCGGTGCCGTCGCCATCAGGCCAGCAGCCATGGCAACAGAGGCCAGGCCTGCCATTTTTTTGCGCAGATGCGTGGAACGCAATTCAGAGCCGTAAGACATCTTCATTTCCTCCGTGGTTTTTTTCGTGGCAGTGTTGTCGCACATTTCACCGGTGGGCGCGGCTGTATCCCTTGTATTGCGGACGTAACCGGCCCTGAAGCGCTTTCAGCATCGGCCAAATTGCCAGAATAATGCCGAGTGTCATGATGCTGCCCGACAGCCAGTTGGACCAGAAAACACCAACATTGCCTTGTGAAACCAGCATCGCCTGCCGGAACGATCCCTCTGCCTGATCGCCAAGCACAAGGGCAAGCACGAGTGGCGGCAGGGGATAGCCCAGTTTCGAGAACAAATATCCCATGACACCGAAGACCAGCATCATCCAGATATCAAACATCGCATTGTTCACAGTAAAGGCGCCAATCGCGCAAATCACCACGATGACAGGTGCAATGATGGAAAATGGCACCCGCAGAATGGAAGCAAACAGAGGCACGCATGTCAGCACGAGAATAAGGCCGACCACATTGCCAAGATACATCGAGGCAATCAGGCCCCAGACAAAATCCGGCTTTTCAACAAACAACAGCGGCCCCGGCTGCAAGCCCCAGATCAACAGGCCGCCAAGAAGCACCGCAGCCGTCGGTGAGCCCGGAATGCCAAGCGTCAGCATGGGCAGCAGTGCGCTGGTGCCAGCCGCATGTGCCGCTGTTTCCGGCGCAACAACACCTTCCAGTTCGCCATTGCCAAAATTTTCGCCATTCTTGGAAAAGCGCTTGGCCAGACCATAGCCCATGAAAGACGCCGGCGTTGCGCCACCCGGCGTCACACCCATCCAGCAGCCGACGATACAGCTACGGACAAATGTCATCCACATGGCAGGCAATTTTTTCCATGTGTCAAAAACCGCGTTGAGTCGCAATTTCGCGCTCGCACCCTGAAATTTCAGCCCGTCCTCCATGGACGCCAGAATTTCACCGATGCCGAAAAGTCCAATCACAGCGACAAGAAATTTGAATCCGTTGAGCAATTCATCCTGCCCGAATGTCATGCGCAAAGTGCCGGTGACGTTGTCGAGGCCAACGGAGGCGAGCGCAAAACCCAGACACATGGATGCCAGCGTCTTAAACGGCGAACCGCGTCCCATGCCAATAAAGCTGGCAAATGTCAGAAACTGAACCGCGAAAAATTCCGCCGGCCCGAATTTCAAAGCAAATCTCGCAACCACCGGTGCCAGAAACGTAATCATCGCCACAGCAACGATCGCACCAACAAAGGACGATGTGAACGCGCCAACCAGCGCTTCATCGGCCTTGCCCTGTTGCGCCATCGGGTGACCATCGAATGTTGTTGCGACAGACCAAGGCTCGCCCGGAATATTGAAAAGAATTGACGTGATGGCCCCGCCAAACAGTGCGCCCCAGTAAATGCTGGTGAGCAGGATGATTGCCGATGTGGGCGGCATGGTGAAAGTCAGTGGAAGCAAAATGGCGACGCCATTAGCGCCGCCAAGCCCAGGAAGAACACCGATAATGATCCCAAGAACAATGCCGATCACCATCAGCATGATGTTGTATGGCGAGATGGCGACGGCAAACCCACCCATCAGGGCGTTGATTTCTTCCACAGGCGTCTCTCCCGAAACGAAGGGCTTGGCATTTCTGTTTTTTGCGAATCGCTGGCAGACCTTGATTGGGTCAGCTACCGGTTCGATCAACGCAGCTAATCAAAACAATCTCTGGTATGCAATATGCCTTTTTCATGTTGCATTGCAGCGTAAAATCGCTGTGAATTGGGGGCTTGCGCACAATTTCAGCATTGGCTTATGGTATGCCAGAAACCACGGAGCATCAGGCGACCGTGATCGGGCTGGCAGGAACGGGCGCAATGGTGACGGCACGGTTGCAAATCAAGCCGATTGAAGAGGCGCCCAGCCTCAAGATGCGGACGTATGACGCGCTCAAAACCGCTATCACCTCGATGAACATCTATGCCGATGGCGCCGAGCTGCGGCTGGATGAGCGGGCGATGTCGTTGCAATTCGGTGTCAGCCGCACACCGTTGCGCGAGGCGCTGGCCCAGCTTGAGCAGGAAGGGCTCGTTGCGATTGCGCCGCGCCGCGGCATTTTCATCGTGCGCAAGACGAAAGCCGAAATTCTGGAAATGATTACCGTGTGGGCTGCGCTGGAGAGCATGGCGGCGCGGCTGGTGACGGATGTCGCGACTGACGAGGAGATTGCATCGCTGCATCCGCTGGTCGATGCATTTGCCTCCAGTGCCGTTGCGGCGCAGATGGGTGAATATTCCGACGCCAACATCAAGTTTCACGGCACTATCATTGCGCTGTCACAGTGCAAGCATCTGGTTGAAATCACCAACGGCCTTTTCATGCATGTGCGCGCCATCCGCCACCGCGCCATCTTCGAGAAAGACCGGGCGCGGCGTTCGATTGCCGACCACAAGGAAATCGTTGAAGCGCTGGAAACGCGGCACGCAGAGCGGGCCGAGCGGCTGGTGCGTGATCATACTCTGCGGTTGCGCGATCACGTTGCGCAGCATGTATCCATTGATTGAACTTTAAACGGGAGATTCTTCGGCATGTCCGCACCAGAGACACATGGGACTGACACAGGCGCTGCAGCTGAACGCGAACTGACAGATGGATTTCACCTCGTCATTGACGCACTGAAGCTGAACGGTATCGAAACAATTTATGGCGTGCCGGGTATTCCAGTGACGGATCTTGGCCGCATGGCGCAGGCTGCGGGTATCCGCGTGCTGTCATTCCGCCATGAGCAGAATGCCGGTTATGCCGCGTCCATAGCCGGGTTTTTGACCAAGAAGCCGGGTATTTGCCTCACGGTTTCAGCGCCGGGTTTCCTGAACGGCCTGACCGCTCTGGCTCATGCCACGACCAACTGCTTTCCGATGATTTTGATTTCCGGTTCATCCGAGCGCGAAATTGTTGATTTGCAGCAGGGCGATTACGAGGAGATGGACCAGCTCGCGATTGCAAAGCCGCTGTGCAAGGCGGCCTTCCGTGTGTTGCATGCGGCTGACATCGGCATTGGTGTGGCGCGCGCCATTCGCGCCGCTGTTTCAGGCCGTCCGGGTGGCGTTTATCTTGATCTGCCGGCCAAATTGTTTGGTCAGGCGATGGATGCGGAAAAAGGCACACAATCGCTTGTGAAAGTGATTGATGCTGCGCCAGCACAAATTCCGGCGCCCGATGCGATCAAGCGGGCACTTGATGTTTTCAAGGGCGCAAAGCGCCCGTTGATCCTGCTGGGCAAAGGAGCTGCCTATGCGCAGGCCGATGACAAAATTCGCGAGCTGGTCGAAAAATCGGGCGCGCCATTTTTGCAGATGAGCATGGCCAAGGGGCTGTTGCCGGATACGCATCCACAATCGGCCGGCGCAGCCCGTTCCACAGTGTTGAAAGATGCCGATGTTGTGATGCTGATTGGCGCACGGCTCAATTGGCTTTTATCGCACGGCAAGGGCAAAACATGGGGTGAAGCCGGTTCGAAAAAATTCATTCAGATTGATATCGAGCCAAAGGAAATGGACAGCAACGTGGAAATCGTTGCTCCTGTTGTGGGAGACATCGGGTCATGCGTGTCTGCGCTTGTTGATGCGATGGGTGGGGCGTGGATCAAGGCGCCTTCTGATTGGTGCAACGCTGTCAACGCCAAGCGTGATGACAACATCGCGAAAATGGCACCACGTCTGATGAACAATAAATCCCCGATGGATTTTCACGGCGCGCTCGGCGCGCTGCGCCAGGTTATCAAAGAGCGTCCTGACGCCATTCTCGTCAATGAAGGCGCCAATACTCTTGATCTCGCACGCGGCGTGATTGACATGTATAAGCCGCGCAAACGGCTCGATGTCGGCACGTGGGGCATCATGGGCATCGGCATGGGTTATGCCATTGCCGCAGCGGTTGAAACGGGCAACCCTGTGCTGGCTGTCGAAGGGGATTCTGCCTTTGGTTTTTCCGGCATGGAAGTCGAGACAATCTGCCGTTACCAGCTTCCGGTCTGCATTGTCATTTTCAACAATGGCGGCATTTATCGCGGCACGGATACAAACCCCAATGGCAAGGATCCGGCGACCACCGTATTTGTCAAAGATGCCCGGTATGACCAGATGATGGCGGCTTTTGGCGGGCAAGGCGTGCTTGCAACATCGCCGGATGAATTGAAGCGGGCTGTTGATGCCGCCATGGATTCTGGCAAGCCAACATTGATCAATGCCGTGATTGATCCAGCCGCAGGAACAGAATCAGGCCGCATTGGCAATCTCAATCCACAAAGCGTTGTGAAAAAGAAATAAGGACAATGGCCATGAAGGCTCTTGAAGGCGTTAAAATTCTCGATTTCACCCATGTGCAATCCGGCCCGACATGCACGCAGTTGCTGGCATGGTTTGGCGCTGACTGCATCAAAGTGGAACGTCCCGGCGTGGGCGATATTACACGTGGCCAGCTACAGGATGTGCCGAACGCGGACAGCCTGTATTTTACCATGCTGAACCACAACAAGCGTTCCATCACGCTTGATACAAAGAACAAAAAGGGCCTCGAAGTGCTCGAGCGCCTCGTCAAATCCTGTGACGTTCTTGTGGAAAACTTTGCGCCGGGCGTGCTTGATCGTATGGGTTTCACCTGGGAACGGATTCAGGAACTCAATCCGCGCATGATTTATGCTTCGGTGAAAGGATTTGGTCCTGGCCCATACGAAGATTGCAAGGTTTATGAAAATGTTGCGCAGTGCACTGGCGGCTCTGCCTCAACAACCGGTTTCCGCGATGGCCCGCCTTTGGTGACAGGGGCGCAGATTGGCGATTCCGGTACCGGCTTGCATCTTGCGCTTGGTATTGTGACAGCGCTGTACCACCGCACGCATTCGGGCAAGGGGCAGCGCGTTGTTTGCGCGATGCAGGATGGTGTTCTCAATCTGGCACGCGTCAAATTGCGCGATCAGCAAAGGCTCGCACATGGTCCGCTGAAAGAATACAGCCAGTTTGGCGAGGGTATTCCATTTGGCGAGGCGACGCCGCGTGCCGGCAACGATTCTGGCGGCGGGCAGCCCGGCCGCATTCTGAAATGCAAGGGCTGGGAGAATGATCCCAACGCCTATATTTATTTCATCACGCAGGCTCCGGTGTGGGAATCGATTTGCGACGTGATTGGTGAGCCGACATGGAAGACCGATCCGAATTATGCCAAGCCGCCCGCGCGGCTGCCGCGTCTCAATGAAATTTTTGGCCGTATCGAACAATGGACGATGACCAAAACAAAATTTGAGGCGATGGATATTCTCAACCAGTACGACATTCCGTGCGGGCCGATTCTGTCAATGAAGGAGTTGGCTGAGGATCAATCGTTGCGTGCGACGGGCACGATTGTTGAGGTCGACCATCCGTCGCGTGGAAAATATCTTTCCGTCGGTAATCCGATCAAGCTGTCAGATTCACCTGCAGACGTAAAACGCTCGCCGCTGCTTGGCGAACATACGGATGAAATTCTATCGCAATTTCTTGGCTATTCGCCTGATGAAATTACGGCCATCAAGGCATCGGGAGCAACCGAACCGCCGCCGAAAAAGTCATGAACGCTTAAAGCGTCTTAATGAATCAACGCGTGCAGTGGCTGTAAGGCCATTGCCGAGCCGACAAGTACAACAGGCGAGGATTTAACCATGCGCATCGTCGTTCACGGCCAGGAAGCATTTGGCAAAGCTGTTCTCGAGAAGCTGCTCGAAAAGGGCGAAAATGTTGTGGGCGTTTTTTGCGCACCCGACAAGGAGGGGCGGCCGCAAGATCCATTGAAGCTGTATGCCTTGGAAAAAGGCTTGCCCGTGCATCAGCCGAAATCTTGGAAGACACCTGAAGCGCTGGAATTGATGAAGTCGTTCAATCCAGATGTGTGCATGATGGCCTACGTCACGCTGTTTGTGCCGCAGGCCGTTATTGATGCGCCAAAATACAATACGTTTCAGTATCACCCGTCACTGCTGCCGCTGCATCGCGGTCCATCATCGATCAACTGGCCAATTGCCATGGGTTCCAAAAAAACGGGCCTGACAATCTTCTGGCCCGATGAGGGCCTTGATGAGGGGCCTGTGCTTTTGCAGAAGGAAGTTGAGATCGGGCCTGACGAAACGCTTGGCGACGTTTATTTCAAGAAGCTGTTTCCCATCGGCGTTGATGCCATGATGGAAGCGCTGGAACTTGTGCGCAATGGCAAGGCGCCAAAGGTGGCGCAGGATAATTCCAAGGCAACATATGAATCCTGGTTCAGAAAAGATGCGGCTGGCATTGACTGGTCAAAATCTGCTGCCGACATTTATAATCTGATCCGGGCGGCCAATCCGCAACCCGGAGCATGGGCGCTGCATAATGGCGTCGAAGTTCAGTTCTTCGATTCCGCGCGGCGCGAAGGAGCAGGTGCGCCGGGTGAAATTGTTGCTATTGATGGCGATGGTGTAACTGTCGCTGCTGAAGGTGGGCGCATTCTCGTGAAACGTGTGAAGGCAGCTGGCGGACAAAAGGTGCCTGCTGGTGAATGGGCGCAATCGGCTGGCGCAAAAATTGGTGACCGTTTTGCCAATGCACCCAAGAAGCAGGCGTGAGCCGAGAAATCCTGCGCTGCGTTCTCAGTGCAATACATTGAATTTTGGGAAGGATCGTCCATGAGTGTTAAATCAGACATCGAAATCGCCCGCGAAGCGAAGATGAAGCCGATTGCAGAGGTTGGCAAAAAGATTGGTATTCCTGCCGAGGCTTTGCTGAATTACGGACCGACCAAGGCCAAGGTTTCGTTTGATTTTATCGAGGCCAGCAAAAAGAATAAAACGGGCAAGCTCATTCTTGTGACTGCAATCAATCCGACGCCGGCTGGTGAAGGTAAAACAACGACGACAGTGGGTTTGGGCGATGGCCTGAACCGTATCGGCAAAAAGGCCATGAGCTGCTTGCGTGAGCCGTCGCTGGGTCCATGCTTTGGTGTCAAGGGAGGTGCAGCAGGCGGCGGGTATGCGCAGGTTGTGCCGATGGAGGATATCAATCTTCATTTTACGGGAGATTTCCACGCCATCACGTCAGCTCATAATCTTTTGTCTGCGCTGCTCGACAATCATATCTACTGGGGCAATGCGCTCGGTATTGATGCTCGCCGCGTTGGCTGGCGCCGTGTGATGGATATGAATGATCGTGCCTTGCGGTCGATCGTCAATTCACTCGGCGGCACCGCTAATGGTTTTCCACGCGAAGACGGTTTCGATATCACAGTTGCATCAGAGGTGATGGCGATTTTGTGTCTTGCGACTGACCTCAAGGATCTTGAGCGTCGGCTTGGCAACATCGTCGTTGCTTATACCCGTGACAAAAAACCGATTCTCGCGCGCGATTTGAAGGGCGATGGCGCAATGACCGTCCTGCTGAAGGATGCGCTGATGCCAAATCTGGTGCAAACGCTGGAAAACAATCCGGTGTTTATCCATGGCGGGCCGTTTGCGAATATTGCGCATGGGTGCAATTCTGTACTGGCGACATCAACAGCATTGAAGCTGTGCGATTATGTTGTGACGGAAGCCGGTTTTGGTGCTGATCTCGGTGCCGAGAAGTTTTTCGATATCAAATGCCGCAAGGCCGGTCTGACGCCATCGGCAACGGTGATCGTTGCAACCATTCGGGCATTGAAAATGCACGGTGGTGTTGCGAAAGATGGCCTGAAGGATGAGAATGTAGCCGCTGTTGCCAAGGGTTGCGACAATCTCAAGCGCCATATCGAGAATATACGCAAATTTGGTGTTTCTCCCGTTGTGGCCATCAATAAGTTCATCACAGACACCGACGCAGAGGTTGCCGCCGTCAAAAAGGCCGCCGAGGAAATGGGTGCCAAGGCATTTTTGTGCACGCACTGGGCGGATGGTGGAGCGGGTATTGAAGATTTGGCTCGCCACGTGGTTGAGCTTTGTGACAGCAATACGGATACCTTCAAACCGATTTATCCGGATAGCATGTCTCTGCGTGATAAGGTGAAAACCATCGCAACAGAGATTTATCGAGCATCCGATATTTCGTGCGATGCTTCCGTCGAGGCGCGATTCAAGGAATTGCAGGATGCGGGATACGGCAATTTCCCGGTGTGCATGGCGAAAACACAATACTCATTTTCGACCAATCCCAATGCACGCGGTGCGCCAACGGGGCATATCGTCCCGGTGCGTGAATTACGATTGTCGGCAGGAGCTGAGTTCATTGTTGTTGTGACTGGCGACATCATGACCATGCCAGGGTTGCCGCGTGTGCCTTCCGCCGATGTCATTCGCCTGAATGCTGAAGGCCAAATCGAGGGCCTTTTTTAAGAATTCGGTCTGCAATCATCCATTAGGGGCTGCGATATTTTTCGCAGCCCTTTTTTTTATTAGCTCATGACAATATCCTTGCGTCCTGAAATTCTGAAGGCCGCATAGACGATTGTGACCGTGACAAAGAGAAGAATAGCTGCCAACGCGGAAGCTGTGCCATAATCACCGTCAATGACGGACTGGTAGATTTTTACCGGCATTGTTATTGTTCCGCCTGTGTATAGAACCAGTGATGAGGATAGTTCATTAATTGCTGTGACAAAGCTCATGAGTGCTCCAGCAGCAATGCCAGGTGCGATCAATGGCACCGTGACCTTGATGAATGTTTTGGCTGGCGACATTCCAAGGCTTATCGCTGCTTCCTCCAGACTTGGGCTGAGTTGTTTCAGGGCCGCAGCGACTGAACGTGCAGTGTACGGCAAGCGACGTATAAATACGGCCAGAATAATCACAAGACCAGTTCCTGTGATGGCCAAAGGCGGTTCATTGAAGCGAACAATATAGGCAATTCCCATCACCACGCCCGGCACGATATAGGGAATGACCAGCAGGGCATCCAGCGCCGCAGTTGAGCGGCTTGGCTTGCGGGTAATGATGTAGCCAAGCAAGGCACCAACAATCACAATTGCCGCTACAGCAATCAATGAAAAAATGATTGAATTCCATATTGCTGTTGAGACGGTAAACCAGACTTTTTCATAACTCTGGATGCTTAACCCTGGCTTAAAAACAGGCCCATTTGTTTTTCTGAATGAGAATAGCACTGCGGTGATTGCTGGGATGCTGCCGATGAAGACAATGGCATAAACGATGCCATGCAGAATAATGGCATGTATTCCGCGCGGTTTGATTGGTTCGCGTGAGCGTGCAACGGACGTCTGGTGAATGCTGCGGCGGGATGCGTAACGTTGCAAGCCAACAAGGGCCATGGATAGAATAATCAGCAGAATGCTGATAGTGGATGCCATGCCGGGGTTGCCACCCAGTTCACTGGCAAACATCGTAAAGGCTTCTGTCGCCAGTACATTGAAGTCGCGCCCAATCAGGCGTGGCGTGCCAAAATCGGCAATGGATAGTACAAATGCCAGCAAGCCACTCGCGGTCACGGTTGGCAATATCAAGGGAAATGTGACGCGGAACAGCCGCTTCCAGGGTGGCATTCCAAGATTTTCGGCTGCATCCTCCAGTGACCTGTTTATGCCTGATAATGCTGCTGATGTCAGAAGGAATACATGTGGAAAGAATTTGAAGGCGAAGACAATAATCACGCCCCAGGCGCCGTATATTGTTGGTAAATTGATGCCGATAGATGTGAAAGCGTTGCGAATTACACCATTGGCGCCAAATAGTACGATCCAGGCATATGCGCCAATAAATGGTGGCGATACCAGCGCAACGACAGCAAGTGTTTGCACAAGAGCACGGCCGCGAATGGTGAACCTGTTCATGATCAGGGCCAGGGTCAGGCCCAAGGCCAAAGCGCCGGCCATGCCGCCAAATCCTGCAATGAATGTATTGATGATCGCGCGCCGATAACTGCGTGATGTCAGTGCATCAATATAATTCGAGGCACTGATCGCACCTGTTTCATCGATGAAGCTGGCCTTGAGAACGGATGCCAGCGGCCAAATGAGCAAAATCAGTATGATAGCCCATATGAGGATTTGCACCAATATCCACATATTTGGGAGGCGAAGCGTTTTCATTGTTGGCTCTCCGCAGGAGAAATATCCATCTCCATGCGACATCCATCGGGGGAAAATACCAGCATCCGGTCCAGCGGGAATTGGAGTGTAATTGTATTGCCATTGGCATGGCTGAAATTGTGCTGAGGATCTGTCATTTGTGCGATGATTTCACCAACCGGCGTATCAATAGTATAGTGAGCTTCTCGTCCCAGAAACGTTGTCTTGCGCGTGGTGCCAGACAGGGCATGAGTTTTGGCCATTTTTGCTTTGCTGAGGTTGATGTTTTCCGGACGGATTGCGACAATGACAGGGCCATCACTTGCAGATGTTGTAAGTTTTGTGGGTGTGCCGGTAATAAAAAGGCGTCCGGTTTTGATCTCGCCGCTGAAGACATTCATGGTGCCTACAAAAGCAGCGACAAATTGGCGTGCGGGATTTCGATATATTTCAAACGGGGTACCTACCTGTTCAATAATGCCACCATTCATCACGCAGATGCGGTCAGATATTGCGAGCGCTTCTTCCTGATCATGAGTCACATAAATCGTGGTTATGCCCATCCGCTTCTGCAAGTCATGGATGACTTCACGCAGTTCCAGCCGCAATTTGGCATCAAGATTGGACAATGGCTCGTCCATTAAAAGAAGGCGCGGGCGAATGGCCATGGCACGGGCCAGACCAACACGCTGTTGCTGACCGCCAGATATTTCTGACGGGTAGCGGTCACCCAGGCTGCCTAGCTGCACCATCTGAAGACTCTCTGCGACGCGCAGGCGTATGTCGTCGCGAGGTAGCCCGCGTGTTTTGAGGCCGAAGGCAACATTCTCTGCCACCGTGAGGTGCGGAAAAATTGCATAATCCTGAAACACCATTCCAATGTCCCGTTTGTGAGCCGGCACGGGATCGAGATGCTCGCTATCGATATATATGCTGCCGACATCCTGATTGAGAAACCCCGCTATCATGCGCAACAACGTGGTTTTGCCACAGCCGCTCGGGCCGAGCAGCGTAAAGAATTCTCCGCTGTTGATGGTCAGGCTGATGTCGTTCAGCACGGCAACACTGCCATAGGCTTTGGCAATGTTGCTGATTGTGAGTGATGCCAAGGGAGTGTTCCTGTCTTGCAGAATGTGCCTTTACTTTTGTGACAGACTTCAACACCATGGCTGCAAATGCAAGGTTGGGAGATCGAAATGTTAGTTCGTTTGGCTTCGGGTTTGCTGGGCGCCGTTTCTGTGCTGGTTTATGGCAGCAGTGCGCTTGCGCAAGACAAGGCAATAACGGTGTACTCGGCGCATAACACGACAATTATTGACCTGCTGTCGCCGCGGTTCACCAAAGAAGCGGGCATCAAGGTTGACGTCGTGAAGGCTGGGTCTGGTGATATTATCAGGCGCCTGAAGGCGGAGGCTGGTGCACCCAAGGCTGATGTGATCTGGAGCATTGGCGGTGAGCAGCTTGAAGACAACAAGGAACTGCTGGCTGCGTATGAACCGAAAGATTCCGCTGCCATCCTGCCGCAGTATAAAGTCAGCCCTGAATGGATACCTTACACCGGTATCGTTATGTCTTTTGCTGTGAACACAAAAAATTTGAAGCCGGCAGAATATCCTAAGAGCTGGAAAGATCTGACGGATCCAAAATGGAAGGGCAAGATTTCTGCGGCAAGACCAGACAGTTCTGGATCGGCATTTCAGGCGCTGGCCACCGTTGTGATCGGTTATGGCGACAAGGGGTGGGATACCTATAATGCCATATTGAATAATTTTATCTGGTCTGACAGCTCGGGCGCGGTATCCCGGTTCGTTAATGATGGCGAAGCACTTGTTGGATTGACGCTTGAAGACACGGCCCTTGAATTTGTGAAGGGCGGGGGGAACGTTGCTGTGATTTATCCTGAGGATGGCACGTCAACCGTTGCTGATGGTATTGCCCTGGTGAAGGGCGCGCCGCGTGCAGAACTTGGCAAGGTCTTCATTGACTGGCTCGTGTCGAAGCCGGTGCAGGAGATATTGGTCAAGGATGTTGGGCGCCGATCCGTTCGCACTGATGTGAATTTGCCCGGCCTGAAGCCAATCACTGACATCAAGCTTATCAATTATGACGTCAAAACAGTCGCCAAAAATCGTGCCGCCTGGATCGCACAGTACAAGAAAATCATGCAGAATAAGTGATTGTCAGGCTGGTATGGCCTGATCTGCTGAAGAGCGGCCGATATTTTCCTGTTCCCACGCTATCAGGCGATCAGCCTGGGCAGACGTGAGCGGCCTGGATATGTGATAGCCCTGTAAAAAATCGATGCCGAGTTCGGTGACCTTGTGCATCTGCTCGGCATTTTCAATGCCTTCGGCCACACACCTCAGATTGAGCTCGCGTGTCATCGATACAATCGACTTGATGAGTTTCTCGCTGATTTCATTCGACAGGATGTCCGTGATGAAGCTCTTGTCGATCTTGATGTAATCCCATGGCAGCCGATGCAACTGACTGAGGCTGGAATATCCGGTGCCAAAATCGTCAATTGCGACGCGTGCACCAAACTGCTTGAACAGCGCGATGGCTGCCTTTGCATTATCCATATGCGAGACGATGGCGGTTTCCGTGATTTCAAATCGCACACGCTTGGGATTAATGCCGCTCGCATTCGCAATAGCCACAATGCGGATTGCCGCCTCGGGGCTGGTGACATCCAGTGGTGAGAGATTGAAGGCAATTCGATAGTTATCAGGCCATTTCTTGGCGACTTCCAGTGTGCGCGTCAGAAGTGAGCGTGTGATCTGGCCAATCAATCCAAGATGCTCGGCTGTTTGAATAAATTCAGCCGGGCTTATTGAGCCAAGCTCGGCATGATCCCAGCGGGCGAGGGCTTCAAACGAGGCGACGCGGTGTGTTTTTGCATCAATAATAGGCTGAAAAACGACGGTGAGATCTGTGTCGAAATCAGCCCGTTGCAGAGCTTGTTCGACACTGCGTTTACGCCGAATTTCGGCTTCATGGGTCTCAGAGAAAACAATGACGTTGCCCCGCTGCATGCGTTTGGCATGATACAAGGCGTAATCAGCCTTTTCATAGAGCTGTGTCGGGGTGCCGGAGGTGTCGGGATAGACAGCGAGACCGACTGAGCCGCTCACACGCGCCGTGCAATCTTTCATGTCGAACTGAACGCGTAACGTGTCGCAAATGCGCCGGGAAAGGGCCATCAGCTCTGCATCGATCTGCCAGGCGTTGACGATGAACGCAAATTCATCGCCGCCCATACGTGCAAATGTGACATTGTTTGTTTTCAGGGCATTGAGCCGGTCTGCTGCATGGCGCAGCAATTCATCGCCATTGGCATGGCCATAGAGATCATTGATGGCCTTGAAACCATCAAGATCAATGACGCCGACTGCCAGTCGTGTGCCTGTCTGCTTTGCGTAGGCAAACTGGTCGTTCAATGTCAGGAAGAATTGACGCCGGTTTGGCAGACCTGTGAGGCTGTCGATATTGGCGATCATGCGATTTTCGCGCAGCAGCCGTTCAGCTTCCTCGTTGATCCGGTTGAGCTCGGCATTTTTTTCACGCATCTGCGCACGGGCGTGAACAATATCTTTGAAATAGGCAGAATATTTGAGAACCACCAGCCAGAGGCCGACTGATACCAGCAGCAAATTTACCCCGATGGAAATGAAGACTGTTGAGCCACTCATGATCAAGAGGGTTGAGAAGGGAATGTTGACGATAAGCAAAACGCGCAATGCTGCGGCACGCACACTGATCTGGCATAGTATGCAGCCGATCATCGTTGTGGAGGTGAAAAAAGCAACATGGCCTTGCTGGACGGGTGACCCGTAGGAAAACAACAACCCGCTCCAGAATGTTAGTACAACCGCCAATGCCATTGAAAATTTAGATGTGTTGCGAACGAGGCTGTTGGCTTCCTGAAAGCTGACATCGACATTGCGCAGCCGGATCCAGAAAATGCTGCGCGCAAGACACAGCAACGAAACGGCGGCGGGAAAGTATACGGTTGCGGCATCGGGCGCGGTGCCATAAAAATTCCAAGCCGTAATTGAAAAATTCGTCAGCAGGATGAAGTACAGAAGTGGCATCAGTTCGACGTAGGCACCGAACTGCGACATGATCAATTGCTGATCATCTTCGTTGACCTGAAGAACATTTTTCAGCCGCGCAACGAGTCCTCTCGACGGCTGCGTGACAACGCGGCCCGGATCTGGAGATGGATTTTCGCGCATTCGCCCGTTCCTGAGCGTTAATTTTCATTAACACTCAACCTTCTGGTCCGCTACACTGGTCAGTTCAGCACGCAGTCTAGATTGATGCTGTTAAATATTGGTTTGCGCAGTGCTTTTGTGCAAATTCCTCGCGACTGGCAGTCACCGCTTGACGTGCTGTATGGCGATAAGGTGAATTGTTGCCAGTTTAAACGGGATTGGATTGCGGCTTTGACGACATCAGACCAACAGAAGACCGATCAACCACGGGGTGAATTGACGGTGCGCACCGTCGCGATGCCGGCTGACACAAACGCCAATGGCGATATTTTCGGCGGGTGGGTGATGTCGCGCATGGATCAGGCCGGCGGCATTGCCGGGGTTGAGCGGTCACAGGGGCGCGTGGTCACCGTGGCCGTGCAGGCCATGAATTTCATCCGTCCTGTGCGGGTTGGCGATGTGCTGTGTGTTTACACAGAGGTTGAACGGGTGGGCCGCACGTCCATGAGCATCCGCATCGAAGCCTGGGCGCAGCGCTTTCGCACCCAGATCCGGGAAAAGGTTACTGATGCGACCTTTACCTTTGTCGCCATTGACGATGAGGGCAAGCCCAGACAGGTGCCGGCTCTCGGCTGACAGTCCGGTCTGCGTTCCGGCTGACAGTCCGTCAATCAAACCTGTTGGGAACGCTGAAGGGCGTCACGCAGGTGCCGCCAACAGGGCAGGCTGGCGTATCGCGGGTGGGAAGAATTGCCTCGCGCATGATGTCACCGGCGGGGCAAAAGCGCAGGCTGGCAACGAAACGGTCAAACACATGCGGTCCGGTGCCGATGATGATTGCGCCATTGCGGGCGACCAGAGTGCGCGCTTGCGCGCATGTCATGGCAAGACTGTCCGGGCGCGTTTGCGCCCAGACTGAAGAGCATAAGCTGGTGCTCATGATTGCAATTGATAGCAGGAAATGGCGCGATGTTCTGATTGCATCCATTCACTGATTTCCCAACATGATCAGCATCAAAGATGGAAATCCTGAGACCGGGATTCAGAAGGTTCGTTCAGGGCTGCCAAGTCTGGCCGCATATCATGCGGCCAGCAGGTTTCTGCTTCATCGCTCTCAGTAATTGCACTCGCGCAGGCGGCCGCGACGATCCACAAATGTGCCGGAGGCCGGATCATAGCTGCGTGTGCGCATACAGGCTGGCTCGCGGGCAATCGGCGCGCGGGGGCGTGATGCTTCAGCCGCAATCGCTCCAATTGCGAGCGCGCCAATGGCGCCGGCGGCGACACCAGCGGCGACATCACCACCCCGGTATCCGCGATAGCCATAACCCCGGCCATAGTAGCCCCGGCCATAATATCCGCGGCGCCATTGCACCTGCTGGATGGCAGAACCAGTATCGGCTTCAATGCCACTCACGCCCGCAGCACTCAGCGGCGCGGCCTGAGCGGGTGTGAAAGCCACGGCGGCAGCGGCCATTGTGGCAGCATAAATCCATGAAGTGTAACGCATAAATGCTCCTGTGCGGTTGGCGCGCAGTCTCAGTCGCCCGCGCCTTATGCTTAGGCTAGGCCAAGATTTTGGCAGACGCCAGCACTTCGTATTTTAAACATGAACGGCGATGTTCACAGGTGCGTTACCGCACAGACAAAAAGGGGGGGGGGAATCGGGCAAAATGCGCGGCCTCGTTTGTGTTGAGAACAGGCAGCTCTCAATTCCAGCCGCTGACTGACGGATCGCATCCTGTGCCAGCCCCACACAGGCAACGGGCATAGCCGCGTCAGTCTGATTTTGCCGGATCATTCCGTGCCGCAGGCGCTGCCATAAAGCGGTGCCATAAAAAAAGCCGGGCAGTGCGCCCGGCTTTGATTGGTCTTGTGCGTAATCAAGCCTTCGGCTTGTTCTTGCTGCCCGGCGGACGACCACGGCGCTTTGCACCTGGCTTCGCGGCCTTCTTGGCAGCCGGCTTTTTCGCCGCAGTCTTCTTGGCGGCCATTTTCTTGGCGGCCGGCTTTTTCGCTGCTGTTTTCTTGGCAACGGTCTTCTTTGCAGCCGGCTTTTTCGCCGCTGTTTTCTTGGCAGCGGGCTTTTTCGCCGCTGTCTTCTTCGGAGCGGCAGCTGCCTTTGCTGCTACCTTTTTCTTGGCCGGAGCCTTTTTCGCTTTAGTCGCCTTGCGTGCCATGGAAGCCCTCCCTCTGGCGTGCGTAGTGCGAATCACCATCCCTCGCTCGCCGAGTCGGACGCATCGCAAGCAAATAATGCATTATTTTTATTAAAAGGTCAAAAAAGAAAGGTTGACAGCCTTCGGCAGGTATTCAGACTTTTATTTGCAGGATGATTTTGTGGTCACGCACATCTTATTTTAATCGTTTCGTCGCGCTGTGTTTTGGGCAATTTCGCGTTCATTTGCGTTGATACGAGGCGTTTAACCCGGCTGTGTTGTGTGCCGCGCAATAAAATGGCCGGGACATGCCCGGCCATTGTGATGTTAAAAAACGGCGTCTCACGAACAGCCGGTCGTTGAGCCGCAGGTATCGCACTTCAGGCACGTTCCGTTCCGCACCAGCGTGAAATTCGCACATTCGGGGCATGATTCGCCAACATAGCCCTTCATTTTCGCTTCCGCGCGCTTGTCGGCGGCGGATGGTGTGCGGGCGCTGGCAGGGGTGGGCGCGGCAAAGCCAAGCTTGCCAAGATCAGCCTCTGTCACAGCGTCTTCCTTCAGCGCGGTTGCGCCTGCGGTGGCATAGCCGCCGGAAATGGATGTGACGGATGCGTGGGTGATATTGCCTGCATTGCCACCCTCGATGGAGACGAAATTGGCGATGCGGCCACGGGTGAACCCCTTGGACGCAACGCTGGGTGCAGCGCGTGGCGCATCCTGATCATCATCAGGCTGGCGGCTCTGATTTTCGCCCTTGCCGATTACGTCAAAGCCGATTTCGCTGGGATCGACATGGGCCAGATCGCTGCGGTCGAGATAGGAAATCGCCAGTTCACGGAACACATAATCCAGAATGGATGTGGCGTTCTTGATCGACTGGTTGCCCTGCACGAAGCCTGCCGGTTCAAAGCGGGTGAAGGTGAACGCCTCGACATATTCTTCCAGCGGCACGCCATATTGCAGGCCGAGCGAGACGGAGATGGCGAAATTGTTCATCATCGCCCGGAAAGCCGCGCCTTCCTTGTGCATGTCGATGAACAGTTCGCCGAGGCGGCCATCCTTGTATTCGCCGGTGCGCAAGTAGACCTTGTGGCCGCCGACAACGGCTTTCTGGGTGTAGCCGGTGCGGCGGTCTGGCAATTTATCGCGCTCACGCACGCGCTCGATACGCTCGATCACGCGCTCGACAATGCGCTCTGTGACGGTGGCCGTGCGGCTGGTCATGGGCTGCGCCATGAGCGTGTCAACGCCATCCATGTCCTCATCCGCCTCGTCTTCAATGAGGGCGGAATTGAGCGGCTGCGACAATTTCGAGCCATCGCGGTAGAGTGCATTGGCTTTCAGAGCGAGTTTCCAAGAAAGCATATAGGCGCTCTTGCAATCCTCGACCGTCGCATCGTTCGGCATGTTGATGGTTTTGGAAATCGCCCCGGAAATAAACGGCTGTGCTGCGGCCATCATGCGGATGTGGCTTTCCACCGAGAGATAGCGCTTGCCGACGCGGCCACAGGGATTGGCGCAATCAAAGACAGAATAATGCTCTTTCTTCAGGTGCGGCGCACCTTCCAAAGTCATCGCACCACAGACATGGATGTTGGCCATGTCGATCTCGGCCTTCGAGAAGCCGAGATGCTGCAACAGGTCAAACGATCCGTCATTGAGCTTGTCGGCTGGGATTTTCAGCGTGTTGACGCAGAACTCCTCTCCCAGCGTCCATTTGTTGAAAACAAACTTGATGTCGAAGGCGGAGGGCAGGGCACGCTCGATTTTTTCCAGCGTGACCTCATCCAGCCCCTTGGCGCGCAACGTGGAGTGGTTGATGCCGCCAGCCTGTTTCAGCGAGCCATGGCCAACCGCATAGGCTTCCATCTCCGCAATCTGCGCTTCGGTATAACCGAGACGGCGCAGCGCATCGGGCACAGCGCGGTTGATGATCTTGAAATAACCGCCGCCTGCGAGCTTCTTGAATTTCACCAATGCAAAATCCGGTTCGATGCCCGTGGTGTCGCAATCCATCACAAGGCCAATGGTGCCTGTCGGTGCAATCACGGTGGTTTGCGCGTTGCGGAAGCCGTGCTGTTCGCCGAGCGTCAGCGCGCGGTCCCATACGGTTTTGGCATGCTGCGCAATATCTGCCTGCGGGCAGTTGGCGTGGTCGAGCGGTACGGGGTTCACCGACAGCGCCTCATAGCCAGAGGTTTCGGCATGCGCCGCGCGGCGGTGATTGCGGATGACGCGCAGCATGTGCTTGGCGTTTTTCTTGTAGCCGGGGAACGGCCCCAGCTCCTTCGCCATTTCTGCTGATGTGGCATAGCTCACGCCTGTCATCACAGCAGTCAGCGCGCCGCACAGGGCGCGGCCCTGATCGGAATCATAGGACAGGCCCATGGTCATCAGCAGGCCGCCGATATTGGCGAAGCCGAGGCCAAGCGTGCGGAATTCGTAGGACAGCTCGGCAATTTCCTTTGAAGGAAATTGCGCCATCATCACCGAAATTTCGAGCACGACTGTCCACAGGCGGCACAGATGCTCATAGGCTTCCACATCGAACAGGCGCGTCTGCGTGTCGTAGAATTGCAGCAGATTGGCGGAGGCGAGATTGCAGGCCGTGTCATCGAGGAACATATATTCCGAGCACGGATTGCTGGCGCGAATATCGCCACTGGCCTTGCAGGTGTGCCAGTCGTTCATCGTGGTGTTGAAATGCAGGCCGGGATCGGCGGATGCCCAAGCGGCATGGCCAATCTTTTCCCACAGGTCACGCGCCTTCAGCGTTTTCGTGACCTTGCCATTGGTGCGGCCGATCAATTTCCAGTCACCATCCGTCTCGACAGCGCGCAGGAAATCATCCTTGAGCGACACGGAATTGTTGGAGTTCTGGCCCGACACGGTGAGATAGGCCTCCGAATCCCAGTCGGTGTCGTAGGTATCAAACGCAATATCGGTGTAGCCCTGCTTGGCGAACTGGATGA
>JBOFCU010000023.1:0-6382 GCA_051646285.1 Beijerinckiaceae bacterium
GACCTCTGCCTTCGGAGGGCAGCGCTCTATCCAGCTGAGCTACGGGTGCTGACAGATCAGGTTTGCCGTTTAGCGTGTCTCCAGCGCAGGGGCAACCCGCATTGGCGTGGCCTGCCTGTGGCGGTGAATCGGGTCACCATGGCCTGCTGCCCCTCCGGCTGGTGTTCTGATCTGCCTTCGCCTGTCCTGATCGCATTGCGTTGGCTTGGCTGGACTTGGCTGGGCTGGGCTTGGCTTGGTTTGCCCCCGAGTGTGCAGGCGCGCCTGATGATGGCGCTTTGCCGCACATTATGGACATGCCTGGATTCATTGTCCTGACTCTCACCGATTGACGCAGTCATCTTCACGAAGATTTCAGCAGCGCATGGCGCAATTGTTGCTGCGGATGATCAGCAGCCGTTCTCTGGCTGACGGCCGGGACAGGAATGTCCCAAAACAGGACAGTGATGATGACGCCCATGTCTGGCATGACGCGACTTCAGGCAACGCCTCCTGCTGATGGGCGGCCGACTGCGCGATCAGCTTGGGTCGATGCCGCAAAAGGGCTGTGCATCATTTTGGTGGTGATGATGCACACCGCGCTGGGTGTTGGTGAGGCCATGGGCGGCGAAGGCTGGCTGCATGCAGTGGTGGCCTTTGCCAAGCCGTTCCGCATTCCCGCATTTTTTCTGCTCGCCGGACTATTTCTGGCGCGCACCATTGCGCAACCCTGGGCCACGTTTCTTGACAGGAAGCTGCTGCATTTTGTCTATTTTTATCTTCTGTGGGCCGGCATTCAGATCAGCCTCAAAATTGGCGCTGCACATGGTGCCAGCGCCGCTTTGACAGCGATGGCGCAAGCACTGATCGAGCCCTACGGCACGCTCTGGTTTATTTATCTGCTGCCCATCTTTTTTGTCGTGACGAAAATGCTGCGCCCCATTCCCGCTCCGCTGATTTTGGCGGCGGCAGTGCTGCTGGAAATGCTGCTTGTGCAGACCGGCTGGACCGCAATCGATGAATTTTCCGCGCGCTACATCTGGTTTTTTGCCGGATATGCACTGGCACAGATTGTCTTTCAGGCAGCCGGATGGATGCGCATGCACAGCGCGCTGACAGCCGTGTCGGCTCTTGCTGCTGGCGTTGTCACTGCCCTGTGCGTTGTTTATGGCATTGCTGACAGCCGCGGCGTCAGCCTGCTTCTGGGAATATCCGGCAGCCTGGGCCTGATTGCTGTTGCTGTCTTGCTAACACACACGGTAGCAGGCGGCGCATTGCAATATATCGGGCGCAATTCCATCGTCATCTATCTGGCATTTTTTCTGCCTATGGTGGTGATGCGCATGATTCTGCTGCGCACAGGGCTTGCCCCTGTTCTGGGAATTGGGTTAACCAGTTTGCTGGTCTGGATCACGGCGGTGTTGATACCGCTTGTGCTGCAAAAACTGGTAGCGGGAACTGTTTTGCAATTCCTGTTTGTGCGGCCAGCATGGGCGCAGGCCAGCCGGAAGTTGTTACCAACGCTTAAAGCAGCCGAATAATCAGATAAAAACCGCGACCTCGTTCAAGGTTTTCCTGGTGATGGCGGGCACGTGGCAGTTGGCGGCGGGATAGCCGGCAACCAGCAAAATCAGCGCTTTTTCATGGTCTGGCCTGCCGCAAATTGCGTTGAGAAATCCCATGGGTGAAGGGGTATGAGTCAACGTGGCCAAGCCTGCCTGATGGAGGGCTGCAATCAAAAATCCGGTGGCGATACCGACAGATTCGGGCATGTAATAATGCTTGATGCGTGATCCATCCGCCGCAATGCCATACCGCTGACCGAAGACCGCAATCAGCCATGGCGCGGTTTCCAGAAAAGGCTTTTCCCAATCGGTGCCGAGAGGGCTGAGCGCGTTGAGCCATTCGGTGCCTGCCCGGCCGGCATAAAAGGCCTTCTCCTCTGCTTCAGCCGCACTGCGAATTTTTGCCTTTGCCGCACCATCGCTGATGCACACAAATGTCCAGGGCTGCTGGTTTGCGCCAGAGGGGGCCGAGGCTGCGGTCATCACCGCCTCTTCAATGAGGCTGCGCGGCACCGGCCTGTCTGAAAAATCCCGCACCGTGCGCCGCCTTTGCATCAGCATACGAAACGCCTCTGCCCGCGCGGCCATCACCGGCGCTGGCCATTCTTCAAACGCCAACGGCATCGTCTCCTGCGGCATCAGCCTCTCCATGGTCACGGCCGTGACAGAATCATGAAACAGCCCTGTTCGCAAAGACCATTTCCGGGTCGCAAATGGCGGCATTGTCGCTTATGTTTGCGCCATGAGCACAGCCCCTGCCCCCGCCTCCGCGCCCACCGCCCCCTCACGCCCGGTCAAGGCGGGCGATCATGTCTTTCTGGTCGATGGGTCATCCTATATTTTTCGCGCCTATCATGCCCTGCCACCGCTGACGCGCAAATCGGATGGGCTGCCGGTCGGTGCGGTGTCCGGTTTTTGCAACATGCTGTGGCGGCTGGTGCGTGAAACGGTGGCGGGTGAAAAGCCTACGCATCTGGCGGTGATATTCGATCATTCCGCCACGACATTCCGCAATGCGATGTATGACCATTACAAGGCCAACCGCACGGAACCGCCGGAGGATTTGCGCCCGCAATTCGGCCTTGTGCGCGCGGCTGTGCGCGCATTCGATATTGAAAGCATCGAGCAAAACGGGTTTGAGGCTGATGATCTGATCGCCACCTATGCAAGGCTGGCGCGCGAAGCTGGCGCCACTTGCACCATCGTCGCGTCTGACAAGGATTTGATGCAGCTCGTGCGCGATGGCGTGACGATGTATGATTCCATGAAGGAAAAGCGCATTGGCCCGGCAGAGGTTGTTGAAAAATTCGGCGTGCCGCCGGAAAAAGTTGTCGAGGTGCAGGCGCTGGCGGGCGATGCGGTTGACAATGTGCCAGGCGTGCCGGGCATTGGCATTAAAACAGCGGCGCAACTTGTTGCCGAATATGGGGATGTCGAAGGCATTATTGCGGCTGCGCTGAGCGGCGCGATCAAGCAGCCCAAGCGGCGTGACGCGATTGCCGACAATGCAGAAAATGCGCGCATTTCCCGCAAGCTCGTTCTCCTTGAAGACCATGTGCCGCTGATAACGCCGCTTGATGATCTCGCCATCCACGATCCGGAGCCCAAAAATCTGGTCGCCTTTCTCAAGGCAATGGAATTTACCAGCATCACGCGGCGTGTGGCAGAGACCTACGACATCAACGCCGCGTTAATCGAGGCCGATCCGAATTTCCTTGGTGAAAAAGCCTGGATTCACAAGGATGGCTCGGTGATGGATGGGCCTGCCCGCGCGACGGCTGCCCCTGCCGCAGCACAGGCTGACAACAGTGCGGCACCCGCAACCGGCTCCCCTGCACAGGATGGCCTTCTTGTTCCGCAAATGCTGGCAGCAGCGCGCCGAGATGAAGCCTTGTCTGCCAAAATTGATACCAGCGCCTATAGCTGCGTGATGACACTGGCGCAGCTCGATGAATGGATCGCGCAAGCGCGCGATCAGGGCTATGTCGCCTTTGATACAGAAACAGATTCGCTTGATCCGATGCAGGCCACACTGGTGGGCATTTCTCTGGCGCTGGCACCGGGCCGCGCCTGTTATATTCCATTCGCGCACAAGGACGCTGCGGCGAGTGATTTATTCGGCGGCGGGCTGGTCAAGGGCCAGCTTGATGTGCGCGCCGCGCTGGAGCGGCTGAAGCCATTGCTGGAAGATCCGTCGGTTGTGAAGATTGGGCAGAATATTAAATTCGACATGCTGTTGCTGATGCAGCATGGCGTGCAGGTTACACCCATTGATGACACAATGCTCATGTCCTACGCGCTGGATTCCGGCATGAATGGCCATGGCATGGATGAGTTGTCGGAAAAACATCTCGGCCACAAACCCATTTCCTTCAAGGAGGTTGCAGGCTCCGGAAAATCCGGTGTGACCTTTGACCGCGTGCCGATGGATCGCGCGGTTACCTATGCCGCAGAAGATGCCGATGTGACATTGCGGCTTGCACGCGTGCTGAAACCGCGCCTTGCCGCTGAAAAATTCACCACAGTTTACGAGACGCTGGAACGGGGCATGCCCACAGTTCTGGCGCGAATGGAACGACGCGGCATCGCCATCGACAAAGCGATGCTGGCGCGGCTGTCATCGGATTTTGCCCAAGGCATGGCGCGGCTGGAAGATGAAGCCTACGAACTGGCGGGAGAGCGTTTCAACATTGCCTCACCCAAGCAGCTGGGCGATATTCTTTTTGGCCGCATGGGTATGCCGGGAGCGAAAAAAACCGCAAGTGGCCAATGGGGCACGGGCGCTGGCGTGCTGGAGGAGCTGGCAGAGCAAGGGCACGCGCTGCCAGCAAAAGTGCTGGAATGGCGGCAATTGTCGAAATTAAAATCGACCTATGCCGATGCGCTGCCAACCTATGTCAACCCAACCACGGGGCGCGTGCATACATCATTTGCACTTGCTGCGACGACGACCGGGCGCTTGTCATCGTCCGAGCCGAATATCCAGAATATTCCAATCCGCACCGAAGAAGGCCGCAAGATCCGGCGCGCTTTCATTGCGCCTGCGGGATACAAGCTGGTGTCAGCGGATTATTCCCAAATCGAGCTTCGGGTGCTGGCCCATATCGCGGATATTCCGCAACTGCGCAAAGCCTTTGCCGAGGGCATTGATATTCATGCCATGACAGCATCAGAAATGTTCGGTGTGCCGGTCAAGGGCATGGACCCGATGGTGCGCCGGCGCGCGAAAGCCATCAATTTCGGCATTATTTACGGCATTTCCGCCTTTGGCCTTGCCAATCAGCTGGGCATTCCGCGCGAGGAAGCGGGTGCCTATATCAAACAGTATTTCGAGCGTTTCCCCGGTATTCGCGCCTATATGGATGCGACGAAAAAATTCGTGCGGGACAACGGATATGTGATGACGGTATTTGGCCGCAAATGCGCCTACCCGCAGATCAAGTCACCCAACGCATCCGAGCGCGCATTTATGGAGCGCGCCGCCATCAACGCACCCATCCAGGGGTCAGCGGCTGATGTGATCCGGCGCGCAATGCTGCGCATGGATGATGCGCTGGCGGCGGCAAAACTCGATGCAAAAATGCTGTTGCAGGTGCATGACGAACTGGTGTTTGAAGTGCCCGATACCCAGGTCGATGCAACCATCGCACTCGTCAAGACCGTCATGGAAAAGGCGCCGGAGCCGGCGGTGCAACTGTCAGTGCCATTGCAGGTCGATGCGCGGGCGGCGCAAAACTGGGATGAAGCGCATTGAGGATGCTGACGCAGCGCGCCTGTCAGGATGTGGCGCGGGCCAGCTTCATTGCGGCGGCTTCAACAGCCAGCACATAGACATCGCCGCCAAACCCGGCGATGTGGCCCATTACAGTTTTTGAAATCAGCGATTTCTGATAATAATCCTCGCGCTTGGCGAGATTGCTGAGGTGAATTTCGATTTTCACGCCATCAAACATTTCCAGCGCATTGAGCAGCGGGATCGAGAAAAATGACAGTCCGGCTGGATTGATGATGATGGCCGCGGCTTGCTCGCGCGCCTCCTGCACCCAATCCACCAGTTTGCCCTCATAATTCGACTGGCGGAAGTCAATGCTGAAGCCCAGGGACAGGGCGCGCGCAGCACTGCGCTTTTCAATATCGGCCAGCGTCTCGGTGCCATAAATATGCGGCTCGCGCACGCCCAGCATGTTCAGGTTGGGGCCATTGAGAATATAAATCGGCTTGGTCATGGCGCGTTTCCTTTGCCTGCCGGCAATCCGGGTGTGACCTCAACTGCGCCAGCGCACCAGCGCTGCATTCAGCACATCATTGCCGTTGGTACCTTTTTCGAACGCGAACACGGCAAGGCGGCCATTGGCAAAACGCACCGGCAAATCAATCCAGTTCGCTTCCTGCAACAAGGTAATGTTGCGCTCCACGTCGGCTGGTAATTTCGACAGGCCGACAAGGAAGAAATTTTCCATCACCGGCACCTGCAGCGCAATCAGGGGCGTGCCGCGCTGATTTTCTTCCTGCTTCATTTGTGGCGGCGTCGCCAGATCCTTGACCGAGCCACCGCCAGACCGGAAAACGAATTTCACTTCCATCAGATGCGAGGCAGACAGCGCTGTTTCCAGATTGCGCCGGATGGTAATTTCCGTGCCGAGCGAGCGCTCCGGAAAATCCAGCTCGATGCGCACTATGGTTTCCGGCGGCTGGCCAGCACCGACATTGACCGTATCAAGCCGCCAAACCGCGCGCCCGGTAATCTGCGTTGGTTTGCCCGGTGTTTCCGGCTGCTCTTCATACAAAATGGCGCGTTGTGCCACAGGCAGGGGCGGCGGCAGCGGGCCTGTGCCGGC
>JBOFCU010000275.1:0-3801 GCA_051646285.1 Beijerinckiaceae bacterium
GTCCGGATGTCATTGGCATCCTGAATAAGCACCAGATTCAATATTTTTCAGAACCGGGTCAATGGCCAAGGTGCGGGTCATGCCGGACTGCTGCGCCATGGCGTCAAAACACAGCATCTGACCTCGGTGACGCTTGGCGTCTGCGAGGCAACTGTCAGCCCATCAGATCGAACATCAGCAGGGCCGTGCTCGACAACAAACCGGCATACGGCACCCATCGTGCACATATGAAGGCACCCGCCGGTGGGACTTCGTGTCTGCTTTTGATGCGGATCAGGGCGATGTTGATCACCGCAAAAATGACGAGCGTGAAACGTGCTGTGAGATCTGCGAGGCCTGCAAGGGGGACCGTCAATGCCAGCGCAAGGATTGCGCCGACACCAATGGCCGTGGCCACAAGTGGTGTATGCGTGATCGGGTTGAGGCGCGCCAAAACCTGCGGGAGCTTCCCTTGCGCGGCCAATCCATAAATCACGCGGCCGATCATGATCATGTGAACAATAATGCCGTTGAGTGTTGCGATAACAGCAACAATGCTCATCGCCACCAGCGGCATGCCGGTCAGGCGCTCGAAAACGAGGGCAAGTGGCGCTGTGGAACGGGACAGTTCCTCCGGGGGCACTGCCGTCACCGCAATCCAGACGACCAGCGTATAAATCAGTGCCGTTATGCCAAGCGTCAAAAACAGCGCGCGCGGCAAGGTGCGGTTAGGCTCCTGCAATTCTTCCGCGATATTCACCAAATGCTCGAAGCCAATAAAGGCAAAAACGGCGAGGAGCGTCGTGCTGGCAACCCCCATCCATGCCCGCGTATCGAGCAGGGATGGCACTATTTCTGGAATGTGTGTGATAGCGCCCGTGCCATGGCTAAAGCCAGTGATGATAATCACGACGAGCCCGCCCACTTCCACAACCGTCATGAGACCCGCAAAGGTAACCGACTGAACGGTTGCCAGGCAGGCAATCAGGCCCATCGCCAGCACAACACCAACAATGATCCAGGCACTTGGCAGCGATATAAAAACCGCAACATAGCCGACGCTTCCGGCTGCGACTGTTGCGGCTGAAATGATTGCAGTTGCGATCACGAGAAGCCCGACCACAAGGCTGAGCCAGTCCCGGTTGAAGGCGGCCTGCACATAGGCGGCCTCGCTGGCACTCACCGGCATCCGTGTTCCGAGCTCGGCGAAAGAGGCAGCACTGAAGCTCATCACGACAGCGGCAGCCATAAATGCCAGTGGCGCATGCATGCCACTGCGTCCTGCCGCGATGCCAACGAGGACATAAATTCCAGCGCCAACAGTCACGCCCAAGCCATACAGGACGGCATGGGTGAGGGAGAGTGTGCGCATGAGGCGGGCTGTGGGCTGTGGCCTCGTCCCGGTGTCTTTTGTCAAACGCTGCCCTCTGCAACCGCGGATGGGCGGCACATTATCCTTCGATCACAGAGACAGCGCCGGCGTATCCGCTCCCCTGCATCGGCCAATCTGCGCGCCACCCATGTGTGGATGGGCGGTGCGCCTTGTCCTTGCCGTGCCTAGATCGCGGTGCCCGATGCGCGCGCGTCGGTGCGGGCCAGTCGCTGCAACAGATAATCGACTTCCGCCTTGCCTGCCGCACTCAGTGTGCTGCCGGGCTTGCGCTGTGCGTCGCAGCTGAGAATACCGCGCTTCATCATCACATATTTGCGCACGGCCAAGCCAAGCACGGGCTGTTGCTCATAGCGCAGCAATGGCAAATGGGCGTCAAACAGATTATGGGCGGCGTCGCGCTGCCCGGCTTTGGCATATTTCACCACATCAATCAGCATTTCCGGAAAGGCATAGCCGGTGTTGGAGCCATCGGCACCGCGCTCCATTTCAAAATCGAGAAACAATCCGCCATTGGCGGTCATGATTGCGAGATCGCGCAGTGAACCATCTTTCTGCCATTGGCGCAGGGTGGATATTTTTTCCAGACCCGGCCAGTCCTCAGCCTTGAGCATGACACAGGATGGATTGTCATTGACGATGCGTTTGATGACAGAGGCTGTCATCACCACACTGGTGATCAGCGGGTAATCCTGAATGACGAATGGCACATCTGTGCCGATGGATTCAACGGCCTGCGCATAATAATTGACGATCTGGTCATCGGTGCGCAGCGTATTGGGCGGCGCGATCATCACGCAGGCTGCGCCATTGTCCATCGCTTCCCGCGCCAGAGAGCGCATGGCCGCAAAGCCGGGCGCAGACACGCCAACAATAATGGGCTTTTTGCCAATGGCTTTGACAGCCGCTTGCAGCAGCTTCAGAGATTCGTGCGGTTCCAGTTTCGGGGCTTCGCCCATGATGCCAAGAACGGTCAGGCCATCGGCGCCAACGCTCTGGTAATAGCCAAACATCTTGTCCGCGCTGGTCCAGTCGATGCTGCCATCAGCATGAAAAGGCGTTGGCGCAATGGGAAACACGCCGGTGTATTTTGAGGTTCGGGTCATTGTATTGTCCGGCTTTGCAGATCACATCGTCGCGCCAATGGTCCACGGCACAAATTCCGCGTCACCATAGCCGAGTTGCTCGGATTTGGAATGTTCGCCGGAAGCCACACGCAGGATCACATCAAAAATTTCCTTGCCCTTGTCTTCGATGGACACGCCGTCCAGAATGTCACCGCAATTGATGTCCATATCGTCGATCATCTGCTGATAAATCATCGAATTGGTGGCTAGCTTGATGGAAGGTGTGGGCTTGCAGCCGTAAGCAGAGCCACGGCCGGTGGTGAAGCACAGGATATTGGCGCCGCCAGCGACCTGGCCTGTCGCCGCCACAGGGTCGTAGCCGGGTGTATCCATATAGACAAAGCCCTTGGCCGTGACAGGTTCAGCATAACGGTACACCGCGTTCAGCGTCGTGGTGCCGCCCTTGGCCGACGCGCCAAGCGATTTTTCCAGAATGGTGGTGAGCCCGCCGAGTTTATTGCCGGGGGAGGGATTGTTGTTCATTTCCATACGGTTGCGGGCGGTGTAATCCTCCCACCAGTCGATGCAGGCGACGAGATCGCGGCCCGTTTTCTCATCTTTCGCGCGCGCCGTGAGCAGATGTTCCGCGCCATAAATTTCCGGCGTTTCCGAGAGAATGCCGGTGCCGCCATGTTTCACCAGCAAATCAACCGCCGCGCCCAGCGCCGGGTTGGCGGTAATGCCGGAATATCCATCCGACCCGCCGCATTGCAGGGCCAGAACCAGTTCGCTGGCGGGAATGGTTTCACGCTTTGCCTTGTTGACGATGGGCAGCATGGTTTTAATGGCGTCAACGCCGGCCATCACGGTTTTTTTCGTGCCGCCGACTTCCTGGATGGTCATGGTGCGGAACAGGTCATTTTCCTGCACTTGATAGGCCTCTTTCCAGCGGCTGATCTGAAATCCCTCGCATCCCAGACCGACCATGATGACGCCGGCCATGTTGGGATTTGTGGCGTAGCCCCACTGGGTGCGTTTCAAAACCTCGTAGCCTTCGCCCTTCACATCCAGCGCGCAGCCGCCGCCATGGACGAGGGGAATTACGCCGTCGATATTGGGATAATCCTTTAATATGCCACTGCGCTCGATTTCCAGCGCCATGAATTTTGCCACCGATGCGGAGCAATTCACCGAGGTCAGAATCCCGATATAATTGCGTGTGCCGGCCTTGCCATTGCTGCGGCGGTAGCCCTGAAAGGTGGCCTGCTGGGCAACAGCAAGAATATCTTCCGCCTTCGCTTCCTGCGCGAAGCGATAATCGCGCCCGAAGGCACCATGCACGTCATCCATGCCGCAATTGTGTTC
>JBOFCU010000039.1:0-5676 GCA_051646285.1 Beijerinckiaceae bacterium
CGCTTTCATAAAATGGTGCTGGCCAACACCGCCCCGTCAATGGGGCCGCCAGATTTGTGGAACACGCGCATTGCCGCCGTGCGCCAGGGCGGCATGGAGGTGATTGCCGACGCCACATTGCAGCGCTGGTTCACACCCAAATTTCTGGAGCGTGATCCCAAGGTGAATGCGGCCTTGCGCAAGATGGTCGCTGCAACGCCGGCAGAAGGATATTGCGCCAGCGCCGCCGCCATTCGTGATATGGACCAGCGCTGGGCGATCCGCGGCATCGACAAGAAAATTCTGATCATTGCCGGCAAAAAAGACCCGGCGACACCGCCCGAGCGCAGCGATGAAATGAAAAAAGCCATCAAGGGATCGGCGCTGGTGAAAATCGACGCGGCCCATATTTCCAACATCGAACAGCCGGATGATTTCAATGCCGCGCTGAAAGACTTCCTGTCCTCGAAATAGGAGCGTCAGCCATGGACAACAAGCAACGCCACGCGGCGGGCATGAAAGTGCGGCGCGCTGTTCTGGGCGATGAATGGGTGGATAAGGCCAACGCCAGGCTGAACGATTTCAACGGCGAATTTCAGGATCTCATCACCCGTTACGCCTGGGGCGAGATATGGACCCGGCCCGGCCTTGATCGCAAGACGCGCTCCTGCATGGTGCTGTCCACCATGATCGCGCTTGGCCATTGGGAGGAATACAAGCTGCATCTGCGCGCGGGCCTCAACAATGGCCTGACGCATAACGACATCAAGGAAATCATCTTGCAGGCCGCCATTTATGCCGGTGTGCCCGCTGCCAATCACGCCACCAAGCTGGCAGATGATTTTTTCAGCGCACTGGCGCAGGAAAAATAATACGGACGATCTAGCGCGGTTTGCGGTGCGCCCAGGCGGCGATGGGCTTGACCAGCTGCGGCGCAAAATAAATCGGGAACTGCAACAGCGAAAAAAACAGGAAGGTGGCAGGCGGCACCTCGTTGACGCCCATCACCGCGATGATCAGGCCGGTGTTGCGCAAGGATGTGGTCAAGCCCAGCGTCAGCGCATCTTCCCGGCTGATGCGCGACCAGACCAGCAGCGTCAGCGCAAAGCAGACCGCTGACAGCCCGAAGGCGAGCGCACTGTAGGACAGGGCACGCGCAGGCGCATCACGGAACGCCGAGCCGACACTTTCGGCCAGCGCAATGGCGAAAATGAAAAACAGCACAACCCCAATGCCATCCAGCTCGGATTTGCGTGATGTCAGAAAGCCCGTGCCAACAAGGCGGCGGATCAGCAGGCCAACGCCCATCGCGCCGAACAAAAAGACAGCCAGCCGGATCATCAGCCCATACCGATCAATCGGCACGGCAGCGCCCGCAACAGCATCCGCCAGCAGCGGTGCAACAATCGGTGTCATGATCATGCCGAGCACCAGCAGCAGCAGCGGCAAGGCATTGGAAAAGCCAAGCAGCATTGCATAGGCCGGTGCGGCGACAAGCGGCGGTGCCGCTGCCGCGACGGCCAGCCCCAGCAGCAGGCCCGGATCAAACGCCGCGCGGCCCACCATCCACACACCGGCGCCGATCACAGCCGCAGGCAGGAATGTCACCCACAAAGTCCCGAAAAACAGCACCGCCGGGCGGTTGGCGAGTTTGCGCAAGGCCGGCAAATCGGCCCGCATCATGTTCACGGTGATGAAGGTGAAAATAATCACGCCAAGCAATGGCCGGACCGGCTCTGCCAGTTGCGGCAGCGCAAATCCCACCAAAAGTGACAAGGCAAACGCCTGCGTGCCATAGCGTCCGAGAAACGCCAGCGCGCGCAAGGGGATTTGGAGCAGTTGCATAGGTCTGATTATCCCACGGCCCGCAGACAGGCCAGACCATTCCCGGCCTGAACCATGCAGGCCACCATGCAAAACGGATGTGGCTGCATGATTGGCGCATTAAGCCTTTTGCGACTAGATTCATGCGGTGGACAACGGAGTGAACCATGAAGGCCGATATTGTCGTTCTGGGTGCAGGCATTGTCGGTGTGTCGGTGGCGCTGCATTTGCAGATGCGCGGCCGCGCGGTGGTGCTGGTCGACAAGCGCGGGGCTGGCGAGGAAACCTCATTTGGCAATGCCGGGCTGATCCAGCGCGAGGGGGTTTATCCCTACGGCTTCCCGCACGATTTCGGTGCGCTGCTGCGCTACGCCACCAACCGCACGATTGATGCCCATTATCATGCGTCTGCCCTGCCCCGGCTGGCGCCGTTTCTGTGGAAATACTGGCTCAACTCACGCTCTGCGCGCCACAAGGCCATTGCGCGCGAATATGAAACCCTGATTGCCCATTGCGTCAGCGAACATGAAACGCTGGCCATCGCCGCCAAGGCCACCAGCCTGCTGCGGCCGATCGGCTGGCTCAAGATATTCCGCACGGCCAGGGAACAGGATGCGCGGCTGGCGGAAGCCGAGGAATGGTGGAAAGATTTCGGTATCCATTCCCGCGCGCTGGATACGCCAGGCATACGTGAGGCTGAACCGCATCTGTCGCACGCCATCATTGGCGGTTTGCATTTTACCGATCCCCTTTCAGTGTCCGATCCTCATGCCTTGACGGTGGCCTATCGCGCCCAGTTTGAAGCGCTCGGCGGCCAGTTCATCATGGGTGATGCCGGCACCTTGCAGCCGCAGGGCGAGCGCTGGACGGTCAGCACACAGGCCGGCGTGGTTGATGCCGGTGCTGCCGTGGTTGCGCTTGGCCCATGGGCTGATCTGGTCACCAAAAAACTCGGCTATCATCTGCCGCTTGCGGTGAAGCGCGGCTATCACATGCATTACAAGCCAACAGGCAACGCAGTGCTCAACCACCCCATGCTGGATATTGAGCGTGGCTATTTTCTGGCACCGATGGCCAGGGGCATCCGCCTCACAACCGGCGCAGAATTTGCGCTGCGCGATGCACCGCGCACGCCCGTGCAACTGGCCCGCGCCGAGCCGATTGCCAAAGACCTGTTTCCCCTCGGTGAGCGTGTCGATGCTGAACCCTGGATGGGGTGCCGCCCCTGCACGCCCGACATGAAGCCGGTGATTGGCGCAGCACCAAACCATAAAAATCTCTGGTTTTCTTTCGGTCACGCCCATCATGGCCTGACACTGGCCGCCGTGACCGGGCGGCTGCTGACGGAAATGATCTGCGGTGACATCCCCTTCGTTGACCCGGTGCCATTTTCTCCGGCACGCGAGGGCATGCGGTAACCGGCCAGCCACTCTCAACCTGCCGCCGTGCCGGAACATATCTCCGCTGCGCGCGTTAAAATGGGATGGGCGGAGTGGCCATCACAAGCGCTGTTGTTGCAGCCACGCTATATTCAGGCATAGCCCACGCTGCTGGCCCCGCACAGGCCATGGCGCAAACAGCGCAGCATAACACAGACAGGAAATATTCTGATCCGAAAAGCCGTCATGCAGTGCCTGCCGGCACGGCCCAGCCTGCGAAGGACAACGCTTCCGCCAATACGCAGCCCGATGCCACGCTTATTGTTGACAGGGAAATATGCCACGCGCAGCTCACACAATTGGGCGCAGAATTCTCACGCGAACACGTGCCGGCCGCAGCAAACACGGAATGCAGCGTGGCCACGCCTGTCCGGCTGACGCGCATCAAGACCATCGCATCAACGATTACATTGCCGGACCGGCCCGTGCTGGATTGCCGCGCAGCCATACTCTTTTCATCCTACGCGCGTGATCTTGTGCAGCCCTTGGCCCGGCATCATTTCGCCAATGACATGACAATGATTGCGACGGGGCCGGGATATGAATGCCGGGGGCGCAACCGCGTCGCGGGCGCGAAAATATCAGCGCACGGTCGAGGGCTGGCAGTTGATATCATGCGTCTGGAAGCAGGCCCGGTCAAAGTGGTGATAGAAACACCCGCCAACGCTGCACAGGAAGAATTTATTGCAGCCATGCGCAAGGCGGCCTGCGGCTGGTTTACCACTGTGCTTGGGCCGGGATCAGACAAGGCCCATGCCAGCCATCTGCATTTTGACAGCGAGCGGCGCGGGCGCGATGGCCAATCCCGGCTTTGTCAATGACAGCCGCCAATCATAGGGCTGGAACGCCCGGCCATTTCATGCGTTGGTATGCTGCACGCGCGTTTCGCAGCGGGAGCATCCCAAGGAGCACTCCATGGCCGATAAATCATCTTTCACCCCTGAGGAATGGAACACCCTTCTGGGCAGCGTGCTGTTGTCAGGCGTCGCCGTCACGGCTGCCGAACCCAGCGGTATTCTTGGGTTGTTGAAAGAAGGCATGGCGGGTGGCCGGCTGTTGATGGAGCAGACGCAAAACCCGTCCAATCCGCTGATGCAGGCCATCGCGCAGGATTTTACAACGGGCGAAGGCCGCACCGCAGCGCGCAGCACCGTCTCGGCCCGCATGGCCGGCGCACAGCGGACAGACATGAAAACACGCGCGCTCGGCGGTTTGTCGGAAGCGGTCGCGATCATCAACGCAAAAGCGCCCGGCGAGGCGCAGGCCTACAAGACGTTCATTGCAGCCATAGCGGACGCAACCGCCAATGCCGCAAGTGAAGGCGGCTTCCTCGGTTTTGGCGGCACACAGGTGAGTGACGCCGAAAAGGCAACGCTGGCCGATATTCAGACCATTCTTGCGAAGGTGTGAGCAGGATATGCGCTTACACTGAAGCCAGCGATACATGCGCCAAAAAAAAGCCGGGCATCAGCCCGGCTTTTCCGTTACAGCAATCGCTGCCATTTTATCCCAGCTTGCCAAGCGCCGGAAAAGTTTCCAGCAGCCAGAAACTGACCGTTGCCATCGAGCCGGTCAAAAATCCGATGCCGGTGAGGATCAGCAGCACACCCATGACTTTTTCAACAGTGCCGAGATGCGCCCGGAATTTTTTCAGGAAACGCACAAACGGCCCCATCGCAAATGCGGCGATCAGAAACGGAATGCCCAGACCGGCCGAATAAACCGCCAGCAATGATGCGCCATATAAAACCGTATCGCCAGAGCTGGCAAAACTCAAAATCGCGCCGAGGATTGGGCCGATACAGGGCGTCCAGCCAAAGGCAAAGGCCAGCCCCATGACATAGGCCCCGAAAAATCCCGCCGGCTTGTTCACCTGCACGCGCGCCTCGCGGTACAAAAAACCGATCTTGAACAATCCGAGAAAATGCAGCCCCATGATGATGATCAGGACACCGGCGATCATCGCCAGCACATCCATATATTGCCGCACCAGCGCACCGATCAGTGAGGCGCTGGCGCCCAGGGCAACAAACACGGAGGTGTAGCCAAGCACGAAAAATACCGCTGCCGTCAGCGCACGGCGGTGCGTTGCGCTGTCCGCATCATCAGACAACTGGTCGAGCGTCGCCCCGGCCAGATAGGACAGATAGGGCGGCACCAGGGGCAGCACGCACGGGCTGAGAAAACTCAACAGGCCGGCCACAAAAGCCCATGGGTAACTGACATCAGGCATCGCGCTTCGTATCTCTCTGGTTTGCAGGCGCGCCCTTGTAGCGCAGGCACCGTTAAAAAGCGAAGCACAGGCTGGCTGGTGTGCAAAGGTTGCGCGCAAGAGTCGCACGCTCTTGTGATGGGCTGTGACACGAGGCCATGATGGCGCATGATTCAAGCGCATCCTCCCGCACGCCAGAATGTGATCCCGCACAATCTCATC